>NZ_PSRT01000022.1 GCF_004212635.1 Bradyrhizobium genosp. SA-3 | reverse complement strand
GATGCGTGAAGCTTCCGAGCGCGTGGTGGACGCGATGACGGCGACCTTCGACATCTGCGCGCCGGGCATGAGCAAGCACGATATCGTCGATCGGCTGCGGCGCGAGGAACACGACAGGGACCTTGTGTTCGAGTACTGCCTGATCGCTGCCGGCAACAGCCACAACCGCGCACCCTCCGATCAGCGCCTGAAGGCGGGCGACGTGATCTCGCTCGATTCCGGCGGCAACTATAAAGGCTATATCGGCGACCTCGGCCGCATGGGCGTGGTGGGCGAGCCCGACGCGGAATTGCACGACCTGCTGCACGAGATCGAGGAGATCCAGCAGGTAGCGCGCGGCGCGATCAGCCCCGGTGCGCGTGGCGGCGACATCATCGCCGCCGGCGAAGAGGCGGTGCGCCGGGCGCCGCATGGCAATGTGCTGGACTACACGGCGCACGGCATCGGCCTTGTCAGTCACGAGGCGCCGCGGCTCACCGGACGTGGGCCGGTGCCTTATGCGCCTTACGATGCCGATCGGCCGCTGCAGCCCGGGATGGTGATCTCGGTCGAGACCGCGATGCTCCATCCTTCGCGCGGCTACATCAAGCTCGAGGATACGCTGATCGTCACTGAGGATGGCTGGGAAGCCGCCGGCGACATCGCACGCGGATGGAACATCGCGGGCAAAGCCTGAGTTTTCGAAATGGGGGGCATGGTGCTCAAACGGATGTTGCTGACCAGGGATTTGTGGTCAGGAATGCCGTTTGCCGCGTTCGGGATCGCCGCTCTCGCGTTCGGCCATGACCTGCGGATCGGTTCTGCGGCACGCATGGGGCTGGGATTTGTGCCCCATGCGCGCGACGGCAATTTGCCTTTCGCTTGTCGCTTGATGGTGTTGTTGTCGATGATGGGCCATTGGCTGAACAGGCTTTTGCCGGCGGCGAAATCCCATTTCGGGCCGTAGCTCGAATGGTGGGTTTTGGTCTATGAAGGTCGAAAATGCTTTATCTTTCAATGGGAGTTGACTGACACTCTCTCCGCCATTTGCGCGATTCTATACGCCAAACTACGATTTCGTGCGATTTTGTACTGCCCCACTGGTAGCGCCTCGGATATTGGCGCGATGATCGACTGCAGCCGCACGGTTTGCTTTCGAGTGCCAGCTTTTCTTGCGTTCGCCGCCAAGCGCCGGGCAGGTCAGCTGGCGATTGCCGGAGATTGACGGCGTAGCACCGCGGTGTAGCTCTGGTGCGGCACCGCGAGCGCTCAAGTTGACCATCATTCGCGACTGGCGGAAGAAGAATCCCTGGACTGCAGCCGCACGCCTCGATCGCCTGCGCGGACGCGGCTTTCGGAGTTACCGAGCGGGTAATTTTCGACGCCGCATCCGCCGAAGCTACCAAGCAGAAATGCGAGAAGTCTGCACCTGATGAGCAGCTACGGCGAATTAGGGCGTGCACTCACTAGCGCCATGAGTACGCGCCCTGGTTCGGAGCTAACCCGCCAAGCGGTCAGTAGTCCCAGAAGATCGGTACCCAGCGAAAGGTGTCGCCATCGACCGCCACCCGCCCGACGGACGGGAATGGCAGGTGAGTGGCCACCAACAACTCGCCGCTCCCCGCCAGCTCCCGCAAAAGACGGGTCCGAACGCGGGCTGCCTCTTCGGGGTCGTGTTCGAAACCATTATGCCAATCGGGATGATCGAACCCGACCGCGAACACGGCGTCACCGGCGAAGGTCAGCCGATCGCCGCCGGATGCCAGGCGGACCACGCTGTGCCCAGGGGTGTGGCCACCGGTGCGACGGACGACCACCCCAGGCGCCACCTCGTGCTCCTCATCGAACGGGCGCAGCTGGCCGCGGTACTCTTTTGCAAACCGGTTAGCGGCCGCCCGAAGCGCGTCCGGGAAACCATCTGGCATGGAGACGTGGGTGAAGTCGGGCGCCTCCCAAAACTTGACCTCGGCGGCCGCCACATGGATCCGCAGGTCCGGACGCAGCCGGTCCTTCACCCCGTCGACGAGCAACCCGCCAATGTGGTCCATGTGCATGTGGGTCAGCACCACGTCGGTCACGGACGCAAGATCGATGCCGGCAGCCTCCAGCCGCTGGACCAACTGCCCGGCCCGCGGCAAGTTCAAGGCCGGGTCCAGCCCTAGTCCAGCGTCGATGAGGATGGTCCGGCCGCCGCTCCGCACCACGACCACGTTCAGCGGCCAGTCGAAAGCATCCGGCGGCAGGAACATGTCGTTCAGCCAGGCCGCCCGCACGGCAGGGTCGGTGTCGTGTGCCAACATCGCGGTTGGGAGCGGCAGCACGCCATCGCTGATCACCATGACGTCGATCTCGCCGACCTTCAGCGCGTAACGCGACGGAACCAGTTCGTCGGGCCGCGATCTAACGGGGTGTGAGATGTTGTCCAGGCTCATGTTTGTCTTCTGCTGAGTGTTACGGGTCATCTGATTCATCGTTGAAAACTCCTGCGTTCGATCTTGGCGCTTGATCCTGATCGATCTGCGCTTCCCGCGTGGGAAGCTGGTGAGGTGTTCAGAGATCGGTGACACGCTCATTGCTGGTGCGTCACCGCGATGGTCTATCGAACTTGAGTTGCGACTGCCCCAGAGCGATTGCCGTCGCTATCGAGCGATTGCTGCAAACGTATGCGCCTCCGCCAATCGCTCGGGGTTTCATTGGTCAGCGCAGCGAAACGAACTGCGTCGACGGCCACCACGGCGGCCAGTACGACATTGCCGGTCACGTGGGCGGTGAAGACTTGACCTAGCGTGAAGAACCTGGCGAAGCCGACCAATCTACCGGCACGCTCAATTGCGTTGAGCGGTCCAATAGCCCGAGCATAGGGAGCTCCCGGCGCGGCCGCTCCACCTGCCGTGGCCCGTGGTGTCGGCGAGCTTGCCCGACCCCGTGGCGTATTTGTCATGAACTGCGACTGACGCGTGCACCGCGCCGGATCGTGCCACGTGTCCTCTGAACTTCAAGAGATTCGGATGCGAGACGTTGCCGTCGGAAACATTGACGGTGAAGCTGTAGCTGGGTTCGCAAGCGCCTTTTTGCGTCACGAACACGAGGTCCCAGGATCCATCATAGGCCGACCGCGCCTGTGCGGCCGGTGTCAGCGCGATGAAGCAACCGGTTGCAATCATCCAGAGCGAAGGCGTCTTCATGGTACTTCTCCGTTTTTGTGAACAATGGCTCATTGGGGCGGGCCCCTGTGCAGGCCGGCCGCCGTCGACAGAGATCGCGATGCGCGTGACCTGCGGCTCTCCGGTCCCGGGTAATTGCAGGCTGCATATCCGAGCTTGATGGTGATCAGCACCGCGGGTTCGTCAGCGACATGGTGAACGCTGGCGTGCGCGCGGTTTCGTGTTTCATCGGAGCAGAGCTCCAGGTTGTCGCTGGTGAGCGGGCCGCGCTTCGGAGGCGCGGAGCGCGGCCCGTTTCGCGTGAAAGGTCTAGAGGAAGCCAGTCACATCGGTCACACGCTCCGGATCGGCCGAGGCCAACGCGGCAGCACGCTCGGCCTGCGGCGGATAGATCCAGACGGTGTTGATCTCCTGCTTGGTCTTCTTGGCGACGTCGCCGACCATCGCCACCTTGCGTTCCCAGCCGGTCGTGAAGAGTGCGCCGGCCTCGCCAAGGTCCAGGCAGGTGACGTAACCCTTCTGGTGGTAGGGTTTGGTCGGAACGCGCAGCAGTTCCGCTGCGGCATTGTTGCCGGCAAAGGCGCCCATCCGCGTCGCGTGCTGGCATGACATCAGCGCGTAATTGCCGTCATTGTCGCAGGCAGCGCGGGCGGCATCGCCGGTGGCGAACACGCCGGCCACTCCAGGCACGCGCAGATCGCGGTCGACCAGCAGCCGGCCGAAATTGTCGCGTTCGGCTGGGACCTGCTGGGTCAACGGCGCGGCACGAAAGCCGGCCGCCCAGATCACGGTCGCGGTTTCGATGTGTTCGCCGCTGGATAGCGTGACGCCGGATTCGTCGAGCGAGGTGACGCCGGCACCGAGACGGGTCTCCACACCGAGCTTGCGCAGGGCGTCCATGATGACGGGGCGGGGACCTTCGCCCATGTCAGGGGCGATCGCACTGTTGCGGTCGACGATGATGACGCGCGGCTTGGCATCATTGCCGAAGATTTTTCGCAGCCGCGCCGGCGTTTCGGTTGCCGCCTCGATACCGGTGAAGCCGCCACCGACGACCACGACCGTGTCGCGTCCGTTCACGGACGGCCGGTCGGCAAGACCGTGCAGATGCTTGTCGAGCGCAACCGCATCATCGAGCGAGTCGACGGAAAAGCCGTGCTCGGCGAGGCCCGGAATATTCGGACGGAACAGCCGGCTGCCGGTGGCCACGACCAGGCGGTCGTAGGACAGTGTCTTTCGCGTGCCTTTGGCCGTGGCGACCTGCACCATGCAAGACTTGGTATCGATCGTCTCGGCGCTGCCTTGCACGTAGACGACATCGACAGCCTTGAGCACGTCCAGCAGCGGCGCCGTCAGGGTTTCGGGCTTCGGTTCGTAAAGCCGCGGACGCACCACGAGCGTCGGCTCTGGCGCAACCAGCGCGATCTCGAGTTCTTCGGGCAAAACGCCCTGGATGTCGCGCAGGCGTGCTGCTGAAAGGGCCGCGTACATGCCGGCGAAGCCGGCGCCGATGATGACTAGTCGCACGTCATTTGCTCCTTGGTTTGGACTTCCCGAAAGTTGGTTTGGACATGGTGATGTCTAGCTGATCTGCGCCGCTGCTGCCCCAGAGCGATTGCCGTACCTAGCGAGCTATTGCTGCTAACGGATGCGCTCGCGCTAATCGCCTGTGGCAGGATCGAATGTTAGCCAAGCTTGATGCTTGGCGCGCCATTTCGGACCGGGACCACGCATGTAGTGCAGCTCGGGCCGGTAGCAATCGCGTACATCAATCACCAGGTTGTGGACGACGCCGGCGAAGTCGGCGATTGTCTCAGCCGCCTTGCTGGCAAAACCAGACATCGCGGACCAGTGCGAAGAAGGCGGCGCGATCGCATGAGGGGTGACGATGCTTTTTAAGATCATCTCTATTCTCCATCCAGTTGGATGTTGGCTCCGTGATGATCTAGCGAATAACAGCTGCGGCTGCGCCAGAGCGATTGCCGTACCTGTAGAGCGATTGCTGCTAGTTGCGCTCTGCCCAATCGCTCGCTTCGCCGGTCAGTCTTCTGAGCGCGGCAGCGAAAGCGGTCTGCGACGAATAGCCAAGCGCGGCCGCAATCGAGACGATGGATTCGTCGGTATCACGCAGGACGTTGGTTACTTCCATGGTGTCATGCGCTCGCGGAGGCGCAGTTCATTCCGGCAGTCCAGGAGTCCTTCTGGCTGTACAGATGCCAGGAGTGTTCGGTCAGCGATGAGGACCTCCTTCGATTGGGCGGAAACGAAGGCCTTTGCTCTTCCATCTTCGGGACGATAGCCTGAGCGGCGCATCATTTCGTCTTCAAAGGTTTAGCTTTACCTAGACCAAGGGACTAGGAGCTGAGCCTTCCCGTGCGATACCTGCGATCTGCCATTGCAACGCATGGTCGCGCACCCGACCAACGGGATGGGAGGATGCAATGTTGCCGAGTCAGTCCGATGGAGCATTTGGAGGCTCCCTTGATATCCTCGTGAATGAGGGATCGCGATCCCGGCCCTCTGACGAGGCGGATCGTTCAGGTCAGGGTCATATTTTCAAGGAAACGACGAAGACCAATGCGCCGTCTCACCGCGCGAGAGCGTCATGCGACTATAGCCAGAGCCAAGCATCCGATGATGATCTCATCAAACGCATTGCGGTGCGCGATACCGCAGCAATGCATATTCTCTATGTGCGCCATCGCGCAAAGGTATTCAAATTCATTCGCGGGCTCGTCCGCGGGCGGGAAAATGCGGAAGATCTGGCAAGTCAGGTCTTCCTTGATGTCTGGCATTCAGCCGGCAGCTTTGAAGGTCGATCGCGAGTATCGACCTGGCTGCTTTCGATCGCCCGTTTCAAGGCGCTGGGTTATCTGCGGAAACGCATGCACGATAGGATCGATGACGTCGAGTTGCCCGAAATCATCGACGAAGCCGAGTCGCCCGAGGCAACGATCGACCGAACAAAGACGAAGGTCGTGTTGCGTTCGTGCATTGGCAAGCTGTGTCCAGCGCACCGCATCATCATAGACCTGGTCTATTATCACGAGCGATCAGTCGCCGAAGTCAGCGAAATTCTCGATATCCCCCGCGGAACCGTCAAGACGCGGATGTTTTACGCCCGCAGACAGCTCGCAAGCTTACTTGACAGTGCTGGGGTCGACTCTGTGGCTGCCAACTTCGACCGCGATCGACCATCCCCGCCGATGCTCACTGCAAAGAGCGCCCTCTCAAGTCCGAGTGTCAACTTCATTTGCGCGGCTGGGTAACGCTGCCTGGCTAGAGGCATAGGCGGCCGCCGCCCTCGAGGCCGGCGAGTAGGTTCGAAAGACTTCGGCCAGCTCCGCGGCAGTATCTGTGAGCTCCTTCATGATGGTCAGGTTATCCGATGGCCGACCTCCGGAGGAGTGACGGACCTCGAACGAGATTCCGTTCGGAAGCTCCACGTGTATCTTGTCTAGTCCGACGACACCCGGCGCCTCGCTGTCTTCGGCATCAGAAATCGCACCTGCTCGATCCGCACCTGACGCCTGATGCCCGGAGGTCTCTTTGCTCGCCAGCCTCTGCACGAAGTCTTCAATGGTCTTGAGAGTGGTGCTATCGAAGCCGACGTTGCCGAAGCTGACGACTCCGATCGACATACCGTTCGGCAGATCGACCTTGATCGCATCGTAAGGCGCATCGGCGCTCATGCCGGCTGTCAACTTCGAACCGTCGGCTTGTGCACCGACGGCCGAAGGAGATTTCGCCTGACGTGCGGAAGAAGGCCAGCTCACCGCGCTTCCGCTAGCTACACTGCTGATGCTCATGCACGAACTCCACCGTCAATTGCAAACGCTCGTCTCACTAGCAACGGACATGCCAATTCCGTTGGCCTTTGCCATCAAGGGGTTGTCAAGAAGTTCAACTGGCGCGTACTTCACGTCGGCAAATGCGACCCGGCAAAAGCTGCCACTCAGCACGCGCGCGTTTGCGGGCGACGATGGTGGGCTCGGAGCAGGATCCGACAAGGCATGCCAGCTTTAGGAAAGAGGCCCGACCCGTACGGCGCTTAGAACGAACTGAACGCTTGAACGGGGCTCACGACGTCCCAGTTCTCAACCGAGCCGGCGGTCAAACTCACGAACGCGCGATGCGCTGAACTAGGGCGCGTACTCATAGCGTTGATGAGTTCACGCCCTAGCCGTCGGCGGCCAAGTGGGCGATCGCCTCCGCTCCCAATTGCCAGCGATCCCAGTCCGGATCGGGGGTCGCGTCGACGCCCTTGTAGAAAGCCCGGGCTGGTGCGTTATCCTTCAGCACGAACCAGCAGAACTTTTCGTGCCCTGTATCCATCGCATGGCGGGCCACGCGCGCCATTAGTCGTCGGCCGATCCCGAGGCCGCGCACATCCGGGTCCACGAAAAGCCACTTCATCATGAGCAGCGGCCGCAGCGTGTGCATGAGGGGAATCTCGTAGTGCACGGCCATGCCTGCGAGCATGCTATCGCCGCGGTCGGCGACGAAGGCGCCGAATTCAGGACGTTCGCCGAAGCCGCGGCGCAGCAGTTCGGCCTCAGTGAGTCGGAAGTCTGTGCCGCGCTCGAACTTGACAATGCCCTCCATCAGCCGCAGCAGCTCGGGCATGTCCTGGCGCACCATGGACCTGATCCGCACATCATTTTCGACCATTCGCATCTTAAACTCTCCGTCTCGGGATGGGTTCGGGCTCACCGGCGCCGATTTGCGTTGATGCAGCCGCGATGCATTGCTATAGATTCCTAAAATCTGCTAATCAGTTCGGTAGTCATGGAGGCACCCTCCAGTTTCGCCTTTGGGCCTTTCGCGTTTCACGTTCTAAGCCGCCGCCTGGAAAAGCAAGGCGAATTGGTGCTGCTCAACTCCCGGGCAACGGAACTGCTGTTGCTCTTGCTAAAGCGAGCGGGCGAACTCGTCACCAAGGACGATCTGCTGCACGCAGGCTGGGGTGACCGGGTCGTCGCGGAGAATAACCTCACCGTACACATGGCGGCCCTTCGCCGCGTGCTCCGCGACGGGAGGCAGGCCGACAACTACATTCGAACCGAGCATGGTCGCGGTTATCGCTTCGTCATGCCCGTCGCGGTGGCGCAGGCCGAAGGGAGCAGTGTGCCCAGCGGATCGACGGTTCACGTCGGCAGGCAGCCAGAGTCCCGCGGCATTTCCATTCTGATACCACCCGTCCAAAGCCTGCTTGACGACGAGCAGTCTCAATCGCTCGGAGCCGAGGTCAGGCGGCATCTCATGGTGCAGCTCTCGCGCGTGCCCGATGCGGTGGTCATCGGCGCGGGCGACGCCCGCTATGTCCTGCGCACGTCGATCCGGCCAGTGGAGGGCGAGGTCCAGGTCATTGCCATGATCGATGATGCCGCCACCGGCGCGACCATCTGGGCGGATCGGTTCCAGCACCGGCACATCGGCCTCAGCCCGATGGAGGGAGAGATCTCAGGCCGGCTGGCACGCGCGGTGATCATGGAGCTAGTGGACCGGGAAGCCGCCCAGGGCCCATCCGAAGAGGCGTCGCACACCGCTGGCGCGCAGCACAGCGCCTTACGCGGTTGGAGCGCCCTAAATCGCGAGCTGTGGGTCCCCCAGGACCTTGCCGAGGCACGGCGATGGTTCGATCGCGCGCTCCTCGCCGATCCATCGAACGCGTCGGCTCTGGCGGGGTCGGCCTACACGATTGTCGCAGAGAACATAAGGGCCACTGCGCAAAGTCGTGATCTTGCAGACCGTGACGAGCTGCGGCAGGCCGACGAACTGGCGACGCGGGCGGTCGCGCGGGCGCCGGACTGGCCTCGAGCCTGGTTTTGCCGTGGCTACGTGCGGGAGTGTCAGCGCCGCTTCGACGCGGCGCTGATCGCTTTCGGTCGGGCCTTGTCGCTCGATCCGTGTGACGCCGAGGCCCTTGCCTATACAGGCCATGTCCATTTCCTGATGGGCAGTCTTGAGGAAATGCGGGCACCAATCCAGCATGCGATTGCGCTTAGTCCGCGCGACCGCGGCGTCGGCCTGTGGCATCATTTCTTAGGCCAATACGACTTCTGGCATGGGCGCGACGAGCTCGCAATTCCGTATTTCATGCGAGCCACCGACCTTGCTCCCAGCTTGGTCTATTGTGCGACTTTTCTCGCTGCCTCGCTTGCCCTTGCGGGCCGGATCGAGGAGGGACGAAGGTCGCTCGACTCGTGGTGCGAGGCGATGGGGGGCTACCGTCTCACGATCGATGGTCTGCGCGCGCGGGTTTTCTCCGACAATCCCACCTACCTCGCCGGGCATGAGCGCCACTACGGCGGCCTGCGTCTAATCGGGGTCGCGGAGCGCTGATGCGACAGGCAGGTCCGGCGATTAGCGAGATTTAGGAAGCCCGCCAACGACCTTGGCGGGACTTCCCCGGTAAAACGTCGGGCACGTCCAGCGCTAAGGATCAATGCCGATGTCGATGCAGACAAATGCACTTTCCGCTTCGTCCGCGTGGTCGACCGCGGCGGTCCCTCGTCAAGCAAAGGCCGACCTCGAAACCGATCTCCCGCTCGTTCTGATCGTGGACGATGACGAGGAGATTCGGTCCGCGCTTCGCGAACTTCTGCTGTCGGTCGGAATCGACGCTTGTTGCTTTGGATCGACTCAAGAGTTACTGAGCGCCGATCTTCCGGAACGGCCGGGATGCCTAATCCTCGATGTGCGCATGCCGCGAGCAAGTGGCCTAGATCTCCAGCAGCGCCTCGCCGCGACTGGCAATACGAGACCGATAATTTTTCTCACTGGTCATGGCGACATCGCAATGTCTGTTCAGGCGATGAAAGCGGGAGCCGCAGATTTCCTGACAAAACCTGTGAGAGATCAGACGCTCCTTGACGCGGTCGCGGCCGGGATCGAGAAGGATGTTGCGCAAAGGACTGCGGCCCGGCACACCAAACAACACGTCGACCGCTACGCCAAGCTGACGCCGCGCGAACGCGAAGTCCTGCGCGAAGTGGTCAAGGGTCGCCTCAACAAGCAGATCGCGTTCGATCTCGGTATCAGCGAGATCACCGTCAAGCTGCACCGCGGCAACGTGACGAAGAAGATGCAGGCGACGTCCGTTGGTCAGCTCATTCGCGTCTGGGAACTGTTGCCTGCGGGAATTCGAGAAGGATCACCCTAGACCAAAGGATGGTTACAATCCGGGCTAGTAAAGGGCCAGATGCGGCGGTGGCTATCCGGCCACGCTAGCGAAGGTCACCGGCTTGTCTAAGGCTCCCATAGTCGCGATCGTCGAGGACGACGAAGCCGTGCGAGAGGCTCTTTCCGACCTCTTTCTGGTGCTGGATCTATCGTGTGGCACTTTCGATCGAGCGGAGGCCTTCATGGCGGAGTACGTTGCGGGCAGTTTCGATTGCCTGATTACTGATGTGAGCATGCCGGGCCAGAGCGGGCTCGACCTGCTGCAGCACCTGCGGAGCATTGGTTCCGCGATGCCGGTGATCGTCATCACGGCCGACACCAATCCGGCGACCTGGTCGCGCGCCATGCGATATGGTGCCTATGCCTGTCTGACCAAGCCGATAGAAGCCGAAGCGCTGCTTCGGCATCTGCAGTCCGCCCTGAGGCTGAATTGGCTTTCCATCTGACGCCGAGTGAGAGAGGCTTTCCCATGGCGAGCCCCGTCCGGAAGGCGGTAACAGGCGGACGTGAAGCGCTGTCGGCGTCTCCGCCGGGAATGGAGCTGTCGGATTTCGCATCCGAAAGCGTAACTCGTTGGCTATACATCACAGTCGATAGGATCACGTTCGGATGACTTGCGCGCCACGGACACCAGTGTCGGGATGGACTGACATGCCCAACAGTGTGCAAGTACCCGCGGACATCATGCGGAAATGGCAGGAGATCGTAGATCTTCTGGCCGATATTCTAAATGTTCCCTCCGCCTTGATCATGAGGGCAGAGCCGCCAAACATCAAAGTCTTCGTTTCCAGCGAGTCTAATGAAAATCCTTACGAGCCGGGCGAAGTCGCATGTCTCAATACAGGGCTGTATTGTGAGACTGTAATGAACACTCGCCGACCATTGATTGTCCCGGACGCTCTGCAAGATGAGGCGTGGAAATCGAACCCTGACGTCAAACTAGGCATGATCTCCTATCTCGGCGTGCCGATCAGTTGGCCCGATGGCGAGATATTTGGAACGATTTGTGTTCTCGACAAGAAAAGCAACGAATACAGCGAGCTCTATCTCAGACTGCTGTTGCAGTGGCGTGACGTGTTGCAGGCGGACTTGAGGTCCATTGCAAGCATGCAGCGAGAGATTGAACAACGTGAGGCAAAAATTCGCCGCCTCGTCGATGCCAACATCATCGGCATCGTCATCTGGAATATGGAGGGCCAGATTCTCGATGCCAATAATGAGTTTCTCCGCATAGTTGGATATGATCAGAACGATGTCCTGTGCGGTCGAGTGAGCTGGGCGGACATGACGCCCCCTGAATGGCGCGATCGCAATGCACAGGCGATATCCGAGCTGAAGAACAAGCGAGCCGCGCAACCCTTCGAAAAGGAGTACATCCGCAAGGATGGCAGCCGTGTTCCAGTGTTGGTCGGCATCGCGAGCCTTGAAGGGACAGAGGGCCAAGGTGTCGCGTTTGTGCTCGACTTAACCGAGCGCAAGCGGGCAGAAACAGAAGCGCGTGAGAGCGAGCGGCGATTCCGCAACATGCAGACGGAACTGGCCCACGCCAATCGGCTGGCAACATTGGGCCAACTTGCGGCGTCTATAACGCATGAAGTCAAGCAGCCGATCACGGCCGCGCTCCTCAATACTCAAACCGCTCAGCGCTTTCTCACTCGCCAGCAGCCAGATGTTGAGAGGGCGAAAAAGGCAATAGACCGAGCTGTACTGAACGGCATGCGCGTCAGTGAAGTTGTCGACCGGACGCACGCGTTGGTCAGGAAGGAGCCCGTGCAAAAGGACCGCTTGGAGATTAATGACGCCATTTCGGGCGTTATCGGATTGACGCGCGGGGAAGCTTCGAAAAACGACGTTCAAGTGCGGACTCAACTGGCGGAGGACTTGCCTGTCATTCAAGGCAGTCGGGTCCAGATTCAACAGGTGATGCTGAACTTGATCGTAAATGCAGTCGAGGCGATGAGCCAAATGAGCGACGACCGTCGGGAATTACTAATCAGCACCCAGGCTGAAGCGGATTGCATTCTCGTTGCGGTGCGAGACTCTGGCCCGGGCCTGTCAGAAGGGGCTATCGAGCGAATCTTCGAGGCATTTTATACGACGAAGTCGAGCGGCCTGGGGATGGGACTATCCATCTGCCGTTCGATCGTTGAGGATCACGGAGGGCGATTGTGGGCGACCGCCAACGTACCAAAAGGTGCGGCGTTTCAGTTCGCGATTCCCATCAATGCGGAGTGCCAGGACTGACCCTGTATTGAGCCTTCAGACCTCGTGCAATCTTATTCAAAGCTCCCGCTTCGCTCACGCGGTTGTACGTGATACGCCCGCCGCCGGTACTATCCCAAGGTACAGGTCAATCTACCCGCCGAACCTGCCAGACCAGGACTGCTGCACGATTCCGTCAGCGGGCAATTGCGGTCATTGTTGAAGCACAGAGGCGGCAATGTCGCGCTTCGTTGGTTCTGACGCCGGGCGCCACAACGCGAGCACAAGTCGATGGGCAAGCAAGCCATGCACGATTGTTCGGAAGGTCAGCCCGCCGCATCTGAGGCGCGCCAGAGCAACGTGCCCGTTGCCGAGGGGCGTCCCGATGCGGAGATGGCACGCGTGCTCGGGACCACACCATTTCGCATGGCATTGGACGCCTCCGGTGCCGGGATCGCCCACTGGAAACATGGACCATTGCACGACGTCGTCGAGCCCATGAGCCACCACGTCATCATGGCTTACAACGGCGTGGTACAGCGCATGGAGCGGCGGTCAGGAAGATCGGTTGAGGTCGGAACATGTCGTCATGGCGTTGTCGTCATCATTCCGGCCGGATTGAGCGCCCGATACGATATTCCGAGACCTGTTGATGTCGTTCAGCTCTATCTTCCCCCTGCAATGCTGCAGCGCGTTGCCGACGACGCCGAGACCGCCACACCGACCGATCTCCTGGTGCGAACGGCGTATCCCGACCCCATTACATCCCGATTGCTCTTGAGCGCGGCCGACGTTCTGGAGGGCAATGGCCCCCTGGATACACTGTTCAGGCAACAGATGACTGAGCTCCTGGCCACACGCGTCCTGGCTGCGCACACCGGCTCGCCAATCGCGTTCCAGCCGACCATGGGTGGGCTGTCGCCGAAGGTCCTGCTCCGTGCCATCGGACGCTTGCGCTCCGACAGCGATGCCGACGTCTCCCTCGCAGCTCTCGCTTCGGATGCCGGCCTGTCGCGCTTCCACTTCTGTCGCGCCTTCAAGGAAAGCACCGGGCTTTCACCGCATGCCTGGCTGCGCCAGCACCGGCTCGAGCAGGCCATGAACATGTTGCGGGACACGGACGCGTCGGTCGTCTCGGTCGCAGCCGCGCTTGGTTATTCATCCCAGACTGCCTTCGCTGCGGCGTTCAGGAAAATGACCGGCGAAACCCCGAGCGATTGGCGGAGACGCCTGCAGTAATAACCGCAATCGTTCTACCGGTAAGCGAAGCTTCTCCCCACAGCGAGGACACGTCCATGAGCTCCAAGCCAATCCTGCGCGATCCTTCGCAGGACCAGCCGGATACTTCCGAGGCGAACCCGCGCGACGTGCCGACCGGCGGGGCCCCTCACGCCGATGCGGAAATGGCGCGCGTGCTCAAGATGGCGCCTGTTCACATGGCCTCTGATCCCTCGAGCGGCGTGATCGCGTATTGGAAACATGCCGCGCTGCACGACGTCGTCGCGCCGATGGCCGACCACGTCCTCATGACCTTCCCCTCGGGCTCGCTGCGCTTCGAGCGGCGCACCGGGAAATCGGTCGTGATCGGAACGGCGCGTCCCGGCACTGTGACGGTCATCCCGGCCGGCTCGACGTCGCGCTGGGACATTCCTGAATCCTTGAACGTGATCCACCTCTATCTTCCACAGACAACGCTCGAGCGCGTTGCGCTGGAAGCCGGCACCGCTTCCGCAGCGGATCTGATGGATCGATCGGCGCATCCCGATCCCATCACATCCCGCTTGCTCTTGAGCGCGGCAGATGTACTGGAAGGCAGTGCCGCGCTGGATGCGCTGTTCAGGCAGCAATTGACAGATCTGCTGGCGACACGCCTGCTGGCCGCGCATGCGGGTTCACCTGTCGCGACACAGCCTGTCATCGGCGGTTTGTCGCCAACAGCGCTGCGCCGCGCCATCGAGCGTCTGCATTCAGACAGCGATGCGGATGTCTCGCTCGCAGCGCTCGCTTCGGAAGCCGGTCTGTCGCGCTTCCACTTCTGCCGTGCCTTCAAGGAGAGCACTGGGCTTTCACCTCATGCCTGGCTGCGCCAACACCGGCTCGAGCAGGCCATGAACATGCTGCGTGACAGCAACGAATCGATCGTGTCGGTCGCAGCCGCGCTTGGCTATTCCTCGCAAACCGCTTTCGCCGCGGCGTTCAGGAAGCTGACCGGCGAGACCCCGAGTGATTGGCGGCGACGAACGCGGTAGCAGCAATCGCTCTGCAATCGTGTCAATCGCTCTGGGGCAGTTGCAAGCCTGGTTCGCTAGATCATCGCTGTGTCCACGACTACGATCCACGGAGACAACGATGGTTTCGAAGAACGGCGTCAGCTCCCTTGCAATTACACCGCGACGGAGAGTCGTCACGACCGCAGACGTATACGGAACGTCGTTGACCGTTCGCTTCATCTCCGGAGCGGGCGACGGCTGGCTGCCGCGCGGCAGTGAAAGCGTCATGCAAACGTCGTCAATGCTGAATTGTTCGTCTCAGCCATAGAGCGCTCGGCGCCTTTCGCCGATCGAGCGCAACCCTGAAATATACTTTATTCTGAGGCGTCGGGCATGACTGAGTATAGAAAGCTTGCTGTGATATTCGCGGCGGACGTCGTCGGGTTCAGTCGAATGACCGGAGCGGACGAGGACCGCACGTTGGCAAGGCTGCGGGCACTTCGAAGCGACCTGATTGATCCGACGATCGCCATCCACGGCGGACGCGTCGTGAAGCGGACCGGCGATGGAGCCCTTGTGGAATTTAGGAGTGTCGTCGAAGCGGTCCGTTGCGGCATCGAGATTCAGAACTCAATGACCGAGCGCAATGCCGGTCTGCCGCCGGAGCGGCGCATTGAATTTCGCATTGGAATTCATCTCGGCGATGTTGTCGAGGAAAGTGACGGTGACCTGATGGGTGACGGGGTCAACATCGCGGCGCGCCTGGAGGGTGTTGCTCAACCTGGAGCTATATGTCTTTCGGAAGATGCGTACCGGCAGGTGAAATCGCGGTTCGATCTTGCAATCAGCGATCTTGGTGAGACCAAACTCAAGAACATCGCTGAGCCGATGCGTATTTACTCGCTTCTGTTCGGAGATGCCGCAAAGGCAACTGTGTTGAGGGGAGCTGCGACACCGGTTGCGCCCGGATTGTCATTGCCCGACAAGCCATCGATTGCGGTCTTGCCGTTTCAGAATATGAGCGGTGATCCTGAGCAGGAGTACTTTGCCGATGGCATCGTCGAAGACATCATCACGGCGTTGTCGCGATTTCGTCAGCTTTTCGTGATCGCTCGCAATTCGTCATTCGTCTACAAAGGCCGGGCTGTTGACGTGAAGCAAGTAAGCGGCGACTTGGGTGTGCGCTATGTCCTTGAAGGGAGTGTGCGCAAGGCGGCGAACCGTATTCGTATAACAGCACAACTCATCGATGCCCCAACGGGGGTACATCTTTGGGCAGAGCGTTTTGACGGCGGACAGGAAGATATCTTCGATCTGCAGGACCAGGTCACGGCGCGCGTCGTGGGCGAAATCGCACCGAAGCTAGAGCAGGCCGAGATCGAGCGCGCAAAACACAAGCCGACCGACAGCCTCGACGCCTACGACTACTACCTGCGTGGACGGGCGAACTTGAATCGGGGAACCAGGGATGCAACCGACGAGGCGCTGAGCCAATTCTATCAGACGCTACAGATCGATCCGGATTTCGCGTCAGCCTACGCGATGGCGGCGTGGTGCCATTTTTGGCGCAAAGTCAACGGTTGGATGACCAATCCATTGCAGGAGATCGCAGAGGGAGCCCGATTGGGCCGTCGGGCCGTCGAACTGGGCGAAGACGATGCCGTCGCACTTACGCGAAGCGGCCATGCGCTCGGCCATCTCGCCGGCGACCTCGACGGCAGCATCGACCTGACCGACAAGGCGCTCGTTCTCAATCCGAACCTCGCGTCTGCTTGGTTCCTTGGCGGGTTCTTGAGAGTCTGGAACGGCGAACCGGACGGCGCCGCAGAGTACTTCGATCGCGCAATGCGTTTGAGCCCGCTCGACCCCGAGATGTATCGAATGCAGGCGGGAATGGCGATGGCGCACCTGTTTGCGGGACGTTTTGATACTGCGTCTTCATTGGCGGAGAAGGCATTTCGGCATTTGCCTAGCTTCCTGATGGTCGTCGGCATCGTCGCGGCGAGCCAAGCGCTTGCGGGCCATCAGGGCGAGGCCCAACGAGCAATGAATCATTTGCGCCAGCTTGATCCCACGTTGCGCCTCTCCAATCTTGCGGATTGGCTCCCCATCCGCCGGCCGAAGGATCTCGCGACGTTCGCCGATGGCCTGCAAAGGGCTGGGCTCCCCGAGTGAGCAGCAAAGTTTGCTCCTAGATATAAGCAGCCACCTGAAACAGAGGGCGACGTTCGCCTGACCGCCCCGTCGCGTTTCCACTTCTGCCGTGCAAGGAAAGCACCGGGTTTTCACCTCATGGGGCTTTCACCTCATGCCTGGCTGCGCCAGCACCGGCTCGATGAGGCCACGACAATGCTGTGCGATCCCAACACGGTGGCGCCGGTTGCCGTTGCGCCTGGCTGCGCCTTCACGGCCTTCGGCGCTCAGACGATTGACCGGTGAAACGCCGAGCGATTGGCGAGGACGCCGCAGTAGCAGCAATCGCTCTGCAGGTACAGCAATCGCTCTGGCGCAGTTGCAGCTCCGGTCCGGTAGATCATGAGGGTGCCCACGCCCCCAACGGACGGAGACCGACATGATCTGGAAGAACTTCGTCAACCGGCTTGTAATCACATCACGACGGAAAGGCCTCGTGATGGCACTCGTGTACGGACTTTCGTTGGGTATTCGCTTCACTTCAGCGACGGGGGAGGAGGTGGAAATTCCGGCGCAGTCCGTGCAAGGAACCAATCCCGTAATTTCCATCATGGCCACGGCTGGCGCCCAGGTCCCCCATCAGGACGGGAGTCCGAACGCCGCTCAGCTCGTTGCCTTTCGCCGCGACTGGCGGCTGCCCTCCACGGGCTGCCGCGCGGCGTGTGAAGGCCCGGGGCCGACGTCGTTAATACCGAACTGCCCTCCGTAAGCATCCGAAGGTCTTCGTTTCACATATTCGGGTCGTCGTCGACTGCAGGGAGTGTGCCGCCAATGTGAAGCGGCCGCGGTGACGCGCCTAGCGCCGAGAAAATCAAACCAAGGGAATAGATCACATGCGAATAGTTATCATAGGCGCCGGTTTCGCCGGTATGTACGCCGCACTTTCTGCTGCCCGCCTGCGCGACATCCAGGGCGTTTCGCCCGAGGAGCTCGAGATCGCGCTGGTTGCGCCAGAGCCGACGCTGGTGATTCGCCCGCGGCTCTACGAACCGAAGCCTGAGACCCTGACCGCACCTCTTCACGACGTCCTCAAAGCCATCGACGTTGTCTACGTACGAGGCAGCGCCGAGACAATCGACGCCAAAGCCCGCACCGTGGACGTCGTCGCCGGCAAGGGCGCGCGAAAGACGCTCTCTTACGATCGGCTGGTCGTAGCTACCGGCAGCCGGCTATTCCGGCCGAACATTCCTGGCCTCGCCGAGCACGGTTTCAGCGTCGACAATCTCGACGATGCGATTGCTCTCGACCGGCACATTCACAGTCTGGCCGATCGGCCGGCAAGGAACGGGCGCGACACGGTCGTCGTTACCGGCGGCGGGTTCACGGGCATCGAGGCGGCGACGGAGATGCCCGCACGACTTCGTGCGATCCTTGGCAAGGATGCCAAGCCGCGCGTCATCATCGTCGATCGAAACAGTGCGATCGCGCCCGATATGGGCGAAGGTCCCCGGCCTGTCATTGAGAACGCACTGCGTAAGCTCGGCGTGGAGACTAGGCTCGGTACCGGCGTCGCGGCGCTCGACAAATCTGGCATCACGCTTTCCGACGGCGAACGCATCGAAGCCGAGACCGTGATCTGGGCAGCTGGCTTTCGCGCCGCCCCGCTGACCCAGCAGATCCCCGCCGAGCGCGACAATTTCGGCCGGCTGCTTGTCGACCGCGACTTACGCGTACCCTCGGTGCCCGGCGTCTTTGCCACCGGAGATGCCGCTCGCGCGGCATGCGATGATGTCGGCAACTATGCGCTGATGTCGTGCCAGCACGCCACGCGGATGGGCGCCTTTGCCGGCAACAATGCCGCCGCCGAGCTCCTGGGTGTCCCGACCAAGCCATATCACCAGAAGGCCTACGTCACCTGTCTCGACCTCGGAGAAGCCGGCGCGCTGTTCACGCGAGGCTGGGAGCGGAAAGTCGAGATGGTCGGCGACGTGGCAAAAAAGACCAAGCAGGAAATCAACACGGTGTGGATCTATCCACCGCGGGCCGAGCGTGCTGCTGCCCTGGCGTCGGCCAATCCAGAGCATGTCACTGACGTGCAGTGACTCACGCATATGGGCCGCGCTTCTCACCCAGGAGCGCGGCTCGCTCGCCATCGACCAACCTGGAGCTCACCACGATGAAACACGAGACCGTGCGCGCGACGGCGTTCGCCATGCCGCTGGCCAACCCGGCCTTTCCACCCGGCCCCTACCGCTTCGTCAACCGCGAATATTTCATCATCCAATACCGGACCGACCCCGAGGCGCTGCGACGGTTGGTGCCGGCACCGCTTGAGCTCACCGAGCCGGTCGTGAACTACGAGTTCATCCGCATGCCGGACTCAACCGGCTTCGGCGACTACACCGAGAGCGGTCAGGTCATTCCGGTGTCCTACCACGGCGAAGCCGGCAGCTTCACCCACCAGATGTTCCTCAACGATCATCCGCCCATTGCAGGCGGGCGTGAAATTTGGGGCTTTCCCAAGAAGCTGGCGCAGCCGAAGCTCGCCGTCGAGATCGACACCTTGGTCGGAACCTTGAACTACGGTTCGGTTCGCGTCGCCACCGGCACCATGGGGTATAAGCATCGCACGCTCGAGGCGGCTGCCGAAGCCAGGAAGCTCGCGGCCCCCAACTTCCTGCTCAAGATCATCCCCGACGTCGACGGCACGGCGCGCATCTGCGAACTGGTGCGCTACCACCTTGAAGACATCACCGTGAAAGGCGCCTGGACCGGTCCGGCTGCGCTGGATCTGTGTTCGCATGCGCTAGCTCCCGTCGCCGAGCTACCAGTGCTTCAGGTCCTGTCGGCCAAGCACATCGTCGCCGACCTCACCCTCGGGCTTGGCACCGTGGTCCACGATTATCTGGCCCCGGGCGAGACGGTACGGCGCCACGGGGCGCGGTCCGGAATCCTGGCCGAGACGAATGCGGGTTGATCGAGGTCATTCAAAATATCGGAGTTTCAAAATGTTGAACGTGATGCGCGAGCAATCCAGTTCTGTTACGCCGCAGGCCAAGCCGCTGCCATACGATGTCGTCGCCCTGGTGCTGCAGGGTGGCGGAGCGCTGGGGGCCTATCAGGCCGGTGTCTACGAGGGCCTGCACGAGGCCGGTATCCGGCCGAACTTGCTGGCCGGCATTTCGATCGGCGCACTCAATGCCGCCATCATCGCCGGCTCGCCGGAAGCCGAACGCGTGGCACGGCTGCGCGAGTTCTGGGAGACCATCTGTGCCCGTTCGATCGAGTGGCCCGCCGGCGAAGGGTTGGCCAATGCCTTGCCCTTTGCGTTCGACATCAAGTCGGTGCGCAACGCGATGGCGGCGACGAGGGCCCTGGTCCAGGGTCAGCCCGGCTTCTTCAAGCCGCGCTTCCCGTCGCCGCTCTGGTCACCGTTCTCGGGCGATGCCGCAACCAGCTTCTACGACACGGCACCATTGCACCAAACGCTCGAGCGGCTCGTCGACTTCGATCGGTTGAACTCGAGTGAAGTGCGCGTCAGCGTCGGCGCGGTCAACGTTCGCACCGGCAACCTGACCTATTTCGACACCGCCGAACGCCGGCTGGGGCCGAAGCATTTTATGGCGTCCGGCGCGCTGCCGCCTGGATTCCCCGCCGTCGAAATTGAGGGCGAGCACTACTGGGATGGCGGCGTGGTGTCCAATACGCCTCTTTCCCGGGTGTTGTCCGGCGAGCCGTGTGACACGCTGACATTCCAGATCGATCTCTGGTCGGCCAGGGGCCGCGTTCCCTACGACATGATGGAAGTGTCGAGCCGGCAGAAGGACATCCAGTATTCGAGCCGCACACGCGCCGTCACGGACCAGGCGCTGCGGATGCAGAAGATGCGCCAGGCGTTGCAGCGGACAATTGCGAAGCTGCCGGAAAGCGCCAAGGACGATCCTGAAATCCGCGCGATCGCGGAGATGGCCCGCCATCGCTCCTACAACATCGTCCACTTGATCTATCAGACCAAACTCCACGAGGGTCATTCCAGGGACTACGAATTCGGACTGAGCGCGATGCGCGCACATTGGCAGAGCGGGTTGGACGACATCCGCCGCACATTGGCCGATCCAAGCCGTCTGGACCCGCCGTCACCGGAACTTGGCATCATCACCCATGACGTTCATCGCCGCGATTGAGCTCCCGGCAGATTTTCATCTCTCAAAGCATCGAAAGGAATTCTCATGAGGGGCAAGGTAGCGATCGTCACCGGATCGACCAGCGGTATTGGGCTGGGGATCGCCAGAGAACTGGCAAGGCTCGGCGCCGATCTGGTGTTGAACGGCTTCGGCGATGCCGGCGAGATCGAGGCGATTCGCAAGGGCATCGAACGCGACCACGGCATGCGTGCCGTCTACGACGGCGCCGACATGTCGAAGGGAGACGCCGTGCGCGGATTGATTGCCTCGACGGTCGAGAAATTCGGACGCCTCGACATCCTGGTGAACAATGCTGGCATCCAGTTCACGGCGCCGGTGGAAGAATTCCCCGCGACCAAGTGGGACGCAATCCTCGGCATCAATCTGTCAGCCGCGTTCCATGGCATTGCGGCAGCGGTGCCGCAGATGAAAAAGCAACGCTGGGGGCGGATCGTCAACATCGCCTCCGCGCACGGCCTTGTCGCTTCAACCCACAAGGCCGCCTATGTCGCGGCCAAGCACGGGCTGGTCGGTCTGACCAAGGTGGTTGGCCTCGAGACCGCCGGAAGCGGCGTGACCTGCAATGCGGTTTGTCCCGGCTGGGTGCGAACGCCGCTGGTCGAAAAGCAGATCAGCGACATCGCGGCGCAACGCGGCATCACTCAAAAGGAAGCCGCCGAAGAGCTCCTGTCCGAGAAGCAGCCGTCTCTGGATTTTGCCTCTCCGGAGCAGCTTGGAGGCACAGTCGCGTTCCTGTGCTCCGCCGCGGCAGACCAGATTACGGGCACCGCAATCTCCGTAGATGGCGGCTGGACTGCCCGGTGACCGCGAGTGAATGGGCATAAGCGTTAATTGCAGGAGAGTGTCGTGGCGCATCTCAACAAGAATAAGATGGTCGGCTTGGTGCTATGCCTCGGCGCCGTCGCGATCGTGGCCGGGGGCTGGGTTTATGCACGTTCAAACGAGACGTTCACCGATAACGCCTACATCCGCGGGGACGTGACCTCGCTCGCCCCAAAGGTTGCGGGCTACGTCATCGCCGTCGAGGTCGAGGACAACCAGACCGTCCGGGCGGGTGACATCCTGTTCCGGATCGACGATCGGGACTACCGTGCACGGCTTGCGCAAGCAGTGGCCAATGTCGAGGCTGCGCAAGCTCGCCTCATCAATGTCGACGCTGAGACCCGACTTCAGCATGCCCTGGTCCGGCAGGCCGAAGCCCAGAGGCGTTCGACCGTGGCCGAGATGAATCTGGCGACCAAGGCCTCCGATCGCCGCCGTGAACTTATCCGCACCAGCGCTGTCAGCCAGGCCCAGGTCGATGAAAGCGATGCGGCGCTATCGAGAGCCGAGGCGGGCGTATCCGCGGCGTCGGCAACGGTGGAGGCCCAGCAGCAACGCATCGCCGTCCTTGCCAGTCAGCGCGAGGCGGCTGTTGCCGCCGTGGCGCAAGCACAGGCCGCACGCGATCTCGCCCAAATCGATCTCGACCACACCGTCGTGCGCGCGCCGGTCAGCGGCGTTATCGGCAATCGTCAGGTCCGTATTGGCCGGCTTGTGGCGCCGGGCGCCTCCCTGCTTGACATCGTTCCGGTCAACGATGTCTGGGTCGTGGCGAATTTCAAGGAAACACAGATCGAACATATCCAGCACGGTCAGCGTGTCCACATCACGATCGACGGCTACCCGAACCAGACGCTTGAAGGCGTGGTGGACAGCTTTGCGCCAGGCAGCGGGTCTGCCTTCAGCCTTCTTCCCACCGACAATGCGACAGGGAACTTCATTCGCGTGGTTCAGCGCGTCCCGGTGAAGATCCGGTTTGCCAGCAATCCATTGGCCGGCCGTCTCGTGCCCGGTCTGTCCGCGCGTGTCGAGATCAATCTGGGAAGCGGCTCATGACCGCGACGATCGCCGCCACGCCGAGCCGCGACAGTGCTGCGACAGGAACCCTTCTCGTCGCAGGCATCGTACTTGCCACACTAACGGAAGCGATCGCCGGCACTGTCCTGTCGCTCGGGCGCAACGATATCATCGGGGACACCTATGCAACGCCTGATGAGTTCGCCTGGCTGGACGTCGGATACACCGCCCTGAAGCTAATCGGCTTCATGGTCGCCCCTTGGCTGATGACGCGTGTCAATCCGCGCAGCTTGATCATCGGTTCAACGCTTGTGATGGGCACGGCATGCGCCATCGCTGCCATCACGGCTCGGTTGGACTTGCTGGTCGCGCTCCGCATTGTACAAGGCTTCTCCGGCGGCACCTTGCTTGTCGCGGGCCAGGCCACCATTTTCCTCGCCTATCCGCGATCCCACCAGCCGATCCTTCAGGCTCTGTTTGCGATGGGGTCGGTCGTCGCTCCCGCGACGATCGCCCCGGCTCTCCAGGGATGGTTGGTCGACAGCCAGTCCTGGACATGGATTTTCTTCAGCGTCGTTCCGGTGGCCCTAACCGCAGCCGGACTCCTGTTGATCGCGGACGGCCCGAGGCCCGGTACGGCCGCGCGCCGTCCGTTTGACTGGATCGGCCTCTCGCTGATCTCGGTCACACTTTTCTGCTTCACCTATGTCCTCAGCCAGGGCAGTCGGTGGCTCTGGCTCGAAGAGCCTCGCATCCTATGGCTGACGTTGATCGGCGCAGCCACCCTGCTGGCATTTCTCGGGCAACAAGTGATGGCCAAAGGCAGAGGCCTTCTCGATTTTACCTTGTTCAAATCGGAGGATTTTTGTTTCGCCTTCATCGTCAGTTTTGTCGCCGGCGCCGCATTGTTCGGGAGCGCGTTCCTGATTCCGTCGTTTGCCGTGTCCGTCCTCGCGTTCAGGCCTACCGACGCCGGCCAGCTTTTGCTGCCAAGCGGCGCACTTTTCGTCTGCTCGCTCCTGATAGCCGCCTTCCTCATGCAGGTGCGCCGCGCACCTCCGGTCGCCACAGTGCCGTTTGGAATACTGCTGATCATGGTTGCGATGTGGATGTTGTCCGGCTCGACCAGCGAAAGCGGCGCGGACGACATGATGGCAGCCATCCTGTTGCGCGGCTTGGGCCTCGGTTTCCTGTTTCTGTCGATCACGCTGATCGCTTTCAGCAACCTCGACAACCGCAACCGTGCGTCCGGCATAGGTCTTTTCAATACAGGTCGCCAGCTTGGTGGCCTCATGGGAGTCGCCGGATTGCAGACCCTGATCGACCATAACGTCACCGCCAATGTCGCGGTGCTCGGCGCCAGCGTCACCACTGGCGTTCCCGCGGTTATCGAGCGGCTGACGACGACGACAGCCTTGCTCGCTGCAAGAGGAATGGACGGGGCTGCCGCCAGCCGGGCTGCCACGAGCCTGCTGGGCCGGGTCGTCACAGGACAATCCACCGTGATCGCCTTCGACACGGCGTTCAATGCAGTCGCCCTGCTTTTTGTAATCGCCGCACCTGTGCTGGTCACGATCAAGATCGGATTGGCTCGATACGCGAAAATGCACGATGCGAGATATCATCAGCTGAGGAGCCGTAACATGAGACATCCCATGCCGAACTCCGCTCGATCGAACAATGCTGAATTGAGGCCAGATACCCGAGATCCTGCTGGCGATCAGGAAAGCGTCGCTTCACAGCGGGGTGATCGTCAAGGGGAAGCACTGAAGGCGCTGTTGGTTCCGAAACAACCACCGTCGCCGCCGGTGGCGGAGATGGCTTAGTCGGCCGCTGCGTCCAGGTCGAGGCAACATGGCGCTGAGGCTTGGGGCGCAGCGGGCGCACGAGAGAAGCGGATGTTGCGAGCCCCCGCAACCACCGATTCTTACGATCGGCGCAGGCGACCGTAAGGGCCGCCTTTCGCGTTTTGGAAACTATTTCGCAGAGATCGGCCTCCAGGATTTGAACCTAGGAGGGGGCCGGGCTCCGCGCTTCCGCGATCCAGCGAACCTCCGCCGCAGGACCAAGCACTCACGCCACCATCACTAAGGACAAACAGCGGTTCGTCGTGTCGGTGGTTGCGTATGTTTCCCTCCCTAGGCACCAACACTCCCACCGATATTCGGGTGCGCTCAGCTCAACGTTCGGACCGCAGTGCATCGACGACTGTCACATGAGCTTGCCATCGATCGAACCGGGCAGGATCACCCACGCCTGAAGACAGTGACTCATGCCCGCGTGTCGCGCTTGATCGGCTTCACCTTCTTGGGATCGAGCCAGTGGTCGATCCGATCAGCCCAATGCTGAATCAGCTTTGTGCGCGAGCCGATCAGCGCGAGCGGTCCGTGCTTCTTGTAGAGCCTTTCCACAGTCGAATTATCGAGATGCGCAAGCTGCAACTCGACGACATCGCCATCCCACGCCTTGGCGTCTTTGATCTCTTCGCGGTGAGACAGGGTCGAGAAGGTGGTTCGGAATCTGTGGGCACAATGATCAGTCTTGGTGTCAATGCCAAGCAGCCGCAAGCGCTTGTTGATCGTGTTGTTTGGCTCAATTCTTTCGTTCGGAATAGCGGAAGTTCGCCGAAAAACATTTGTTCTCCCGATACCAACAAAAATGCCAACAACACGGACAGCTGAAGCGGATTTTTACCCGTGTTTTCAACGGGCCGCGACAATTCTACTGAAAATATGGAAGTGAACCAGCGGCGTAAGTTATTGTTATCATTGGAATTTTCAGCTTGGTGCCCCTGGCCGGAATCGAACCAGCACTCCTTGCGGAACTCGATTTTGAGTCGAGCGCGTCTACCAGTTCCGCCACAGGGGCCTTCGGTCGGCCCAAGGGACGTCGCGAAGCGGGCGGACTATAGCCATGGACAGGACGGGGTCAACCCGCGCCAAAGTGATCCCCGCCGTTCTCGACAGCCGCATGGGCCGGAGTTAGAGGCTTAGACGCGCGACCCATCGGAGAGAGGCTGCCGTGACGACCCGGAGTGCTGCCATACCAGCGTTCAAGCCGGCCAGCGCCGGTCCCGCGCTGACCGCCTCACTGCTCGTCACGCTGATCGCCGCCGCCACGATCGCGGGGGCCTGGTTCTTCCAGCTCGTGCTTGAGATTGTGCCCTGTCCGCTCTGCCTGGAGCAGCGCTACGCCTATTATCTCGCGATCCCGCTCGGTGCCCTCACGGCGCTTGCGGCCAGGAGCGGCGCGCCGCGGCCGCTGCTGCTCGCTGCGTTGGCGATCCTCGCGCTGGCGACGCTCGCCAATGCCGGTCTCGGCACCTATCACTCCGGCGTCGAATGGGGATTTTGGCAGGGGCCGACCGACTGCTCCGGTCCCGTGGTCAATCTCGGCAACGCCGGCGACCTTTTCTCGCGGCTCGACACCGTGAAGGTGGTCCGCTGCGACGAGGTGCAGTGGCGCTTCCTCGGCCTCTCGCTTGCCGGCTACAACGTGCTGATCTCGCTCTTGATGGCAGCGATCGCCGCATGGGGATTTGTGCGGACGGCGAAGCGCTAGGTAGCTGCCGTAGGGTGGGCAAAGGCGCGCTCTTCGCGCGCCGTGCCCACCATTCATCGACGCTCACACCAGTCGCTGGTGGGCACGCTGCGCTTTGCCCACCCTACGAGAGCTGCGCCGCGTCAATCATCCACATCATCTTGCGTGCGCCCGAACAGGTGCACGATGCCGGGTGTCGCGATCGTCACGAAGACGAAGCGCGACAGGTGATGGGCGCCGACGAAGATCGGGTCGATGTGCAGCGTCAGGGCCAGCGCCAGCATCGCGTCCATCGCGCCCGGTGCGAAGGCGACGACGACATCGGAGAACTTCACCGGCGTGGTGAGCGCGACGATGCCGACGAAGAGGGCGGAGACGGCGATGGCCACCGTAAACGATCCGAGTGCCGCGTTGATATGGCCGGCGAGCGTCTTGATCCGCATCCGCGCGAAGCGGCTGCCGATCAGGGCGCCGATGCCGACCAGGGCCACGCCGCGCACCCAGTCCGGCAGGCCGCCCTCGACCCAGCCGGCGCCATGCAACACGCTGGAGGCAATCATCGCACCGAACATCCAGCTCGCCGGAAATTTGATCAGCCGCAGGAGCAGCGCCGCAGCGAGCGAGGCCGCGGCCAGCACCAGGAGGCCGAGCGGCGAGGCGATCGTCGTCGTCAGCGACGGGGCGGCGGAGGGCGCCACGCCCGTGATCGCCAGCACCATCGGCAGTGCCGCGGTGAGGATGATGACGCGCATGGTCTGCACCACCGCGATGCCCGGCAGGTCGGCGCCGCGCTCGACCGCCAGGATCGTGATCTGCGATAGCGCGCCGGGACTGCCGGCGAGGAAGGCCGAGGTGCGGTCCCAGCCATGGACGCGCTGCAGGTAATAGCTCGATCCGAAGGTCGAGCAGAAGGTCGCGAGCGCAAGCAGGCCGATGGTGACGGGATAGGCGCTGACCTGCTGGATCAGATGGCGCGAGACCACCGAGCCCAGCGAAATGCCGAGCAGCACCAGCACGGTCTGGGTCAGGATCGGCGGCAGCGCCAGCTGGCGGCCGGCGATTGCGGCGATCCCGACCGCGATCATCGCGCCCGAAATCAGCCCGCCGGGAAGGCCGGCGAGTAGAAACACGAGGCCACCGGCGGTGCCGATGACAAGCGTCTCCATCGTGCTCAAGACGTTGGCACGGCTCGGCCACTCGAACGGCAGGGAGGCGACGATTTGTTTCACGCCACCTTATCGCAAATCAGCGAGAGACGCACAATTGCAGGCTCGTCATGCCGCAATGCGCATGCCTCTCGCTGCTCGCGGAGGATCGGGGCGGACTTACTTCTTGTCGGCGGCAGGGGCGGCGGGCGCGGCGGTGCCGGCCTTCGCTTCCTTCATGCACTCGCGGCGAAATTTCTTGCGCTCCTTGCCCTTCAATCCCTTGGCGTCCGCCTGCTTGGAGCATTCGAGCGATTCCGCCGAGCGCTCCTTCGGCGCCTTCTTGTCGGCGGTGGCAGCAGTGTCGGTTTTGGCGGCCGGCGCGGCGGCCTGGGCGAAGGCAGTGCCGGTGGCGAGCAGGGAGACGAGAGCGAGGGCGGCGAGGCGGGAGGTGAAGGTCATGTGTTGCACTCTTCTTGGGAAAATTGCGAAGGTTTGGGAACGTCGGCTCGCCTTGCTGAACGCGACATGAATGAGTTGAGCGACGGGATCACTATATTTTGCCGGCGCAACTCATCGCATCCTTGTCGCAAGCGACCGACACGCTAGGATAGCAATCCTCGTTTCGCTTCCCTCGAGGAAGACCAAGGAGGAGACCCAGGGATGACCATTCAGACAAAATTGTTGTGTGCGATTGCAGCGTCAGGTGTCGCGGCATTGGTGGCGAGCGCGCCGGCGCAGGCACTGACCGCGCAGGAGTGCAGCGCAAAATATCAGGCGGCCAAGAAGGACGGCTCGCTCGGCACCATGAAGTGGAATGACTTCCGCAAGGCCCAGTGTGGTGCAGACGCAACGCCTGCCGCGGCGCCCACGGCGGCTGCTCCGGCTGCGCCCGCCGCTCCTGCCGAGCCGAAGCAGGCGAAGAAGGAGGCCGCGCCCGCCGCCGCGCCGGCGCTGCCGACTGGACCCGCGATCTATCCGAACGCGGTCGATCCGAAATACGCCAAGGAGACCCCCGGCAAGGCGCGGCTCCACACCTGCGTCGATCAGTACAATGCCAACAAGGCCACCAACGGCAATGGCGGCTTGAAGTGGATCCAGAAGGGCGGCGGCTATTACAGCGAATGCACCAAGAAGCTGAAGGGCGCTGCCTGAGCTTCGAATTGATGCACCGGCCGGAGCAACGCTCCGGCCGTCTTGTCTAGTCCAACAGCTTCTCGGCCGATTTCGCCACGAGCTGCGACCGCTTGCGCGGGCTGCGCTCGACGAACAACAGGCTCTGGCCGAAGATGAAGCAGTAGAACAGGAAGGCCTGCGCCTCCGCCTCCTCGGCCGCAAGGCCGGTCGCGCGATAGAGCTGGGCGACGTGCTTGAGCCGCGCCGCGTCCACGCTCGCTACTGCCGCCGCCGCGGCCTCATCCGAGCGGGCCCATTGCCGGATCGCGAGCTCGATCGCCATGGCTGCCGGATTGAGCCGCTCGGAATAGAGCTGGATCACCGCCTTCAGTCGCTCGCGGGGCTGTTGTCCGTCGAGACTCGTCTGCTGCGCGATCGCCGCGATACGTCCCTCGCGCCAGCGCTCAAGAATGGCTTCGAGCAGTGCGGCCCGGTCGGCGAAGCGGCGATAGAAGCCGCCCTTGGTGACGCCGAGATTCTTGGCGAGCACCTCCACCCGCACGCCCTCGACCCCCGAGCGGGCGAGCTCGGTAAATCCTGCCTCGACCCAGACATCGCCCTTGCCGTCGCTCATGAAGGTAGCCTCGCCGGATTCTTGATACGGTGCCGTATTGCTAGCGCGACGGAGCTCTGATACGCTACCGTATCAATCCGCAAAGGCGGAAGAAAAGGACAGGGAGCGACTTGCGATGGAGCAGGAGGCGACCTATCGCGGCACGGTCTATCCGTGGCAATGCGACCACGTCGGCCACATGAACATCATGTGGTATGTCGGCAAATTCGACGAGGCCAACTGGAATCTGTTCGCCCGGCTCGGACTGACGCCGAGCTATCTGCGCAGCTCCGGCCGCGGCATGGCCGCGGTGCAGCAGAACATCGCCTACAAGCGCGAGCTGCTCGCCGGCGACATCATCGAGATCCGCAGCCATCTGCTTGAAGTTCGCGAAAAGACGGTCCGCTTCCGGCACGACATGGCGAATGCCGAGACGTGCGAACTCGCGGCGACCTGCGAGATCACCGGCGTGCACATGGACCGCCAGTTGCGGAAGTCCGTAGCGTTCGCCGATGCCATCCGAGAGATCGCCGTGAAGTACCTTTCCGTGCGGGCGGAGGCGTGAATCATGGTCGCATTCGAGCCGAAAAACCCGGATTACCGCGCGGCGGCCACGGCGATGTTCGCGGCCCAGCCGACAATGCACACGCTCGGCATCTCGATTGTCCAGCTCGCCCCGGGCGAGGTGGAGCTGGCGATGCCGCATTCGGCTGCCTTCACGCAGCAGAATGGTTTTGTCCATGCCGGTATCATCACCGCAGGCCTCGACAATGCCTGCGGCGTCGCCGCCTTCACCCTGATGCCGCGTGACGCGGACATCCTCACCGTCGAGTTCAAGACCACGCTGCTCGCACCTGCTAGGGGCGAACGTTTTGTCTTCAAGGCCGAGGTGGTCAAACCCGGCCGCACGCTCACCTTTTGCGAGGCCAGGGCCTTTGCCGAGCATGAGGGCAAGGCGACGCTGATCGCTTCCATGACCGGCACGCTGATGGCGGTGCTGCCGCGCGCTGCGGCTCCGCCAGCGCCGGCCGCGATCCGCGCATAGCATGGCGATGACATCGCGCCCGCGACGCTCTATATCAGCCGTAACAATTCCCGGTCCCGAATCGTATTTGCGGCGATGGGACCGAAACGGGACGAGCTATGGCAGGATCTGGGAATAAGGGCCTTGTGACGACGCGGCGCGCGGCGTTGACGTTGATAGGGGCGGGCGCCTTGGCGGCGGGCGGGACCACTTTCGGGCGCGCCGCCGCCGCCGACGAGGTGCTGACCGAAACCAAGGTGCTGCGCGATCCCGACACGCCGGTTGCCGGCAATCCCGACGGCAACATCACCATCGTCGAATGGTCCGACTACAATTGTCCCTATTGCCGCAAGCTCGAGCCTGAGCTGCGCCAGGTCGTCCAGGACGACGGCAAGGTGCGGCTGGTGATGAAGGATTGGCCGATCCTCGGGCCGGTCTCGGTCACGGCGGCGCGGACCGCGCTCGCCGCCAAATTCCAGGGCAAGTACCATCAGGCCCACGACGCCATGATGGGCGTCAGCTCGCGCCTGACCGAGCCGCGCATCAATGAGCTTCTTGCTGGCGCCGGCGTCGACATGGACCGGCTGAAGCGCGATCTCGCCGACCATGCAAAAGACATCGACGCCATCCTCAAGCGCAACAATGAGCAGGCCGAAGCCTTTGGCTTCCGCGGCACGCCATCCTTCATCGTCGGCAAGTACCGCGTACCGGGCGTGCTGAGCATGAACGAGTTCGAGCAGGTCATTGCCGACGCACGCAAGGCCAAGATGAACTGAGCCGAGCGATAGTCAGCACGCAACACAAAGGCGCCGCCGCGGAGTTCGCGACGGCGCCTTGGTCATGATGCGGCCTCGTTACTTCGACGAGATCCGGACCCAGTCCTTGTGCGCGCGGTCGCGCAGCGCGTCCCAATCGGCTTTGGCGACATCCCAGTTCACGATGGTGCGATTGGTGATCGCGACCTCGCCATTGGCGACCGACGACGTCTGCATGGAATCATAGACGTAAACGCCGCCCGCGAGCAGCAGCGCGCCCAGGATCATTCCAAAAAAAGTCTGCATAGCGAACCTCCGGTGACCGGCGATAACGTCGGCCCGGAGCGATGGTTCCCGCGGCAGTACGGCACAGATAAGGACGGATCGTTCATGTCCCATTCAGCCATTCCAGCAGCTCCGCGTTGATTTCGCGCGGATAGGTGTGACTGAGGTCGTCGATCTCCCGATAGGTGACGTCGGCGCCAGCGGCAGAGAGCGCCGCCTGCGTCTGCCGCGCGGTCTGCACCGGAAACATCCAGTCGAGCTTGCCGTGCGTGATGAAGACCGGCAGGCGCTGGACGCGCGCGGCGTCCGCCATCTCCGCCATCAGCGGATGGAAGGTCGCCGACACCGGCGCAAGATGCGTGAAGGGTGAGGCGCCGTCGAGGCCGGTGACGTAGCAGAAGGTGCCGCCGTCGCTCATGCCGGTCAGCAGCATCCGCGAGGTATCAACCTTCCACCGGCTGCGCACGGTCCCGAGGATGCGCATGAGGTTCGGCGTGTCGCCATCGTCGCCCATCAGCGCCCAGGTCGGGCCGGTTGCGGTCGGCGCCACCAGGATTGCGCCAAGGCTGCGCGCATCGCGCAACCAGCCCCACAGGAAACCGCGCCCGTTGCCGCTGCCGCCATGCAGCGCCATCACCAGCGGCATGGCGCGATCGGGCGTGTAATATTCGGGCACATAGACCGAGAAGCCGCCGCGGCTGCCGGGCTCGTTGTGATCATGGAAGATGCCGGTATTTTCGCTCGCGCCGACTTCGAGCCGCGACGACAGATCGGCATCTTCGCGATTGGCAGCGTTGAGAAAGAAGCTGCTCACCGGCGGAAACTGGAGCGCCAGCGGATAGAGCGCCTCCTGTGCGCGCGGCAGGTGGCGTAGCGCGCGAAACACGGCGACGAGGTCGCCATTGCCGCGCTCGACCTCGCGAATGCCGGCAAAGGCGGCGAGTGTCTCGTCGCAGGCGCGATCGAGCCGACCGCGTAGGTCGGTGAACCGCTCAGGCCAGTCGCCGATCGCCGCCCGCGCCGCTTGCAGCGCCTCGTCAGGCGCGCCGATCGCGTTCATCACCGACGCGAAGGCCGGCGGGTGCAGATGCCGCTGGAAGAAGCCGAGAGCCTCCAGCGCATTGAGCAGTGGCGGCAGCACGGCCACGATGTCGTCCACGACGGCCTCGGTCATCCCCGCTTCCTCAGGCCTTGCGTCAGTGCAGCTTCGGCGCCTTCAGGAGCTTGAAGCGATCGGTCGAGGTCACCGTGACGTCGAAGGTGACGCCTTCGTGATGCACGGTCAGCGGCACGTCGACGCCGGCGGCGCCGAGCGCCCACATCTTCTTGTAGAAGCCGGTCTGGCTCGTGACCTTGTCACCGTCCACGGCGAGGATGACATCGCCGGTCTTGAGCTCGGCGCGCGCGGCCGGACCGTTGGCGGATATCCCGATCACCACCACGCGGTTGTCGATCTCGGTCGAGAAGAGCCCGAGCCACGGTCGCGCCGGCTTGTTGACGCGGCCGAACTTGCGCAGGTCGTCGAGGATCGGCTTCAAGAGGTCGATCGGCACGATCATGTTGACATGCTCGGCCTTGCCGTCGCGTTCGCGCTCAAGTTGGAGCGAGCCGATGCCGATCAACTCGCCGCGTTCGTTGAGAAGCGCGGTGCCGCCCCAGTTCGGATGTGCGGGATAGGTAAAGATCGCCTCATCCAGCAGATATTCCCAATAGCCGGCGAATTCCTGCTTGGCCACGATCTGGCTCGCAACCGAGCGCGTGCGGCCGCCGGCGCCGCCGACCACGACGCGGTCGCCGATCCGCGTCTCCGCCGAGGTGCCGAGCGGCAGAGGTTCGACGTCGAGCTGGCCGAGCGCCTGTACCAAGCCGAAGCCGGTGACGGAATCGAAACCGAGCGCATGCCCTTCGACCACACGCCCGTCGGCGAGGTGCAGCCATACGGATTCCGCCTCGGTGATGAGGTAGCCGATGGTGAGCACCAGCCCGTCGTCGATCACGACGCCGTTGCCGGCGCGCTCGGTGCCCAGCGTCTCGGCGCTGAAGGCGTCCGGCGGGATGATGGCGTGCAGGCCGACGACGGAGCCGAGCGCGCGGTCGAGATCGAAGCGGTAATCGCTCGCACGCGGCTGATTGGCCGGCGGCACTCTCCATTCGGTCAGGGTGGACATGGAGTTCTCCTGGCTGAGAGCATCGCTCCGCCGTGGCCGGCGGAACGACGCGCGAAGCACGCATAATTTAGGCTGGAGGACGCCGTCTTGAAAGCCTCGTTCCCAACTATTCCAGAGAACGCCGCGTGAAATCTTCGAAAGGCTTAGCGACGGTTCATGCACAGACGGCAGGCGGCCCCTCGATCCGGCAGCCCCCGCATGGCTGGTGTCTGGCGAGGTGCTAGGCGCCGTGCAACGAAGCTGCTAACCATTGCCGCTTCGTTTGACCAGGAATCACGGATCGAAGCATGGATAACCGCAGCGACATCTGGCGTGGCGTCGACACGATCAAGGCGCGTTTCATCGACCTCAGCGACAAGGTCTGGGGCACGCCCGAGGTGTGCTACACCGAGGCGCGGTCAGCCGCCGAGCATCTCTCCGAGCTGCGCCATCAGGGTTTCCGCATCACCGAGAATGTCGCCGGCATCCCGACTGCGCTGATGGGCGAGTGGGGCGAGGGCGGTCCGGTCATCGCCTTCATGGGTGAATATGACGCGCTGCCGGGATTGAGCCAGGAGGCGGGTGTTGCCGAGCACCGTCCGATCGAGACCGGTGGCCATGGCCATGGCTGCGGTCACAATCTGCTCGGTTCCGCCGCGCTGCTCGCCGCGACCGCGGTGAAGGACTGGCTCGCCGAGAACAAGGTGCCGGGCCGCGTGCGCTATTACGGCTGCCCCGCAGAGGAAGGTGGCGCGGCAAAGGCCTTCATGGTGCGCTCCGGTGCGTTCGAAGATGCCGATATCGCCATCACCTGGCATCCGCACAGCTTCTGGGAAGTGGCGGTGACGCCGTCGCTTGCCAACACGCGCGCGGATTTCATCTTCACCGGCCGCACCTCGCATGCGGCGGCCTCGCCGCATCTCGGCCGTTCTGCGCTCGACGCGGTGGAATTGATGAACGTCGGCGTGAACTACATGCGCGAGCACATGCCGAGCGACGCGCGCGTGCACTATGCCTTGCTCGACACCGGCGGCATCGCGCCCAACGTGGTGCAGGCCCATGCGCGCGTGCGCTATTCGATCCGCGCCCGCGATCTTCCCGGCATGAACGAACTGGTCGAGCGCGTGTCCAAGATCGCGCAGGGCGCGGCGCTGATGACCGAGACCAAGGTGGAAATGAAGATCATCTCCGCAGTCTCCAACATCCTGCCGAACGCGCCGCTGGAACAGGCGCTGCACCGGGTGATGGAAGAGCTCGGACCGCCGCATTTCGACGACGCGGACAAGAGCTTTGCCGGCCAGATCCGTGCGACGCTGAGCGACAAGGACATCTCGTCGGTCTACTACGCGATCGGCATGGAGCCGACCGATCGGCCGCTGGCCGACTTCCTGGTGCCGCTGGATGCCAAGCGCAACCCGCTGGTCGGCTCGACCGATGTGGGCGACGTGAGCTGGGTGGTCCCGACCGTGCAGGTTCATGCACCGACGGTTGCAATCGGCACGCCCTTCCACACCTGGCAGGTGGTAGCACAGGGCAAGAGTCCGCATGCGCACAAGGCCATGGTGCAGGCGGCCAAGGCGATGGCCGGGCTCGGCATCAAGGCGCTGACGGAACCAGAGCTGATCAAGTCTGCCAAGGCGGATCTTCAGAAGCGGACGGCCAAGACGCCTTACATTTGTCCGTTGCCGGACCGCGTCGCGCCGCCGCTCGATATGTCCGTGGCGTAGAATTTCGCCTCGATACTTCGTCTGATCCGGCGAACAAATTTTCCGCAGTGCAGCGCGCAATCCAGCAGGTTTTGATGCTGGATTGCCGCACGGATGGGCTGCGGAACGCAATTTTGCCCAAGGGACAGCCAGAAGACCGTTTGCATACACACGGTCCTAGTTGACGTGCACCCCATTCGGTGTGCCATCTACTGCCAGCCAAATGGGCGGCCGCGCATGGCGGCCCGCCTTCATCACTATCGGAACCAGACGGGGGACAACCATGCTGGATAAAGAACTGCGTTCGATGATCGGTCAGGTGAAGGACGGGCGGATGGATCGCCGCGTCTTCATCAAGCGCATGGCCGCTGTCGGCCTCACCGCTCCGCTGGCCAATCAGCTTCTCGCGCTCGGCGGCGTTGCGATGGCGCAGAGCCCCGCGGTCTATAAGCCAACCAAGCGCGGGGGCGGCGGCCCTCTCAAGCTGTTGTGGTGGCAGGGGCCGACGCTGCTCAATCCACATTTCGCCACCGGCACCAAGGACCAGGACGGATCGCGCCTGTTCTACGAGCCGCTCGCAAGCTGGGACGCCGACGGCAATCTCAACCCGATTCTCGCCGCAGAAATTCCCTCGGTTGCAAACGGCGGTCTCGCCGCAGATGCCAAATCGGTGGTCTGGAAAATCAAGCCGGGAGTTAAATGGCACGATGGCAAGCCGCTCACCGCCGACGACTTCGTATTCACCTGGCAATATGCCAGCGATCCCGCCACTGCCGCCGTTTCGATCAGCACCTATGGCGAGATCACGGTCGAGAAGGTGAGCGATCTCTCCATTCGCATCCTGTTCAAGACTCCGACACCCTTCTGGGCAAATGCCTTCGTCGGCGCCTATGGCTGCGTCATCCCCAAGCATCTGTTCGCGGACTACAAGGGTTCGAAGTCCCGCGAGGCGCCGAACAATCTGGCTCCGGTGGGCACCGGTCCCTATAAATTCGTGGAATTCAAGCCGGGCGACGTGGTCCGCGGCCAGCTCAATCCCGACTACCATATGCCCAACCGTCCGCATTTCGACACGATCGAGATGAAGGGCGGCGGCGATGCCGTCTCCGCGGCGCGGGCGGTGATCCAGACCGGCGAATTCGATTTCGCCTGGAATATGCAGGTCGAAGACGACGTGCTGCTGCGTCTGGAGAAGGGCGGCAAGGGCAAGACGGTCTACGCCACCGGTGGCGACATCGAGTTCATTGCGATCAACTTCACCGATCCGAACACCGAGGTCGATGGCGAACGGTCTTCGATGAAGACCAAGCACCCGATCCTCTCGGATCCGAACGTGCGGAAGGCACTCGCTCTGCTCGTCGATCGCGAGTCCGTCAAAAAGGCGATTTACGGTCGCGCCGGCCGTACCACCGCCAACTACCTCAACGGCCCCGAAAAATTCGTCTCGAAGAACACGTCGTGGGAGTTCAACATCGAGAAGGCGGCGAAGATGCTCGATGACGCCGGGTGGAAAGTCGGAGCGGACGGAATCCGCGAGAAGGACGGAAAGAAGTTCAAACTCCTGTACCAGACCTCGACCAACGGACCGCGCCAGAAGACCCAGGCGATCGTCAAGCAGGCCTGCCAGAAGGCCGGCATCGATGTGGAGCTGAAATCGGTCGTCGCCTCGGTGTTCTTCTCATCGGACGTTGCCAACCCCGACACCTACCCCAAGTTCTATGCCGACATCGAGGAGTTCCAGATCCCGATGACGCAGCCAGATCCGGCTCTGCACATGCGCCGCTACATCTCCGCCAATGTGGCCACCAAGGAGAACAAGTGGCAGGGGCAGAATTTCCCGCGCTACGTCAACAAGGACTATGATGCCGCCATTGCGGCGGCTGAGACCGAGACCGATCCGGTCAAGCGCGCCGCGCTCTACATCAAGTGCAACGATCTACTTTGGCAGGACACCGTGTTCATTCCGGTGATGCATCGCCTGAAGGTGGAAGCCGCGGCCAACACGCTGCGGCCAGCGCTGAGCGGCTGGGCGAACGAGACGGACAACATCCAGGATTGGTACCGGGAGGCGTGAGGGACGGCCGCTAAGAGGATCCATCCCTGATGAGTCAGTATGTCCTGCGTCGCTTGCTGATCGCGATTCCGAGCCTGCTCGGCATCTCGGCAGTGCTGTTCTTTGTGCTGGCGCTGGCTCCCGGCGACCCGTTCTCCGAACTAGCGACCAATCCGAACGTGCCACCCGAAGTGCAAGCCGCACTTCGGGCCAAATTTGGCCTGGATGATCCGATCTATCTTCGTTACCTGCACTGGCTCTCGGCCATGACGCACGGCGACTGGGGTTTTTCGTTCGTCAGCCGGATGAACGTCGATACGCTCATCCTCCAACGCCTTCCGACGACACTCTACGTGATCGGCTCGGCGCAGATCCTGGCGCTGCTGGTCGCAATTCCCGTCGGCGTCTATGCGGCGACCAAGCCTTATTCGATATTCGACCAGGTCGCCAACACGCTCGCCTTCGTCGGCTTCTCGCTGCCGACCTTCTTCACCGGCATCCTGTTCATCCTGATCTTCTCGGTCACGCTGGACTGGCTGCCGTTCGTCTACACCACCGACATCAATGCCACCGGCATCCGCTGGGTGCTGGAGATGATCCGGCAGGCGATCATGCCGGTGGCGGTGCTCGGCCTGTTCCAGGCGGCGTCGATGACGCGCTTCGTGCGCTCGGCAATGCTCGACGTCATCAGGCTCGACTACGTCACCACGGCGCGGGCCAAGGGGCTCGGCCAGGCCACGGTCATCGTCAAGCACGTGATGCGCAACGCCATGATCCCGGTCGTGACGCTCATTGCGTTGCAGATGCCCGCGGTGTTCGGCGGCGCCATCGTCACCGAGCAGATCTTCCGCATTCCCGGCATCGGCTCGCTGCTGATCTCCTCCATCCTTTCCAACGACACGCCGGTGGTGATGGCCGTCACCTTCGTCTTCGCGTGCCTCGTGGTGCTGTTCAACCTCATCGCGGACGTCCTTTATGGCTGGCTTGACCCTCGCATCTCCCTCCGCTGAGCGGGGCGTCTACTCGCCCTGGCGCGAGACGTGGCGGCGTTACAGCCGCCACCGGCTCGCCGTGATCAGCGCCTTCCTGCTCCTGATCCTGGTGCTGGCGGTGGTGGTCGGCCCGTTCATCTGGCGCATCAAGATCAATGAGATCGACATCGTCGCCGGCCTGCAGGGGCCTTCGCTGGCGCATCCCTTCGGCACTGACGATCTCGGTCAGGACATCCTCGCCCGCATGATCTATGGCGGCCGGATCTCGCTCGCGGTCGGGCTCGCCGCGATGCTGGTCTCGGTCTTCATCGGCATGCTGATCGGCGCGCTCGCCGGCATGTCGCGCGGCGCGCTCGGCCACGGCCTGATGTGGCTCACCGACCTCTTCCTGTCGCTGCCGCAACTGCCGCTGCTGCTGCTGCTCATCTATCTCTTCCGCGACGGGCTGAAGCAGTTGTTCGGACCAGAGGGCGGCATCTTCATCCTGATCGTGCTCGTGATCGGGGGCCTTCGCTGGATGCCGGTGGCGCGCCTGGTGCGTGCGCAGTTCCTGTCGATCCGCGAGAAGGAGTTCGTCGAAGCCGCGCGCGCGCTCGGCGCCAGCCCGGTGCGGCAGGTGGTGCGCCATATCCTGCCCAATGCGGTCGGCCCGGTGATCATCGCCGGCACCATCGACGTCGCCGCCGCGATCATCGCGGAATCGACGCTGTCCTTCCTCGGCCTCGGCTTCCCGCCTGATACCCCGACCTGGGGCCGGCTGCTGTTCGACGCCAAGGACTTTCTCGACATCGGCCCGCATTGGGCGCTGTTCCCGGGCGGCGCGATCTTCATCGCGGTCGTCGCCATCAACTTCATCGGTGACGGCCTGCGTGACGCGCTCGATGCGCGACGGGTGATCTGATGGCGCCGCTGCTCGAAATCAAGGGCCTGAAAACCCACTTCTCCACCGACGACGGCGTCCTCCAGGCCGTCGACGGCGTCGACATCTCCATCAACAGGGGCGAGACGCTCTGCGTCGTCGGCGAGTCCGGCTGCGGCAAGACCGTGACGGCGATGTCGATCCTGAAGCTGATCGCGATGCCGCCGGGCCGGATCGCGGCGGGCCAGATCATCTTCGAGGGGCGCGATCTCGTCCCGCTGACGAGCAATCAGCTCGATGAGATCCGCGCCAAGGAGATCGGCTTCATCTTCCAGGAGCCGATGACCTCGCTCAATCCGGTGCTTACCATCGGCGAGCAGATCGCCGAGAGCCTGCGGCGGCACGAAGCGGTCACCAAGAAGCAGGCGCTCGAGCGCACCATCGAGATGCTGAAGCTGGTGCAGATCCCGAACGCCGAAGGCCGGGTGCACAACTATCCGCACCAGTTCTCCGGCGGCATGCGCCAGCGCGTGATGATTGCGATGGCGCTCGCCTGCAAGCCGAAGCTGATCATCGCCGACGAGCCGACAACCGCGCTCGACGTCACCATCCAGGCCCAGATCCTCGACCTGCTCCAGGACATGAAGGACCGCTTCGGCATGGCGGTGATGCTGATCACCCATGCGATGGGCGTCGTCGCCGAGACCGCGCAGCGTGTCGTCGTGATGTATGCCGGCAAGGTGGTGGAGGAGGCGCTCGTCGATGACCTCTTCGGCGATCCCCGCCATCCCTATACGCAAGGTTTGATCCGCTCGATCCCGCGCATCGACCTCGACAGCGAGCACAAGACGCGGCTGGAGGCGATCGGCGGCTCGGTGCCGATCCTGATCAATCCGCCGGTCGGCTGCCGCTTTGCCCCGCGCTGCAAGTTTGCCATGAAGGTCTGCACGGAGAAGGAGCCGCTGCTGCGCGAGATCGCGCCCGGCCATCGCATGGCCTGTCATCTGGGAGATACAAATCTGGGAGGCGCGGCATGAGCGAGCCCTTGCTCCGCGTCAGCGGCCTGAAGAAACACTTCCCTGTGCTCGGCGGCCTGTTGTCGCGCCAGGTCGGCACCGTCTATGCGGTCGACGGCGTGTCGTTCTCGGTCAATCGCGGCGAGACGCTTGGTCTCGTCGGCGAGTCCGGCTGCGGCAAGTCGACGACGGGACGCTGCGTGCTGCGCCTGATCGAGCCGACCGACGGCGAGGTCACCTTCGACGGCCAGGACGTGCGCAAGCTCGGCGGTAACGATCTGCGCGCGATGCGGCGGAACATGCAGCTGGTGTTCCAGGATCCGTTCGCCTCGCTCAATCCGCGCATGACGGTCGGCGCGATTCTCGGCGAGGCCTTCACCATCCACAATCTCGCGTCGTCCGCGAAAGAGCGCGAGGAGCGCGTCGCGGGTCTCCTGGTCAAGGTCGGGCTCAAGGCCGAGCACATGCGGCGCTATCCGCATGAATTCTCCGGCGGCCAGCGCCAGCGCATCGTGATCGCGCGCGCGCTCGCGGTCGAGCCGAAGCTGATCGTCTGTGACGAGCCGGTCTCCGCGCTCGACGTGTCGATCCAGGCGCAGGTGATTAACCTGTTGGAAGATCTCCAGGCCGAGTTGAACCTCACCTATCTGTTCGTCGCGCACGATCTCTCTGTGGTCGAGCACATCTCCGACCGCGTCGCGGTGATGTATCTCGGCCGCATCGTCGAGCTGGCGAAGGCGAGCGACCTCTACCGCAATCCGCAGCATCCCTACACCAGGGCGCTCCTATCCGCGGTGCCGGTGCCCGATCCCAAGCTCAAGCGCGAACGCATCCGCCTCAAGGGCGACGTGCCGAGCCCGATGAAGCCGCCATCCGGCTGCCACTTCCACACCCGCTGTCCGATCGCTCAGCCGCGCTGCGCGGAAAGCGCGCCGGAGCTGAGAGAAGGGGCGGGCGGGCATTTTGTCTCGTGCCATCTGGCTTGATGCCGGCGGAAGGCCGCGATCATTCGTGAAGCAGGCCGAGCTCCGAAAGGGCCTGCCTGAAGCTCTCCACTGACGTGTGGTGATGCGCCAAGAGACCCGCCTCGCGTGCGCCGGCGACATTGGCCATGAGATCGTCGACGAACAGGGCGGCCTCCGGCCTCACGTTGAGCTCCGACAGACAGAGGCGGTAGCAGCGCGGGTCCGGCTTCGCGGCCTTGAACTGGGCCGAGGTGTAGATTCGGGAGCCGAACAGCGGGCGCAATTCCGGCAACAGCGTGTCGATATGGTCAGCGACCAGCGCGCTGTTGTTGGTCAGGACGGCAATGTCGACGGTCTTACGCAAGCTGCCGGCAATCTCCAGCATCGTGCGTTTGGCCTGCATTGAACGGCGCCGCGCCTCGACCCATTCGTCGAGCGAGAGCGGATAGCCGATGCGCTCGCCGAAGCCCCGCAAATAGTCGGCGGCGTCGAGAACCCCGCAATCGCCGAGCAGCTCGAATCCGCTGTCCCAGATCGCCTTGTGGATGAACTCGCTGGTCGATCCCGCAAGCTCCGCCAGACACGCGACACGTTTTCCCCTGTCGTAGTCGCACAGGACATTGTCCATGTCGAACAGGACGAGCTTGATCCCATTGGTCACAGCAGCACTCTCGGAGTGGCCGAACATCGGCCGTGATCCGAGTCATATCTTGCCCGAACCCGGGCGACAAACGCGGAGCAAAAACCAGCCGATGCGAGGCCCGACGTCGGCGAGTTTCGAGGGCGAAATCTCCGACGTCACGCGCTCTTCGCGGTCCAGGGGACCACCTGTCCCGACATCACCAGCCTGTCACGGCCGCTGTCCTTGGCGGCGTAGAGCGCGCGGTCGGCGGCAGCGACCAGCGTGCTGCAGTCCATCGTGGTCTGGGACGGAAGAGCAGCCGCGCCGCCGACGCTCGCAGTCACCAGCCGGGAAGGCGGATTCTGCGCGTGCAGCATGGCGAGATCGAGCAGCGCCTGGCGGATTCCTTCGCCGACCTCGGCGCAACCATCCGGGCCGGTGTTCGGCAACAGCACCGCGAATTCCTCGCCGCCGTAACGCGCCGCGAGGTCGGCCGGACGCCTCGCGTAGGTGGACAGAATCCGGCCGAGCGCGCGCAGGCAGGCGTCGCCCGCCAGATGTCCGTAATGGTCGTTGAACTTCTTGAAATGATCGACATCGATCAGCAGCAACGAGAGCTGCGTGCCGTCGCGCCGCGCACGCGCCCATTCGTCGGCAAGGCGTTCGTCGAATGCGCGCCGGTTGGCGAGACCGGTGAGACCGTCGGTCGTTGCCAGCGAGGCGAGCTTGTCCTGAAGGTCTTTCTGCTCGGTCATGTCGCGCACCACCGCGACGACGCCGTCGATCGCGCCGCTGTCCGACGCCAGCGTCACGTGCAGCGCCGCCTCGGCCCAGATCTCGCCCTTATCGCGATGATGCTGGCGATAGACGAACCGCGCCTCCTCGGCCTCGCCGTTCCTCAGCGCGGTGATGGCCTGCCGGACCCGTTCAATGTCGTCCGCGTGAATGCCGGCGAGCGCCGAAGTGCCCAGCAATTCCTCCGCGGACCAGCCGGTGATCGCGCGCATGAGGGAGAGACGTAGAGCACCCGGTTGTCCAGTCCGATACGGGTCACCATGTCGCTGGATTGCTCGGCCAGCAGGCGGAAATTTGCTTCCTTGGCGACCAAGGCCTGGGCCATGCGCTGCCGCTGCACCAGCTGACGGACCAGGTAGGAGCCGATCAATGCGATCAGCACAACGAGGCCAAGGACAAAGGTCATGCGTGTGGTCGCTGCGCGCCGCCAGGAGACCAGCACGTCGTCTTGCGACTTGCTTGCCAGCACCATCAGGGGATAGCGGCTACTGCGCTGGTAGTAGCTCAGCCGCTCCACGCCATCGATCGGCGACCTGAAATAGTAGACCGCCGCGGCGGGGCGGCTTTTCCAGCTTCTGAACAAGGGCGCATTGGACAGGTCGCGTCCGACGAAGGCGCCGCTCTCGTCGCGACTGCGCGCCAGCATGATGCCGCTATTGTTGAGCAGCGATACCGAGCCGTTCGGCCCGAAGTCGAAGCGCTCGTAGAATTTGACGAAATAGCTGACGTCGATCGTGAGCAGGACAACGCCGGCGAAGCCGCCGTCGGAATCGTTGATCCGGCGCGACGCGGTGATAATCCATTGGCCGCCGGCTTTGCTCTTGACGGGCGGTCCGATCAGCGTGTCCGTCGCCGGCGAGTCGCGATGGTGACGGAAATAGTCGCGGTCGCTGTTGTTGAGCTTGGAGAAGTCGAGGTGTTCAGTCGTGGCAAGCCACCCGCCGGTCGCGTCGCAGATGAAGATGCCGCGGATGCGGTCCGATGATTTGCGTGTCGGCAGATAGGCCTGGAGTTTCGCAATCGCATCCGGACCCGTCCCGTCGATTTCGAGCCGATGGACCAGCCCGACCAGGATCGTATCGGCGAGTTCGAACGTATCGTCCGCGTGCTGGATCAGCGAATGCGCCAGATTGGTGACGTCGATCTCGGCGGTCCTGAGATCGGCATTACGCGCTTCCCATTCGCGCCAGGCGCTCAAGCCGAGGACCTCAATGCAAATCAGCACGATGAACCCCGCCGCCCAGAGCGGAAGGCGCGACTTGCCGAGTTCGCGGCTCGTCACCATCAGGCTTGCTCCATTTCGGCGCAAACCTCTCACTTTGGCCTTAACGGCCTATTGCAACTTCTGCGATGATTTTGTGCGTCCGTATTCAACCGGAGGGAGTTGACGATATCTTGATTGACACTCCTCGGCAGTTGTTAACCACTTCGTCGCAGCGTGACAGCTGCGTCATTCCTCCAGCGTGAAGCCGACGCGCAGCGTCACCTGATAGTGACGAACAGTGCCGTTCTCGATGTGACCCCGTGTCTGCACCACCTCGAACCATTTCATCTCGCGAATGGTCTTGGCGGCGCGGCCGATCGCGTTCTTGATCGCATCCTCGATCGACGTCTCGGATGATCCGACCAGTTCCAGGATCTTGTAGACGTGATCATGTTCGGCTGTGGGCATGATGAGCCTCCTCGGTTGCGCCGCGGCACGCGGCGCAGCGTGCGCTCTCATCTGAACGAGCGCCGGCCGGTCCGGTTCCGTCCCGCGCGATGGCGTCACGCTCGGGTAGGCTATTCCGCGGCCTGCGTCACGATGGGGGCAGACTGCAGTCCACGCCACAGCAGCCGCAGCAACAGGGCCAGCAGCGCCATCATCGCGAAGCCTCCGATCGAAGGCGTAAACTTGTCATCCAGATCCGCTTCATTGCCGAACTGCGCCGCGAGCCTTGCCGATTGCAGCATTCCATAGGCGCCGGCAAGCAGGATCAGCCCGTAGACGAAACTGCGCTCGCGCACGTTTGCCACTTGTGCCAGGTCGGGGAGCATCAACGCGAGGCCAATCCCGATGATCGGCAGGTCATAGTCATAGGCGTACGGGCTGATCATCACCGAGACCATGGCGACGACACCGAGCGCAAACGAGGGCGACATTCTGCGCGCCGCTCCAAGCCAGAGGGCAAGCACGATCGCAGACAAGGCGAGGCTCGCCGCAGCTGCCTGTGCCCAGAAGGCAATGGTCGGGGGTACGCCGGCCCGACTGAGCGCAGCGTAGGTTGAGACCATGCGGAACAGCGGATAAACGCCGCGGTCGAGGAAGATCGCAGATTCCCTGATTGCGCCTAGCCATGCGGCCCAAATCTGCCATCCGAACGCCAGCGTGCAGACGAGCGAGCTTGCGAGCACGACTGCTGCGGCGGTTGCAAGCGCCGTCCAGCGGCGCGTCGCAAGCATGTAGAGGCCCGCGGCGATAGCCAGGTGTGGCTTGATCACCATTCCTCCGAGCGCAAGACCAGCGATGATCTGGCGCCGCTCCACGTTGAGGCAAACGATGCCGATCAGCGCGCCGGTGAGAAAGCCATTCTGGCCGCAGCCGACCGTGATCGCCAGCGCGGGAAACAGCACGACCAAGACGTGCGCGAAATTGTTGCCGGCGATGGCCCGAATCGTCAGGAGATAGGCAGTGAGCGTCGCGGTGATAAAAAGCAGATAGGCGATGCCGGCCGGCAGGAGCGCAAAGGGAGCCACCAGCAGGTCGAATTGCGGCGGATAAGTCCAGGGCATGAAGCTAGTCGAACCGTTGAACGCCTGCTGAAGCTGGACCAGCGTCTCGAACCGGTAGACGAGATCGAGCTGACCGTGCCAGATCTGCCGCGCAACGATGTAGAAGGCGTCGAAATCGGACAGTTCGCGGACTTGCCAGGCGCTCCAGCGGCCGAACCTGAACGTCTTGAACAGCACCATCACCGCGAGCGTCGCGAGCACGAAGCGGACATAAATCGTTCGCTTCGACGGTGAGGATTGAACCGCTTCCAGCGTTTCGGCAAACATTGGTGACGACCTCGAACCTGACAGATCGCGGCCTGGCACGCGGTTCCGCGGATCCCATCCAAACTGCCACCAGAGGTTTAAGGGACGGTAACGACTGCTGCAGAATTTACGCCAGGCCCCGGAAGGCAGCTGGCAGCCCATGTATGGAGCAGGCGGGAGATAGGGATGTTCGGTGGTCGTCGCGGCGCGTGGAACACGGATAACGCCGCGGGTAAATTAGTTCGTGCTCGATAGGACCAGCGCCTTCAAGCACCCGAAATGCCTCTACGGATCCAGCTCGGTATCCCAGTAAAGATAGTCCAGCCAGCTGTCGTGCAGATAGTTCGGCGGAAACAGGCGGCCGTTGCGGTGGAGCTGGTGCACGGTCGGCGCGAACGCGCTCTGGCGCGGAAACATTTTTGCTTGCGCCGGCGTGAGATTGCCTTTGCGCAGATTACAGGGCGAGCATGCCGCGACCACGTTCTCCCAGGTGGTCTGGCCGCCTTTGCTGCGCGGGATAATGTGATCGAAGGTGAGGTCTTCGGGCGAGCCGCAATATTGGCAATTGAAGCGGTCGCGGAGGAAGACGTTGAAACGGGTGAAGGCGGGATGGGTGGTCGGCTTGACGAAGGATTTGAGCGAAACCACGCTCGGCAGTTGCATCTCTAACGTCGGACTTCGAACCGCCTGGTCGTAATGCGCGACGATGTTGACGCGGTCGAGGAACACAGCCTTGATCGCGTCCTGCCACGACCACAGAGACAGTGGGTAGTAACTCAGCGGCCGGAAGTCCGCATTCAGCACCAACACCGGCCAACTGCCTTGCGAGACATGTGCGTTCAAGTAACGCTCCCGGCCTCCAATGTACGCTGCGAAGCAGCATGTACTGACATACTACATGCAGCGTGACGGGATTGTGAAGCCCGTTGAGCGACTTATTCAGTCGCGAGCAATGCGGCGGCGGGGTGGCAAAAGCGCCCAAAAAGCCGCGATTCCGGGGAGAGCCATGCGGCGGGCCCGGAACCGCCTTCACCGGTGCGTCGTGGCCGCCGTGGCAGCTACTCCCGCACCCGCTCCAGCTTCTGCAGGCACCGCGTCGCGCGCACCGCGGCCGGCATCTCCTCGTCCGGGAAGCTGGTCTTCCAGTCGGTGACGCCGACCTCGCCGACATAGATGTCGCCCTTCGAATCCAGCGCGATGCCGTGGGGCGCCAGGAATTTGCCGCTGGCGACGCCCGGACCTTCCTCGCCGCCGAGCCGGGCAATACGCTTGCCCTTGGCGTCCACGATCGACAGCCGCGGACCGAGATTGGGCACCTTGCGATTGACGGCCATGCCGGGGCCGAGCTCGCCGATCACGAAGGTCGGGCTCTTAGCCCCGCCGCAGCAGCACAGCGCGCAGGGCCGGTGCAGATTGTTCCACTGCGTCTCGTACTTGCCCTCGCCGTTGAACACCTGCACGCGGTGGTTCTCGCGGTCGGCGACATAGACCCAGCCGTCGGCGTCGGTGGCAATATTGTGTACGATGTTGAACTGTCCGGGATCGGTGCCGGGCTCGCCCCAGCTCTTAAGCAGCTTGCCGTCAGGCGTGAACTTGTGCACCCGCGCATTGCCATAGCCGTCGGAGACGTAGATCTCGCCCTTCGGCGACAGCGCGGTGTGGGTGCAGCGATGGAAGGGATCGCCGCTCATGAATGGCGCCGGCTTTTCGGGGATGCCGATCGTCAGCAGCACCTTGCCATCAGTGGTGCATTTGCGCACCGTGTGGTCGCCGTCATCGGTGCAATAGAGATTGTCGTCCGCGTCGATATGCATGCCATGGGCGCGCGAGAACTGGCCTTCGCCCCAGCTGCGCAAAAAGTTGCCCTCACGGTCCAGCACCACCATCGGATGGGCGCCGCGGTTGAAGACGTAGATCTGGTCCTTGCTGTCGGCCGCGACGGAGGCGACGTCGGTGAGCTGCCAGCCGTCCGGCAGTTTTGCGAAATTTTCGACGACGCGGTAGCGGTGTTCGCCGGTGCCGAGAATGGCTGGCATTGGTCAGTCTCCTTTTTCGTAGCGGCGATGCGCGATCGTCTCCACACCGTCATTGCGAGCCAACGGGTCCGCGCGAAGCGCTGCCCGATGACAGGCTCCGCGAAGCAATCCAGACCGTCTCTGCGGAAAGATTCTGGATTGCTTCGCTGCGCTCGCAACGACGAGAGGCTTAAGCTGTGCTCACCTCACGTCCCAAAATCCCTTCCTCGATCGCCTTGATCTGGAGCGCGAGATATTTCGAGTTGATCCGGCACTGAGCGAGGCTGCCGGCGATGAACCAGAGACCCGGCTGTTTCGTGCGTGTGTACATGTTGCGCAGCTCGAAGCCGTCGCCAAAGCCCCAGACCGGACCGACGCGGTCGGCGATGGCGTCGCCAAACAATTTCCGCACCAGGTATTCCTGCGGCTTGTAGCCGGTGGAGAGTACGATGAGATCGGCCGGAATGATCGAGCCGTCCTTCATCCGCGCGCCCTCGGTAACGAAGCGCTCGACGTCGGAAAACTGCTTCAGCTTGATCGCGCCATCGATGATCAGGTTGGAGCAGCCGACGTTGAAATAATAGCCGCCGCCGCGGGTGAGATATTTGAACTGCCAGCCGGTGCCGGCCTCGCCGAAGTCCAGCTTGAAGCCGACGCGCCGCAGCCCGTCGAGCAGCTCCTTGTCGAGCTCCTTCGACTGCTCCGTCAGCGTCACATGGGTCTTCCTTGCGAGCGGTGTCGGCATCGAGGCCGCGATCAGATCGTTGTCCTCGAGCGTGCCCTCATTGTAAGTCGCGTAGGCCAGTTGTGCCGAGGGCTCGATATTGGTGACGAGCGTCGGCGAGCGCTGCATCAGCGCCACCTCCGCGCCGCTCGAGTAAAGATCCTGCGCGATGTCGTGGCCGCTATTGCCGGTGCCGATCACGATGGCGCGCTTTCCCGTCCAGTTCTCGCCGTCCTCATAGCGGCTGGAATGCACTAGCGTGCCCTTGAAATCGGCGATGCTCGGAATATCAGGCACGTTGGCGATGCCGCTGACGCCGGTCGCCATCACGACATGGCGCGGATGCATGGTCCGCTCGCTGCCGTCGGCGCGCCGCAGTGTCACGGTCCAGTGCCCCTTCGCCTCGTCATAGACGCCGGCCTCGAATTCGGTGCCGGTCCAGAAGTTGAGCTCCATGGCCTCGACGTAAGACTCGAACCAGTTGGCGAGCTTGTCCTTGGGGATATAGGTCGGCCAGCTCGGCGGAAACGGCATGTAGGGCAGATGATTGACCTGCACTTGGTTGTGCAGGGTTAGCGCATGGTAGCGCTTGCGCCAATTGTCGCCGATCCTCATCTCGCGATCGACGATCAACGTATCGATATTCATCTGCTTCAACCGCGCTGCAATGGCGAGCCCGGCCTGGCCGCCGCCGACCACCAGCACGGCGGGGTCGCGATCGGCGTAGTCACGCGCGGCGTTGCGCTGGTCGAGCCAGTTCGGCCCGCGAAAATCGCGCGAATAGGCCCGACCACGCGGCCGCGACGTGCCGAGCTGCTCCTCGAACCCCTTGAGCTCGTCGAGCGCGGTGAGCAGCGTCCACGCCTTCAAGCGGTCGCCATCGGCAGTATCGGGAACGAGCCGCACGATACCGCTGCCGCGTCCGATCGCGGTCTCGAAATTGAAGATCGCCTCGATAGTGTTGGTGCCGGCGCGCGTGACCCAACGTGGCGGCGCGCGGTTTGGCGCGATCTTGAAGCTGGTCGGCGCCGCCTTCGGCGCGAGGATGGTCAGCTCCTGTGCGATCGCATCGCGGCCTGCGATCGTCTGCAGGTTCCAGCTCAGCGCCAGCACATCGCGCCAAAAGCTGTCGGCGAGGAAAAGGCGACCCAGCGTGGGGGGATCAGGCTGACCCAATGTGCGCTCGAATTCATCGAGCCAAGCCTGCGCGGAGACGGAAATATCCTTCGTCCTGTCCAGCATGCGCGACCTCGTGGCCGTCTTCGCGGCGCTCCCTCTGATCGAAACTATACGGTTTCGCAGGCCGCCAAAAGCCGAGGACCCGAGCAATGCCAGCATATGGCCCTGCTCGGACGGAATATGCCGGACGATCCTTCAGCCCTGGATTCGGCTAAGATCCGCCCGGACTCCGCTCCGCCCAATAGGGATCGCGCAGCTTGCGCTTGAAAATCTTTCCGGTCGCCTCGCGCGGCAGAGCGTCCAGGAATTGGACCTCCTTCGGCACCTTGAAGTTGGCCAGCCGCTCGCGGAGAAAGGCCTGTACCGCGGCGGCCGAGAGTTGCGCGCCTATCTCGGGCTCAATGCAGGCGCAGAGCCGCTCGCCATATTCCGCGTCCGGAATGCCGAACACGGCGCAATCGCGCACGCCGGGCATCGCGATCAGCACGTTCTCGATCTCGGCGGGATAGATGTTGACGCCGCCGGAGATCACCATGTCGCGCTTGCGGTCGCACAGGAACAGATAGCCGTCCGGGTCGAGATAGCCGACGTCGCCGACGCTGACGAGTCCGTCCCGGCCTGCCTCCGCCCGTGCCTGCGCCTTGCCGTGATAGTCGAAATCAGGCACCGCGGTCTGGCGCATGTAGATCTCGCCGACCTCGTTGACACCGCAGACGCTGCCGTCCTCGCGGAAGATACTGACGATGCCGCCCTCGATGGCGCGGCCGACCGTGCCGGGCTTCTTCAGCGCTTCCTCCGCCGAGTGCCACACCGGGATGCCGGTCTCGGTGGAGCCGAAATATTCGTTGATGACGGGCCCCCACCAATCGATCATGGCCCGCTTGACCTCGGGCGGGCAGGGCGCGGCGCCGTGGACGACGAAACGCAGCGACGAGAGATCGTAGCGCTGCCGGACCGCCTCGGGCAGGCGCAGCAGGCGGACGAACATGGTCGGCACCATGTGGATATGCGTCACGCGGTGACGCTCGATCAGCGCCAGCAGCTCTTCGGCGTCGAACCGCGGCTGCAGGATAATCGTGCAACCGTTCCGGAACGCCATCATGCCGTAGGAATGCGGCGCCGAGTGATACATCGGCCCATTGATCAGCACGACCTGATTGTCCCGCGGCTTGATGCCGTAGGCGATCGCGCCGACGCGTTCGGAGGCGGCCGCCTGCTCCGGCTGCATCGGCATGCGCCGCACGCCCTTCGGCATGCCGGTGGTCCCCGAGGTGTAGATCATCGCGGCGGCGCGGCGCGGCGGCTCCCGTGATTCCGGGTGAGTGTCGCGCCAGCGGTCCCAATCGGTCAGACCTGCCGGGACCGCCGCCAGCTCGGGGGGAATGGCGAAGGTCGCTGCGAGCTCGGGCGGCGTCGCGACGACGAGGAGGCGGACATCCGCCGGCACGCCGCCGCGGATCTGCGGCAGCAGATCGGCATGGCAGACCAGGATCTTGGCCCCGCTATCGGTCAGGATGTAGCGGACCTCCTCGGCCTTCAGGTGCCAATTGATCGGCACCACCGGACTGCCGAGCGCAGCGGAGGCCGCAACCACCTCGAACAGGGCGAAATCGTTGCGCAGCATCATGGCGACCGGTGCGGCCTCGGCAAGACCCATGGTGCGGAATCCGCTCATCGCCCGCCTGACGCGGGCCTGGATGTCGTCATAGCCGATCCGGCGTTCGCCGCTGATGATCATGGCGTGTCCTCCCGTTCGACCTAGCGATCGTCCAGCACGTCGCCGAAGCCGACCCAGCTCTTGCCGTTGAAGCGGCGGAGCTGAAGCTGCTGGAACGGCAGATAGTCGTCCGGGCCGGTCGAGACCGACATGCCGGGGAGCAGCAGCGGCAGCTTCACCTCCTTCAGCGAGGCCGCCTGACGCATGATGTTGTCGCGGCTGACATCGTTCTTGCAGGCCCGGAGCACCGTCATCAGCAGCGTCGCATAGTGATAGCCGGCCGCGTAATTGGAGTTGGAGAGGTCCGCGGTCGGCATGTATTGCTTCATGAAGGCGAAGTATTCCTTCACACCGGGATCGCTGGCCCATTGCGGGTCCATCGTGTCCTTCTGATTACTCGACGAGATCAGGCCGACCGCGTTGTCGAGCCCGGCCGGCTCCAGGAACGAGATCGAGGAGGCGGAGGTCGGCACGAAGAACAGATCGGGCTTCCAGCCGATCTCGGCGACGCCCTTGATCATCTGCGAGGTGAACTTGCCGAGCACCACGCCGAACAGCACGTTGGCACCCGAGGCCTTCAGGGTCGACAGCTGCGAACTGATCGTCGGCGCGCTGGTCTCGTAGCTTTGCTCCGCGACGATCATGCCGGCGGCCTTGTCGCCGAGCGCGCGCTTGAAACCGGCGACGTAGTCGCGGCCGAAATCGTCGTTCTGGGATAGAATCGCGATCTTCGCGTCGGGCTTGGTGCGCAGCACGTGCTTGGCATAGACCACGCCCTCGGACTCGTAGGCCGCCATGCCGGGCATGGTCCACGGATATTTCTGCGGATCGGCCCATTTGGTGGCACCGGAGAGCACGAACAGCTGCGGCACCTTCTTGCCGTTGAGATAGCGCTGCACGGCGCTGTTGGTGGCGGTGCCGAGCGAGCCGAACATCATCAGCACCTCGTCCTGCTCCACCAGCTTGCGGGTCTGCTCAACCGTCTTCGGCGGCGAGTAGGCGTCGTCCAGCGTGATGAACTTGACCTTGCGGCCGTTGATGCCGCCTTCGGCATTGATCTTCTCGAAGAAGGCTTCCTGCGTCCGTCCGATCGCGCCGAAGCCGGATGCCGGACCGCTATACGGGAGGGTTTGCCCGATGCGGATCTCGTCGCTGCCTTCGGCATGAGCGCTGCCGGCGGCAAGCGTCAGCAACGACATGCCAATCAGAGCGGCTGCCAGCTTCATGATGTCCTCCCGTATGATTGTCAGTCCGAAACGTCAGGCGCTGGCGCGCAGCAGGAAATCCCGTCGCGCCTGATCGAATTCCGCCTTCATCCGGTCGACCAGCTCGGCGACTTCAGGCGCATCGGTGATCTGGCCTATGCCCTGACCCGATCCCCAGATGTCGCGCCAGGCCTTGGACTTCATGTTGCCGCCGGAGCCGAAATTCATCTTCGTCTTGTCGGCGATCGGCAGATTGTCCGGATCGAGTCCGGCGGCGGCGATCGAAGGGCCGAGATAGTTGCCGTGCACGCCGGTGAACAGGTTGGTGTAGACGATGTCGTGGGCGGCATGCTGCGTCAGCGCGGACTTGTAGGCTTCCTCGGCGTTGGCTTCCTTCGTCGCGATGAAGCGCGTGCCCATATAGGCGAGATCGGCGCCGAGCGTCAGGGCGGAGGCGATGGCGAAGCCGTCGCTGATTGCGCCCGACAGCAGGATCGTGCCTTTGAACCATTGCTTGACTTCACGCACCAGCGCGAAAGGCGAAAGCGTTCCGGCATGTCCACCTGCGCCGGCGCAGACCAGGATGAGGCCATCGACGCCTTGCTCTGCGGCCTTGCGCGCGTGCTTGACGTTGATGACGTCGTGGAACACGAGGCCGCCATAGGAATGCGCGGCCTCGACGATCTCCGACGGCGGTCGCAACGAGGTGATGATGATGGGTACGCGGTGCTTCACGCACGTCTCCATGTCCTTCATCAGCCGGTCGTTGGAGGCGTGGCAGATCTGGTTGACCGCGTAGGGCGCGACCTTCTTGCCCGGATGGAGCGATTTGTATTCGCCAAGCTCGTTCTCGATGCGGCTCAGCCACTCGTCGAGCTTCTCGACCGGACGGGCGTTGAGCGCCGGAAACGAGCCGACGACACCGGCCTTGCATTGGGCGATCGCCAGCTCGGGCCCGGAGACGATGAAGAGCGGCGAGCCGACCACTGGCAGCGCGAGCGAATCCTTCAAGAGTGCGGGCAGCGCCATGATGTCCTCCCGAAACGCCGACCGCCGGCGGGCGGATGACGAGGCGTTTCCCTGTTGATTGTCGCGGGCGGGTTTGCCGCCCGTGGCTTATTTGCCCTCCATTATAAGGCTTGGACTGCGGGCTCCCATCGTTCAATATTGAACAGACTGCTATCCAAATATGAACAGGGGCTGCCGGTGGACTGGGACCTTTGCAAGACCTTCGTCGCGGTCGCTGATACCGGCAGCTTCACCGCGGCCGCCCGAAGGCTGCATACCAGCCATCCGACCGTCAGCCGCAAGATCGCGGCGCTGGAAGCCCAGCTGGGCACCAGATTGGTGGCGCGCGCCGCCGACGGCTTGGCGCTGACGGCAGATGGGCGGACACTGCGCGAGCATGCTGAGGCGATGGCTGCGGCGGCGCTGCGGGCGGAGAAGGCCCTCTCGGCGGGAGGGCATGAGGCGCGCGGCACCGTCAAGCTGTCGATCGGTGCGACGCTGGCCTCGCATTGGCTGATGCCGCGCCTACCTGCCTTCCTGCGCGCGCACGATCACATCCAGCTCGAGATCATCACCCACCCGTTTCCGGCGAGCGTGCGCCGGCGCGAGGCGGACGTGGTGTTGCGGCCTGTCGACAGCGGCGAGGAAAACCTGGTCGGCCGCAAGATCGGCCGTCTCGGCACGGGGTTCTATGCCTCGCACGACTATGCAGCCGGGCGTTCCTTGCCGGAACGGCGCGGCGAGTGGAAGGGGCACAGCGTCATCGGCTTCGCAGATCAGGCGTCCAATGCGCAGCTTGCGCGCTGGAGCAACGTCGTCACCCGGCAGGCCAGGGTGGTGATGCGCTGCTCGTCGCAGGGCGACATGCTGGCGGCGGTCCGCGCCGGGATCGGAATCTCCGCGCTGTCGTGCTTCGTCGCCGGAACCTATTCCGATCTCGTGCGCGTCGCCCCGCAGAAGCTCGCCAGCGTTGCGGACCTGTGGCTGCTGGCGCATCCCGACCTCGTCGAGCTTCCCGCGGTGCGCGCCGTGGTCGACTTCGTCGCCGAATGCGCCCGGGCCGATCGCGCGATGCTGCGGGGCTAGCCCGATCCAGCCAGCACGCCCTCGCGCTTCTTCACCGCGCGATAGTAGCTCCACCACAGATGCGCCGCCGCGCCGCGCAGCGGACGCCAGGGTTCGGCGAGCGGCGCCATCTGCTTCTCCGTCGGCCGCGTCTTCAGGCCGAGACCAAGCTTGATCCCCTCCTGCACGGCGAGGTCGCCGGCCGGCCAGGCGTCGCCATGGCCCAGGCAAAACAGCAGATAGACGTCGGCAGTCCAGGGGCCGATGCCGGGCAGCGAGATCAGCGTGTGATGCGCGGCGTCGGCATCCTCTTCGGCGAGCACTTCGAGGTTCAGCCGTTGCGCCGTGATCTCGCGCGCAAGGTGTTTCAGCGTCTTGATCTTGGCGGCGGACAGGCCGAGTCGCCCCAGCCGGTCGGTGCGGGCGCGGCGGACCGCCTCATGGTCGAACGGATCGAAGGCGGCGGCCAGCCGCCCCCAGATCGCCGCCGCGCTCGCCGTCGAGAGCTGCTGCCCGCACACGATATGGGCAAGCCCCACAAAACCCGGCTCGCGCCGCCGCAAGGCGGGCATGCCGGCGATTTCCAGCACGGGCTTGAGGCGCGGATCGCGCTTGATCAGCGCATGGACGGCCTCTTCGAGATCGGACTGGGATTCGAGGTGGATGGTCATTACTTGCTCAACTCGTCATGCGCGGGCTTGCCGTCTCTGCTAGAGCTACGCTGGCCCAATACCGTAAAGTCCGCCGAAGCCTTCGGCCTAGGCGGGACCCGCGCATCCATCTCCTCACAAGAGTCCTGGAAGATGGATTGCCGGGTCAAGCCCGGCAATGACGAATACACCGAGAACTCATGCCACCCGTTTTCCGATTTGCCCCGAGCCCAAACGGCTTCCTGCATCTCGGCCACGCCTATTCCGCGCTGCTGAACTTCGAACGTGCACGCGAGACCGGCGGGCGGCTATTGCTGCGGATCGAGGACATCGACGCGACGCGCTGCCGACCGGACTATGAGACGGCGATCTACGAGGATCTCGCCTGGCTCGGAATCTCCTGGGAGACACCGGCGCGGCGACAGTCCGAGCATCTTGCCGACTATCGTGCCGCGCTGGAAAAGCTCTCTGCGCTCGGTCTCGTCTATCCCGCCTTCGAAAGCCGCGCCGAGATCGCAAAGCTCATAGCCGCGCGCGAGGTGGATGGGCCATGGCCACGCGATCCCGATGGCGCGCCACTTTATCCCGGCGACGCCAAGTCGCTGCCGGCCGGCGAGCGCAAGCGGCTGATGAGATCCGGTGTGCCTTACGCGCTGCGGCTCGACATGGCGGCTGCCTGTCGGCGCGTCGCCGGCCTAACTTGGAACGAACTCGGCGCAGGGCCCGATGGCGAGCGCGGCATCGTGTCGGCGCGACCGGAAGCCTGGGGCGACGTGATCCTCGCCCGCAAGGAGACGCCGACCAGCTACCATCTCTCCGTGGTGGTCGACGACGCCCTCCAGGGCGTCAGCGAGATCGTGCGGGGCCAGGACCTGTTTCACTCCACATCGGTACACCGCCTGCTGCAGGTCCTGCTTGGCCTGGCGGAACCGGCTTATCGCCACCACGCTCTGATCCGCGACGGCGAGGGGCGGAAGCTGTCGAAATCGAGCCGCTCGACCGGCCTGCGGGAATTGCGCGCCGCCGGCGCCACACCGGCCGGCATCCGCCGATCGGTGGGATTAGGTTAAGTTTCTCTGGGGGTTAGCCAAACGCCGCCGTGACTCCGGGTGTTCCGCCGTGCCATGCTTGCCCGAGAGCCCGGGGTTCGAAGGGGATCTATGGCGGCGAAAACGCGCCCAATGCGCACCACGCGAACGTCCAGGCGACCGCCTCGGAAGCGGTCCGGGGCGGCCGGCCGGTTGCGTAAGCGCAGCACCAAGGTGGTCGCGCCTGACGTGGTCCAGGCCGCGCTCGCCGCCTTTGCCCATGAGGTCCGCACCCCCCTGACCGGTATTCTGGCGATCAGCGACCTGCTCGCGACCTCCGATCTCGGCGAGCGGGAGCGGCGCTGGGCCGACACCATCAAGGCCGGCGCCGAACATCTGGCGAGCCTTGCAACCCTGTTTGTGGACGCTGCCCGGACAGGAAAGGGGGGAAGCACGCTGCGGCAGGACCTGTTCGATCTCAGGACGCTTGCCCGCAGCGCCGGCGATTCGCTGGCCGGCCGCGCCGCGGCCAAGGGTCTTCAGGCCCAGGTCGACATCTCCGAGAAGTTGCCGGGACTGGTGGTCGGCGATCCCGTCCGCCTGCGCGCTGCGCTCGAAAACCTGATCGACAATGCCGTGAAATTCACCGATCAGGGCGGCGTGGCGCTTGCGGTGGCGCCCTGGCGCCCCGTCAAGGACGAGCGCAAAGGCAAGGCCAAGGATAAGGATAAGGGCAGGGTCGGCATCGCCTTCGCGGTGTCCGACAGCGGCATCGGCCTTACCATGGCCGAAATCAAGCGGCTGTTCCGCCCGTTCACTCAGGCCAATGTCACCATTGCCTCGCGCTTCGGCGGCGCCGGTCTGGGTCTATCCTCGGTGAAGCAGCTGGCGCGCGCGATGGGCGGCGACATCACGGTCGCTCCGCGCCGCGGCGGCGGCGCCACGTTCACGCTGACGGTGTCGCTGGATGCGGCGGGATCGGGCAAATCGCGCAAAGGAAAGAACGGTAGCGAGCCCGAGGCGGTGGCTGCCCTCCGCGTGCTGAGCGTCGAGGACAATCCGTTCGGCCGCGTGGTGCTCAACACCATTTTGACCGAGCTCGGCCATCATGCCGAGTTCATCGGTCGCGGCGAGGATGCGGTCGGTCGGCTGGCGCAAGGAGGGTTCGACGCGGTGCTGATGGACATGGTGCTGCCGGGCATCGACGGCGTCGAGGCCATCAGGCGGATCCGCACGCTGCCGACGCCGCTGGCTCAGATCCCCATCATCGGCGTTTCCGGTCGCGGCGAGGACGAGGCAGCTTCGCGCGAGGCCGGTGCCGACGCCTTCCTGGTCAAGCCTGTGTCTCCGCGGGCTTTAGCGACTGCGCTGCTTGAAGCGACACGCCGTGAGGCAGCCGCGACTTGATGATCGCGGCGTTGAGTTCGCCGCCGTAGACGAAAATCGCGGCGATGAAATACAGAAACACCAGCGCGATGATCACCGAGGCCAGCCCCGCATACATCGTCACGTAGTTATTGGCGAAGCGCGCCAGATATTGGCCGAACACGATGCTCGAGATCAGCGACGCCACGATGGTGAAGACGATGCCGGGCAGGATCTGGAGGAAACTGCGGCGTCCCGCTGGCAGCCAAGCGTGCAGGATGAGCAGCGCCACCACCAGCGCGCTGACGGTGATGCCATAGCGTAGCCAGGTGAGAATGCTTTCGTTTGACTCGACGAACAACGGAATGTGGCGCCGTGCCGCCTCGATGATCAGCGGACCGAGCACGATCAGGAATGCCATGGCGAGTGCGGTGAAGGCTGCAATCAACGTGTAGGCAATCGATTCCAGCCGCAGCCAGTACCAGCGCCGCATCTCCACCACCGCATAGGCGCGGTTGAGCGCGACGCGGAGTGCCTCGACGCCGTTGGAGGCGAAATAGACCGACAGCGCCGCGCCGATGGTCAGGATACCGGTGCGGGTCGTAGTCAGCACGTCGTGGACCTCGCCAGAGATCGAATCGGCGACCTGCTTGGGCCAGACCTGGAGCATCAGGCTGGCGGCCTGATCGGCGAGTTCCTTGGAGCCGAAGAAGCCGGCGAGCGAGGTCAGCACGATCAGGAACGGGAACAGCGCCATCAGCGTCGACAGCGCGATGTGGCTCGCGATCGCCCAGCCATCGTCAGCGAGGAACGTGTAGAACGCGTCCATCACGACGACGTAGATGTAGCGGATCGCTTTCATGCGCGACCTGTATTGGCTGTCGACTCACTCCTACGCTCGCAGCGTCGTTCGCCTCGCCCCGCTTGCGGGGAGAAGCCGACGCGCGTGGCAGCGCAATGGCGCGCCAGAGCGCGGCGGGTGAGGGGAAGCCTCCGCAAGGATGGTGAGAGTGGGATTCGCGGAGAGCCGCCCTCACCCGAAGTCGATCTGCGATCGAATTCGACCTCTCCCCGCAAGCGGGGCGAGGTAAAAGGCGGCTGCATCAAATCCAAGATCATCGAGCTAGCTTCTGATATTATTGGCCTAAAAGCCAGATCGCGCAGGCGATAGCCTGTCCCTCTCCGGCGTCATTCCGGGGCGCGCGCAGCGCGAGCCCGGAATCCATTTAGCCGCAGCGCACCTGGAGCGATGGATTCCGGGCTCGATGCTCCGGGCCGCGCGTCGCGCGGTCCCGTCGCATTGCCCCGGAATGACGCCGGTGGCTGCCGCGGCACCATGGCGCATCGGCAACCACGGTGTTATCTACCCCTAATGGCATCTATCTTGAGTACTTTCATCCTGCCGATCGCGGTCGGCGCCGTGGCGCTCGTGTTGCTGCTCGGGCTCATCAATATGATGCGCGGCGGCTCGCCCAATATCTCGCAGAAGCTGATGCGCTGGCGCGTGCTGCTTCAGTTTGTGGCGATCATCCTTGCCATGCTCGCAGTCTGGGCCATGGGGCGCTAAATGGTCACGTTGAACCGCATCTACACGAAAACCGGTGACGACGGCACGACGGCGCTCGGCTCGGGCGAGCGTCGTCCGAAATACGATCTGCGCATCGAGGCCTATGGCACCGTGGACGAGACCAATGCCGCGATCGGCGTGGTGCGGCTCCACACCTCGGATGTGCCCGAGCTCGACGCGATGCTTGGCCGTATCCAGAACGATCTGTTCGATCTCGGCGCCGATCTTGCGGTGCCCGAGCGTGAAGGCAAAGCGGAGCGGCTGCGGGTGGTCGAGAGCCAGGTCGAGCGGCTCGAGCGCGACATCGACGCACTCAACGACAAGCTCGCGCCGCTGACTTCCTTCGTGCTGCCGGGCGGCACGCCGGCCGCGGCCCATCTCCATGTCGCGCGCACAATATGCCGCAGGGCGGAACGGGTGATGGTGAAACTGGCTGCTCAGCCCGGCGAGCCGGTCAGCGCGGCTGGCATCCAATATATGAACCGCCTGTCGGACTTCCTGTTCGTGGCCAGCCGAACCGCTAACGGGAATGGCGCCGGCGACGTGCTCTGGGTTCCCGGCCAGAACCGCTGACCCATTGAGCGGGCGCATTTCTAAGGTCTAAAATTTGGCTCGTTCGCGCGTTGACCGGGCCTGATCAGGCCTTTAGGTTCCGCGCCAGTTGATACCCCCCTCCCAAATTGAGTGAAAGAGGATCGATGAAGGTCTTAGTGCCGGTAAAGCGGGTGGTCGATTACAACGTCAAAGTCCGCGTCAAGAGCGATGGATCGGGCGTTGAACTCGCCAACGTCAAAATGTCCATGAACCCGTTCGATGAAATCGCAGTCGAGGAAGCGCTCCGCCTGAAGGAAGGCGGCAAGGCGACCGAGGTCGTGGTGGTCTCGATCGGACCGGCGCAGGCGTCGGAGACGATCCGCACCGGTCTTGCCATGGGCGCTGACCGCGGCATCCTGGTGAAGGCCGAGGGCAATGTCGAGCCGCTCGCGGTCGCCAAGATCCTGAAGAAGGTTGCTGAAGAAGAGCAGCCGGGCCTGATCATCCTCGGCAAGCAGGCGATCGACGACGACTCCAATCAGACCGGCCAGATGCTGGCCGCGCTGCTCGGCTGGTCGCAGGCGACCTTCGCCTCCAAGCTCGAGGTTGAAGGTTCTGACTTCAAGGTCACGCGCGAAGTCGACGGCGGTCTCCAGACCGTGAAGCTGAAGGGACCGGCGATCGTCACCACCGATCTGCGTCTCAACGAGCCGCGCTATGCCTCGCTGCCCAACATCATGAAGGCCAAGAAGAAGCCGATCGCGGACAAGACCGTCGCCGATTACGGCGTCGACGTCGCCGCGCGTCTCGAGATTCTCAAGACGACGGAGCCGGCGGGCCGCAAGGCGGGCGTCAAGGTCAAGGACGTCGCCGAGCTGGTGTCGAAACTCAAGAACGAAGCCGGGGTGCTCTGATGACGACGCTTCTGATTGCCGAACACGACAATGCTTCGTTGAAGGACGCGACCAACAAGGCCCTGACCGCGGCTGCCGCGCTCGGCGCGGACGTCGAGGTGCTGGTGGCCGGCCAGAACGCCAAGGCCGCGGCGGATGCCGCCGCCAAACTTGCCGGCGTCAAGAAGGTGCTGCTCGCCGATGGCGACCTCTACGCGCACGATCTCGCCGAGCCGCTGGCCGCGCTGGTCGTCTCGCTGGCGTCTAGCTATGACGCGATCGTCGCGCCCGCGACCTCGCGCTTCAAGAACGTGATGCCGCGTGTCGCAGCCCTGCTCGACGTCATGCAGGTCTCGGAGATCATCAAGGTGGTCGCGCCCGACACCTTCGAGCGTCCGATCTATGCCGGCAACGCCATCCAGACGGTGAAGTCGAAGGACGCCAAGAAGGTCATCACGGTGCGGACCTCCACCTTCGCCGCAGCAGGTGAAGGCGGCAGTGCGCCGGTCGAGAACGTGGCGGCGGCCGCCGATCCGGGCCTGTCATCGTTCATCGGCGAGGAGGTCGCCAAGAGCGACCGTCCCGAGCTGACCTCGGCCAAGATCATCGTCTCCGGCGGCCGCGCCATGCAGAGCCGGGAAAACTTCGCCAAGTACATCGAGCCGCTCGCGGACAAGCTCGGCGCCGGCGTCGGTGCCTCGCGCGCGGCGGTCGACGCCGGCTATGCGCCGAACGACTGGCAGGTCGGCCAGACCGGCAAGGTCGTGGCCCCCGAGCTTTACGTCGCCGTCGGCATTTCCGGCGCGATCCAGCATCTGGCCGGCATGAAGGACTCCAAGGTGATCGTCGCGATCAACAAGGACGAGGATGCGCCGATCTTCCAGGTTGCCGATTACGGCCTGGTGGCCGATCTCTACCAGGCGGTTCCGGAGCTGACGGCCGAACTCGGCAAGCTCGGCAAGTAAAACGAGCCAAAAACACCGGCCGGAGCTATAAACTCCGGCCGGTGTTGCTTTTTTGAGGCGTTTTCTTTGGCGTGGGGCCGCCTTCGAAGCGATCCAATCTAGGTTTCGAGCCAAGGTTCTGATTAAATCGGACTCCCGGCTCAAGGGGATAGGCAGGCGCGACATGCGCGCCGTTCCGGTGGATGACATTATGGCGGCAGTGATCAAGAAGGTCGGCGTGATCGGCGCGGGTCAGATGGGCAACGGCATCGCGCATGTCGCGGCGCTGGCCGGCCTCGACGTGGTGCTCAATGACGTCTCGGCCGACCGCCTCAAGTCGGGCATGGCCACCATCAATGGCAATCTGGCGCGGCAGGTCTCCAAGAAGGTCGTCACCGAGGACGACAAGGCCAAGGCGATGGCGCGGATCAAGCTTGCCGAGAAGCTGGACGACCTCGCCGACTGCGATCTCGTGATCGAGACCGCGGTCGAGAAGGAAGAGGTCAAGCGCAAGATCTTCCACGAGCTCTGCGCCGTGTTGAAGCCGGAGGCGATCGTCGCCTCCGATACGTCGTCGATCTCGATCACCCGGCTCGCCGCCGCCACCGACCGGCCGGAGCGCTTCATCGGCATTCACTTCATGAACCCGGTGCCGCTGATGGAGCTGGTGGAGCTGATCCGCGGCATCGCCACCGACGATGCGACCTTCGAGGCGTCCAAGGAATTCGTCGCCAGGCTCGGCAAGCAGGTCGCGGTCTCCGAGGATTTCCCGGCCTTCATCGTCAATCGCATCCTGCTGCCAATGATCAACGAGGCGATCTACACGCTGTACGAAGGCGTTGGCAACGTCGAGGCGATCGATGCCGCGATGAAGCTCGGCGCGCACCATCCGATGGGCCCGTTGGAGCTCGCCGATTTCATCGGGCTCGACACCTGCCTCTCCATCATGCAGGTGCTGCACGAGGGGCTGGCCGACTCCAAGTACCGTCCGTGCCCGCTGCTGGTGAAATACGTCGAGGCCGGCTGGCTCGGCCGCAAGACCCAGCGCGGCTTCTACGACTATCGCGGCGCCAAGCCGGTTCCGACAAGGTAAGGCAATGGTGCCCCGGACGCTGCGCAGCGCTTCTTCAGCGATGCGCTGCAGAGCCGGGGCCCAGAAGCGTGCACACTAAGGTGTGGGTCCCGGCTCTGCGGCGCGTCACTTCGTGCCGCACCTTGTCCGGGACACGAGACTTCTCCGCTCACCTCTCGTTAACCCCTCGCGCCTAGGTTACGGCCGGTAAGAGGGTTCGCGTAATGGACATGATGGCGATGGTCAGCACCATGCTGGCCGCTCAGCAAGGCGCGCTGCAATCGAATATCGCGGCGACGCTGACCAGGCAGAACATGGACATGGAGAAATCCACCGTCCTGACGCTGCTGGGCGCCGGTCAGCCCTCGCTCGCCAATGTCGGCCCCGGCGTCGGCGGCAATCTGAACGTGACGGCCTGAAATCTTAAAGCGACGCGGCGGCCTTGCCCGTCGCGGCGCGGATCAGCTTGAGCGCATCCTCGCTCGCCCATTCCGCCGGCCCCGCGATCGTCGCGATCTCGCAGCCTTGCGGGTCGACCAGCACCGAAGTCGGCATCCCCAGCGCCCGGCCTATCGCCTTAAGATCTTGAAAAACCTTGGCTTTATGGTCGTTGAAATAGCCGAGCCGGGTCAGATTGGCCTCTTTCAGGAAGGTCTTGGGCTTCTCCGGGTCGCGGGTGTCGATATTGATCGCCACCACCTCGAAATCCGGGCCCGACAGCTTGCCCTGAAGCTCGTCCAGCGCCGGCATCTCCTTGCGGCAGGGCACGCACCAGGTGGCCCAGAGGTTCACCAGCAGCGTCTTGCCGCGGAAATCGGACAGTTTCTTCGGCTTGCCGTCGGCGTCCTCGAAGGCGAGGTCGGGCAGCTTCAACGGAGCGCTCGCCATGGTCAGCGCCGCCACCTCGCCGTGGGCGAGCGGCGCGATTTTCTGCGCGGTCGCCACCGCGGACCGGCAGGACGGATCGCCCGACGGCGCTCGGCTCAGGCCCAGCCCGTACAGCGCGGCGAAACCGGCCAGACCCCCGATCGCCACGGTGGCGATGACGAGGGGGATCCGGCGCGTGGCGGAGGGCGACTTGTCGAGCATATCGTTTGTCATCCGGTCGCAGATATGGCTATCAGGGGCCTCTTAATACGGCTGGCGGCGGCCAGCAAACGTGCGGCAAATCAAGGCGTGAGCAGGGGATCATGAGCAACAAGATGTGGGGCGGCCGGTTCTCGGAACGTCCCGACGAGATCATGGAAGAGATCAACGTCTCCATCGACGTTGATCGTCACCTCTTCGCCCAGGACATTGCCGCGTCCAAGGCCCACGCCGCGATGCTCGCCAGCCAGGGCATCATCACGGCCTCTGATGCGAAAAATATCGGCAAGGGTCTAGACACGATTTTGTCAGAGATCGGCAAGGGCGGCTTCGCGTTCAAGCGCGCACTCGAGGACATTCACATGAATGTCGAGAGCCGCCTGTCCGAGCTGATCGGCCCCGCCGCCGGAAGGCTGCACACGGCACGCTCGCGCAACGACCAGGTCGCGACCGATTTTCGCCTGTTCGTCCGCGACGTCATCGATGAGACCGATGCGGCGCTCGCCGTGTTCCAGCAGGTGCTGGTGGAGCGTGCGCTGGAGCACGCCGCGACCGTGATGCCCGGCTTCACGCATCTGCAGACCGCGCAGCCCGTCACCTTCGGCCACCACCTGCTTGCCTATGTCGAGATGGCCGCGCGCGACCGCGGCCGCTTCCAGGACGCGCGCAAGCGGCTGAACGAATCCCCGCTGGGCGCGGCCGCGCTCGCCGGCACCTCGTTTCCGATCGACCGCCACGCCACCGCGAAGGCGCTCCTCTTCGACCGGCCGATGGCGAACTCGCTCGATGCGGTGTCCGACCGTGACTTCGTGCTGGAGACACTGTCGGCGGCCTCGATCTGCGCCGTGCACATGTCGCGCTTTGCAGAGGAGATCGTGATCTGGACCTCGCCGCTGGTGGGCCTGATCCGGCTCAGCGACAAGTTCACCACCGGCTCGTCGATCATGCCGCAGAAGCGCAACCCGGATGCCGCCGAGCTCGTGCGCGCCAAGACCGGCCGCGTCATCGGCGCGCTCAACGGGCTTCTGATCGTGATGAAGGGCCTTCCGCTCGCCTATCAAAAGGACATGCAGGAGGACAAGCAGGGCGCGATGGAGGGGTTTGCCGCGCTGTCGCTGGCGATCCGCGCCATGACCGGCATGGTCCGCGACCTCGTGCCCGATGAAGCGAAGATGAAGGCGGCCGCCGGCGAGGGTTACGCTACCGCGACCGATCTCGCCGACTGGCTGGTGCGGACGCTGAAGATGCCGTTCCGCGAAGCCCACCACGTCACCGGCCGGATCGTGGCCAAGGCCGCCGAAGGCGGCGTCGCGCTGCACGAGCTGCCGCTGAAGGAGATGCAGGCGATCGAGCCGAAGATCACCAAGGACGTGCTCGGCGTGCTCTCGGTCGAATCGTCGGTAAAGAGCCGGACCAGCTTCGGCGGCACTGCGCCGAAGAACGTGGCGTCGCAGGCCAAGGCTTGGGCGAAGCGGCTGCAAAAAGAGCGAAAATCGGGCTGAGGGCAAAATTTCGCTGATGTTTCATGGTCATCCGGCTCTCGCCAGAGCGCGCCAATCTCTGTATGGTGCGCGCCGCGTAGTGGGGATTTCGTCGTGACGTCAAAGTTTCGCCCGGCCGGCTCGGGGTGGGCCATCATTGTCCTTAGCGTGACGGCGCTGGCGCTCGCCGGCTGCGGCCGCAAGGGCCCGCTGGATCTGCCGCCGACGGCCTCCAATGCACCCAACGGCGCGGCGCCGACCGACACCGAGACCGAAGCCCAGAGGACGCCGAGCGTGTTCAATCCCACCTACGGGGTGGATGCCGCGCCCGCGGCGGCCAAGGGCAGGAAGAAACCGTTTATTCTCGACCCGCTCCTGGACGAACCTCCCGGCAAGCAATAAGCCGGGACAACCGAGCCTGCGCCATGAACCATTTCGACTATCGCAACGGCGTGCTGCACGCCGAGGCGGTGAACCTGTCCGAGCTGGCCGCAACCGTCGGCACGCCGTTCTATTGCTACTCGACCGCAACCCTGGAGCGGCACTACCGCGTCTTCACGGATGCCTTCGCCGGCGAGAAGGTGCTGGTCTGCTACGCCATGAAGGCGAACTCCAACCAGTCGGTGCTGCGCACGCTGGCCAAGTTAGGCGCCGGCGCCGACGTCGTCTCCGGCGGCGAGTTGAAGCGTGCGCTGGCCGCGGGCATCCCAGCGGCTAAGATCCTGTTCTCCGGCGTCGGCAAGACCGAAGACGAGCTGCGCGCCGCGCTGGCCGCGGACATCCTCTGTCTCAACGTCGAATCCGAGCCCGAGCTCGAGCTGTTGTCGCGGCTTGCGACCGAGATGGGCAAGACCGCGCGGATCTCCGTGCGTGTCAATCCGGACGTCGATGCTGGCACGCACGCAAAAATCTCCACCGGCAAGTCCGAGAACAAGTTCGGCATTCCAATCGCCCATGCCCGCGAGGTCTATGCCCGCGCCGCGAAGCTGCCGGGGATCGAGGTCACGGGCACCGATGTCCATATCGGCAGCCAGATCACCGACCTCTCCAAGATGGAGACCGCATTCCGGATCCTCTCCGAATTCGTGCAGACGCTGCGCGCCGACGGCCACAACATCAGCCATGTCGATTTCGGCGGCGGCCTCGGCATTCCCTATTACATGGACCGCGAGGCGCCGCCGGCGCCCGATGCCTACGCCGCCATGGTCAAGCGCGTCAGCCACAATCTCGGCTGCACGCTGATGTTCGAGCCGGGGCGCATGATCGTCGGCAACGCCGGCATCCTGGTCACCAAGGTCATCTACGTGAAGCACGGCGACGGCAAGAATTTCGTGATCATCGACGCCGCCATGAATGATTTGATCCGCCCGACGCTGTACGAGGCGCATCACGACATCCTGCCGGTGACGCAGCCCGCCAAGGGCGCTGCCACCATCATGGCCGATGTCGTCGGTCCGGTCTGCGAGACCGGCGACTACCTCGCGCTCGACCGCACGCTGCCGACGCCGCAGCCGGGCGACCTGCTCGCCATCATGACCGCCGGCGCCTATGGCGCGGTACAGGCCGGCACCTATAACACGCGGCCGCTGGTGCCCGAGGTGCTGGTGAAGGGCGACCAATACGCTGTGGTGCGCCCGCGCATCGAGGTCGAGCAGCTGATCGCGATGGACACGCCGGCGCCGTGGCTGTGAGGCGGTGAGGGTGCCACAAACTCAGTGTCGTCCCGGCCCCCGCGCGCAATTGCGCACTAGGCCGGGACGACGAGGAGAGTGTGGGGCGCTACTTCCCCGCCAACCCGCCCTTCGCTCCGACCACCACCCCCGCCTTCCGCTCGATCGGCTTGATGGCCGCGGTGAAATCGGATTCTGCGCCTTCGGCGCTGATCACCGTCTCCCACAACCGTCCGACCGCATCCGCGACTTCCATCGACAGGCCGAGCTGCTTCATCTCCTCCAGCGCCAGCCGCACGTCCTTCACCATCAATCCAGTGGCGAAGCCGAAATCGAACGTGCGCGGCAGCACCGAGCGCGGAAACTTGTCGCGGCTCGCGGTGTTCATGCCGGAGCCCGCATTGATGACGTCGATCATCACCGCCGGATCGAGCCCCGCCTTGACGCCCATCACCACGGCTTCCGACGTCGCCACGATCGCGGTGGCCGAGAGGAAATTGTTGGCGAGCTTCATGGTCTGCGCCGCGCCCGGCTTCTCGCCGATGAAGAACACTTTTCCGATCACGTCGAGCGCGGGCTTCAGAAGTTCGAACTCCGCCTTCGGCCCCGAGACCATCACCGCCAGCGTGCCTTTCTCGGCGCCGCCGACTCCGCCGGACACGGGGCAGTCGATCTGCACGATGTCGCGTTTGGCCAAGAGGCCGTGGATCTTCGCAGCCATCGCCGAGCCGATGGTGGAGAGATCGATGAAGCGTTTCGCGCGCTTGCCTTCGATCACGCCATTCGCGCCCGTCGCGACCTCGAGCGAAGCCTGTAGCGAGGGCAGGCTCGCCATCACGGTTTCGACCTGGTCGGCGACGTCCTTCGGCGATGTCGCTGGCGTGGCGCCGCGCGCCACCAGCTTTTCGACGACCTCCTTGCGCATGTCGAACACGACGAGCTTGTGTCCCGCCTCGATCAGTCGCCGTGTCATCGGGAAGCCCATGTTTCCAAGCCCGATGAATCCGATGTCCATGGTGTTTCCTTGTGGTTGTTGTTCGTTGTTGTGAAAGATGCGCACTCCACCCTCGGTATCGTCCCGGACCAGCGCGCCTTAAGCGCGCGCCGATCCGGGACCCATAACCACAGGCAGGAATTGTTGCGCGAAAGCGGTAACTCCGAGTCCCCGCAACCACATCGGCCTGTGGCTATGGGTCGGCCTGTGGCTATGGGTCCCGAATCTGCGCTTACGCTTGTCCGGGACGACGGCGGAGGGCGGCTTGCCGCTCACGCTTTCCCATCGATCTCCGCAAACACCTCGCGCGCGATGCGGAAACTGTCGACGGCGGCCGGCATGCCGCCATAGATCGCGACCTGCATCAGGATCTCGCGGATCTCCTCGCGGGTGACGCCGTTGGTCAGCGCGCCCTTCAGATGTGCGCGGAATTCGTGCTGGCGGTTGAGGATCGCGATCATCGCGATGTTGAGCATGCTGCGGGTCTTGCGCGGCAGTTCCTCGCGGCCCCACACCGTGCCCCAGCAATATTCGTTGAGCATTTCCTGGAACGGACGGTTGAAATCGTCGACGTTCTTGAGGGCATTGTTGACATAGGCCTCGCCCAGCACCGCTTTGCGGACTTCCAGGCCCTTGTCGTGCATCTTCTTGTCCATGGCGTTTCCTTCGTTTTCCTCGGGATGGCGCCGCGGAAATTACGGGGTCGAGCCGGGCCAGTCACGTCCTCGTGTTATGCGGGAAAAGGGGTGTCTCCCGTCCAGGAACGGATGCCTCAGTGCTGCCGTTGTGATAGGCTTCTCTCTACCGGGCAACCTGGAGAGCTGATTGAACGGCGTCACCCCCGACCCGTCAGACCCGATCCGCGATGGGGACGCTCTGTCGCGGCTGAAGCTGGCGCAGGCCCTCGATCGGGCCATTTATGCCATCGCGTGGGAGCGTGCCTGGCCGAACCTGGCGCGGCTTCTGACCGTCGTCGGCCTGTTCCTGGTGGTGTCCTGGGCCGGCCTCTGGCTGTCCGTGCCGTTCGTCGCCCGCGCCATTGGTCTCGTCATTTTCGCCGGCATCGCGATTGCCGCCCTGTTCCCGTTGATTCGCTTCCGCTGGCCGAGCCGTGAGGAGGCGCTGAGCCGGCTCGATCGTGGCTCCGGCATCCGTCACCGCCCGGCCACCACGCTCACGGACACGCTGACCTCGCAGGACCCGGTTGCCAAGGCGCTGTGGCAGGCCCAGCGCGAGCGCACGCTGGCCTCACTCAAGCGCATCCGCGCCGGTCTGCCGCATCCGCGGCTCGCGCTCCACGATCCCTGGGCGCTGCGCGCGCTCGTCATGGTGATGCTGGTTGCGACCTTCTTCGCTGCCGGCGACGAGCGTGCGATGCGGCTTGGGGCCGCCTTCGACTGGAACGGCGTGCTGGCTCCGACCAATGTTCGGGTCGATGCCTGGGTGACGCCGCCGCTCTACACCGGCAAGCCGCCGATCATCCTGTCGGCCGCCAACAAGGAAGCCGCAGCACTGCCTGCCAGCGGCCCGCTTGCCGTTCCCGCGGGCTCGACCCTGATCGTACGTTCCTCCGGCGGCAGCCTGGATGTCGCGGTCTCCGGCGGCCTCAAGGAGGTCGCCCCCACGGAAGCCGCGCCCAAGGGCACCAACGAAAAGCACTTCGCCATCGCCGCCGACGGCACCGCGCATGTCCGCGCGCCCTCCGGCCAGCCGCAATGGGCCTTCGCGGCAACCCCGGACCGTCCGCCGACGATCGCGCTCGCCAAGGACCCCGAGCGCCAGGCGCGCGGCGCGCTCCAGCTCTCCTACAAGATCGAGGACGATTACGGCGTCACCGGCGCCGACGCGCACATTGCGCTGCGCCCCGCCGACACCAGGGATAACGTCAAGGACGCCGGCAAGAATGGCGCCAAAGAGAACAGCAAGGACGCCGACGCCAAGGGCGCGGCGCGGCCGCTGTTCCAGCCGCCGCAATTCCCGCTGGTGCTGCCGAACGCGCGCACCCGTAACGGCGTCGGCCAGACGGTGAAGGACCTCAGCGAGGATCCCTATGCCGGCGCCGACGTCACGCTGACGCTCACCGCCAAGGACGAGGCCGGCAACGAGGCACGCAGCGAGCCCTTCAACATGCGTCTGCCCGAGCGTCTGTTCACGAACTCGCTCGCGCGCGCGCTGATCGAGCAGCGCCGCATCCTCGCGCTCGACGCCAACAGGAATTCCGAGGTCTACACCGCGCTCGACGCGCTGATGATCGCGCCCGAATTGTTCACGCCGGATGCCGGCTGCTATCTCGGCCTCCGCAATCTGGCGTCCCAGCTCGAGGCGGCCCGCACCGACGACGCGCTGCGCGAGGTGGTGGCGAGCATGTGGGCGTTCGCGGTCACCATCGAGGACGACGGCGTCGCCGGCAGCGTCAACGCGGCGCTGCGCTCGGCGCAGGACGCACTCAAGGCGGCGCTGGAACGCGGCGCCAGCGAGGACGAGATCAGGGTACTGACGCAAAAGCTCCGCGAGGCCATGGCCGGCAAGGTGCGCGACCTCGCCCGGCGCGCCGAGCAAAATCCGCTCGGACCGCGGCAGCCGTTCCCCGCGGAGGTCCAGCTCATCCTCGACAAGGCCGTCGAGTTGCGACAGAAGACCCAGCATGCGACGCCCGAGCAGCTCGAGGAGCTGGCGCAGCAGCAGGACGCACTTCGCCAGCAGCTTCAGGCCTATCGGAAATCGGCGAGCAACCGGGCCAAGGCGGGCAACGACGGGGCCAACCAGTTTACGCGAGACCGGAAATGCGGAAGCTAGCACGCGTGCCAGTCTTCAAGGCGATGTCGATCGCCTGCCTCGCCTTCCTGTTGGGCGGCGTCTCGCCGGTCGCGGCCCAGCTGGATCAGGATCCCGATGCGCTGCTCGACAGCGCCGAGAAGGCCATGCAGGATTCCGGCGACAGCCTCAGGCAGAAGGAATCCGGGAAGAGCCTGAACAACCAGTCCGACGCCATCCAGAAGCTCGAGGAATACAAGCGGGCAACGGAACGGAGCCAATCCTCCAGCCGTGATCGCAACGTCATCACGCAACGCGATCTCGACGACCTCCTGAGGCAGATCGAGAAGGCGGCGCGCGAAGGCAATCGCGAGGCGGCCCAGCGCATGCTCGAGCAGCTCGCGCAGATCATGGAAAATCTCCAGATGGCGCAGCCCGGGCAATCCGGCGACAGCGACATGGAGCAGGCGCTCAACGAGCTCAGCGACATGATCCGCAAGCAGCAGCAATTGCGCGACAAGACGTTCAAGCAGGGCCAGGATTCCCGGCGCGAACGCTCGCGCGGCAAGCAGCAGGGCGACCAGTCGATGTCGGACCTTCAGCAGGACCAGCAGGCGCTGCGCGACCGCCTGAAGAAGTTGCAGGACGAGCTCGCCAAGCGCGGCCTCGCGCAGAAGGGACAAAAGGGTCAGAAGCAGCAAGGGCAGAAGGGGCAGCAGGGTGAGCCCGGCCAGAATGGCGATCAGGACGGCGACCAGGGCGATGACGACAGCAGTCTGGACGATGCCGACGGGGCCATGGGCGATGCCGGATCGAAGCTCGGCGAGGGCAATGCCGACGGCGCCGTGGATTCGCAGGGTAAGGCCCTCGAGGCCTTGCGCAAGGGCGCGCAGAAGATGGCCGAGGCGATGCAGCAGGGCGATGGCGACGGGCAGGGCGATGGTCCCGGCAATAGGGCCGGCCGTCAGCAGAGCGGCGCCAATCAGACCGATCCGCTGGGCCGCCCGCTTCACGGCCGTGATCTGAGCGACGACTACACCGTCAAGATTCCCGGCGAGATCGACGCCCAGCGTGTCCGCCGCATCCTCGAAGAGCTCCGCCGACGCTTAGGCGATACCTCGCGTCCGCAGATCGAGCTCGACTATCTCGAGCGCCTGCTGAAGGATTTTTGAGCGGTCGGTGAGTTAGCCTCCGGGACGTCCAACAATTCTCGGTGTCGTCCCGGCGAAGGCCGGGACCCATAGCCACAGGGTTGGGTTTGGCGAAGACTCGGAGTTACCCATTCGCGCTACGACCACTCCCTGGGAGTATGGGTCCCGGCCTTCGCCGGGACGACGCCGTGGATGCGGACGGAGCTTGCGTTACAGCCGCGGCTTGAACTGCCGCTACCCCTTCTTCGCCGCCAGCGCGTCCGCCACCGCGGTGCGGATGTCGGCGACCGAGAACGGCTTGGTCACGACGTCGTGCACCAGCGCGTTGAGGTTCGAGGCGCGCTCGCGCTGGTCGGCAAAGCCGGTCATCAGCAGGATGGTCAGGTCGGGGAAATCGCGCGCAGCGGAGAGGGCCAGTGCGATGCCGTCCATGACAGGCATCTGGATATCGGTGAGCAGCAGGTCGAACGCGCCGTCCTCGCGGGTCAGGATCTCCAGCGCCTCGGCGCCGTCCTGCGCGGTGACGGTCTCGTGGCCGTCCATGGCGATGGCGCGCGCCACCAGCGTGCGCATCGAATCCTCGTCGTCGGCGATCAGGATTTTCGGCATGAGAGCAAACCTTGGGACCAACTCCCGCTTGCGAGGCTGATTATACGCTGCCGCCGGCAATGTCGCGGCGGTTGAAGAAGCGAACGTCGATATTGCGGCCCTCGGGCGGCGGCGAGGCCAGGCGCGAGCGGAAGAAGGCGCGCTCGCCGGGCCGCAGCAGGGTCTGCTCCAGCACCGTGTTCCAGGCGTAGATCTCGGCGCCCTGCGCGTCGCGCACGGCGAAGCGCAGGCGCGGGATGTCGAGCGGCTTCTTGCCTTCGCCGACGATCACGCCCTCGATCACCAGCACCTGCTTACCGTCGACGGTTTCGCTGGACAGCTTGACGTCCTTGAAGGCCAGTCCGCGCAGATTAACCTCGATCCCGACCATCTTGTAGAACGCCGCCGTCTGCGGCAGCAGCCGCACCATGTCGCCGCGCCAGATCACCAGCGCCAGGACGAGCGCGCCCATGGCGGCGCAGGCGGTCGGCAGGCCGAAATAGGATTTTCGCGGCGCCGTGGCGGCGGCCGGGCGGCTGACCCTCGCGCCGCGGCGACGGAACAGGCCGCGGAACCAGGACTGATGCTGCGCGCCGGCGACGTCCTCCTCGGCGCCCGGGCCGCCGCTGACCACTCGTCCTCGATCTCCTTGGTGTCCTCGCTCGGCCAGTCGCTGGCGATCGAGGGGCTTTCGACCATCGGGGTGTCGGCCGCGCTGTCGTCCTTGGCGTAGGAGTTCCACTGCTCGGCGAGGTCGGACTGGTCCTCGGCCTGGCTGGCCGCGGCCATGGCCGGGACGGACGCCTCCTCGATGGCATCCTCAGCATGGGCGACCCACGTCTCCTTGCAACGGGAGCAGCGCACCGTTCGGCCGTTCGCGCCCAAGCTCGCGGGCTTGATGGCGTAGGATGTCGTACAATGGGGGCAGACGATATGCATGGACGAGCCTTGATGCATGAACGAGGACTTGGACTGGTCTTGACGATGCCACGGTCGCGGAGAACCGGGCGGCCCTTATGCTACCGGGCGAGCGTTAACGAACCGGAAACCATAACGGTCGCAAAACCCGTTAATCGCGTATGGCGGGGCACAGCCGTGCGGCCCGCGCCCCCTCTCGAACGGAGCTGAGCTTGGTTCGGTTCGAAAATGTCGGATTGCGTTACGGTCTGGGGCCGGAGATCTTGCGCGACCTCAGTTTCCAGATCCCGGCGCATTCGTTTCAGTTTCTCACCGGACCGTCCGGTGCCGGCAAGACCTCGTTGTTGCGCCTGTTGTTCCTGTCGCATCGGCCGACGCGGGGCCTGGTCAATCTGTTCGGCCACGATATCTCGCGGCTCGGCAAGGACGAGATCGCCGACCTGCGCAAGCGCATCGGCATCGTGCTCCAGGATTTCCGCCTGCTCGACCACATGACGACCTATGAGAATGTCGCGCTGCCGTTCCGCGTCATGGGCCGTAGCGAGTCGAGCTATCGCAAGGAGGTCATCGATCTCCTGCGCTGGGTCGGCCTCGGCGACCGCATGGATGCGCTGCCGCCGATCCTGTCCGGCGGCGAGAAGCAACGCGCGGCGATCGCGCGCGCGGTGATCTCGCGCCCGCAACTGCTGCTCGCGGACGAGCCGACCGGCAGCGTCGACCCGACGCTCGGCCGCCGCCTGCTGCGGCTCTTCATCGAGCTCAACAAATCAGGCACGGCCGTCATCATCGCGACTCACGACATCGGCCTGATGGACCAGTACGAGGCGCGGCGCCTGGTGCTGCATCAGGGACGGCTGCACGTCTATGAGTAGGACCGACGAGCGCGGCGTGCTGGTCGACCTCGGGCAGGAGCGTCCGCAGCTTCCGGCCAAGGCACGCAATATGTCGCCGATCGTGCCGCGTGCCTCGATCCACGGCCGCGCGCTGGTCGCCGTCGTCGCCATCATGACCTTCCTCGCCTCGATGACAACAGGCACGGTGCTGCTGGTCAGCGCTTCCGCCGCCGAATGGCAGTCGGAGGTCGCCAGCGAAATCACCATCCAGGTCCGTCCGCTGGCCGGCCGCGATCTCGAACGCGACACCGCGGCGGTGACGGAGGCGATGCGCGCGCAAGCCGGCATCGTCGAGGTCAAGCCGTTCACCAAGGATGAAAGCGGAAAGCTGCTCGAGCCCTGGCTCGGCACGGGCCTGTCGATGGACGATCTGCCGGTACCGCGCATGATCATCGCGCGCGTGCAACCGGGCACGCCGCTCGATCTCGGCGCCCTGCGCGCACGCGTCACCCAGGTGGCGCCGAGCGCGAGTGTCGATGATCACCGTGCCTGGATCGAGCGTATGCGCTCGATGACCAATGCCACCGTCCTCGCCGGCATCGGCATCCTCGCGCTGGTCATCATCGCCACCATCATCTCGGTGTCGTTTGCGACCCGCGGCGCCATGGCGGCGAACCGCCCGATCGTCGAGGTCCTGCATTTCGTCGGCGCCGGCGACCGTTACATCGCCAACCGCTTCCTGCGCCATTTCCTCAGGCTCGGCCTGGAGGGCGGCGTGATCGGTGGCGGCGCCGCCATGCTGGTGTTCGGCTTCTCCGAGTCGATCGCCGGCTGGTTCTCCGGCACCCCCGTCGGCGACCAGTTCGCCGCGCTACTCGGCACCTTCTCGCTACGGCCATCCGGCTACATCGTGCTCGCGGTCCAGGCGGTGCTGATCGGCGCCATCACCGCGGTCGCGTCACGCCAGACACTGTTCGCGACCCTGAACGATGTCGATTGAGATTTCTTCGCCTCTCCCCGCTTGCGGGGAGAGGCCGGAATGCGCGCTGAAGGCGCGGATTCCGGGTGAGGGGGACTCTCCGCGAGTCCAACT
>NZ_PSRT01000021.1 GCF_004212635.1 Bradyrhizobium genosp. SA-3 | reverse complement strand
CGGCAGGACGTCGCGGATCGTGGCCCACAGCGCGGCCGATGCGCCGTCTTCGATCAGGGTCGCGGTTCCGAACGGCGCCAGCAATTCGCGCAGCGAGCCGGCGCGGTGCGCGGCTGACGCCGTGATGCCTTCGAGCCGCAGCACGGTAAGTGCCTCGTCCTGGCCCGCGATGTCGCCGAGCCCATCGGTCTTGGCGCGAAAGGCCGATTTCGGCAGATGCGCAGCTCCGGAAACGTCGAAGGGCGAGCCGAGCGCCGCCGTCATCGCCTTGTTGGCGCGGGCATCGTCGAGCCCGCGGAGCAGCAGCGTCCGCTCGGCCTCGGGCTTGGGCATCACCTTGAGCGTGACCTCGGTCATCACCGCCAGTGTGCCCCAGGAGCCGGCGAGAAGCTTGCACAGGTCGTAGCCGGTGACGTTCTTCACCACCTTGCCGCCGGTCTTGAAGCTGTCGCCGAAGCCGGAGACGGCGTGCGCCCCGAGCAGGTGATCGCGCGCCCCGCCCGCCCTGATCCGCCGCGGACCGGCGAGCCCGGCGGCGATCATGCCGCCGATGGTTCCGAGCGCCGGCGTGCCGAGCAGCGGCGCCGTGTTCATCGGCTCGAAGGCGAATTGCTGGTTTTTGGCATCGATCAGCGACAGCACGTCGGCCAGCGGCGCGCCGGCCTGGAGCGTGACGATCAGCTCGTTAGGCTCGTAGGAGGTGACCGCATTGAGCGCGGAGATGTCGAGCACGGCATTGGTCGCCATCGCATGGCCGATACCGCGCTTGGAGCCATGACCAATGATCTCGAGCGGCTGTTCGTTGGCGATCGCCGCGCGCACCACCTCTTCGACGTCTTTGCCGTCTCTGACCTTGAGCGTATCCACGAGAAGAGGCCGTAACGAAATTCGCGCCGGAAATCAAATCTGTCAGACACTGCGCTTCGCCCGGGCCGGCAATCTCTGGTGCAACGCGAAAGAGCGGTAGCAAGGCGCTCCCTTTGGTGGGCAAGCCTTCCGCTGCTTGTCGTCAACTGGCGCATCTGACCGAAGCAGCCGCGCCGGGCGAAGCGAGCAAGAACCGTAAGGCGACGCAATCTCTCGGCGCCTGCAACCAGACTCCGCGCTCTGCATCGATCGTCGGGATCACCGGCACTGCTTCGGCGGATCGGCGCGACGCGCACATCGGGCATTTGCTGGACCTGCGACAATAGATTGATGAACAGGCGTTCATGGAACGGCGCAGTTTCCAACCCGTTGATCACGGTGCTTCCTTCAGAAGGAGGAATGAAGATGAAGAGGATAATTGTTGCACTTTCTGCCATCGCCCTCATCGGCACTGCGCCGGCCGTCTTTGCCCAAGGCGTATCAAGCAAGACGCCGGGCCAAGAGATGCAGACCAAGGGCTCCAAGGCAGGCCATCCGGGAGCATCCGGGTACACTCCGGGACATAAGAAGCACGCCATGGGTTCTAAGAAAGGTCACCCCGGCGCTTCTGGCTACGCTCCCGGCCAAACCACTGGCGCGAGCACGAAGTCTGGTGGCGCGAACACGAAGTCTGGCTACTGACGGTCGTCTCGCAATTGCCAATAGGCCAATGACAAGAGCCGCCGCGGTCTCAACCCGGCGGCTCTTCGTGTGAGCGATCCCGGTCGCTCAGAACCGGGGAATATCCGGAAACGCGAGCTTACCTGCATGCACATGCATGCGGCCGAGCTCGGCGCAGCGGTGCAGGGTCGGAAACACCTTTCCGGGATTGAGCAGGCCCTGCGCGTCGAAGGCACATTTCAACCGCTGCTGCTGGTTCAGGTCGATCTCACTGAACATGTCCGGCATGAGGTCGCGCTTCTCGATGCCGACGCCGTGCTCGCCGGTGAGCACGCCGCCGAATTCGACGCAGGCGCGCAGGATGTCGGCACCAAAAGCCTCCGCACGCTCGATCTCGCCGGGCTTGTTGGCGTCGTAGAGGATCAGCGGGTGCAGATTGCCGTCGCCGGCATGGAACACGTTGGCACAGCCGAGCTGGTATTTTTCCGAGAGATCGCGGATGCGCGCCAGCGCTTTCGGCAGCGCGCCGCGGGGAATCGTGCCATCCATGCAGAGATAATCGGGCGAGATGCGCCCGACCGCAGGGAACGCTGCCTTGCGGCCCGCCCAGAACAGATTGCGCTCGGCCTCCGAGGTCGAGATCTGGCAGGTGGTCGAGCCGCAGCCATTCGCGATCGCCTCGACGCGCGTGATCAGCTCGTCGACCTCGATCTTGGGACCGTCGAGCTCGATGATCAGCAGCGCCTCGACATCGAGCGGATAGCCGGCATGGACGAAGGCCTCGGCGGCGTGGATCGCGGGCTTGTCCATCATCTCCATGCCCCCGGGAATGATGCCGGCGCCGATGATGCGCGCCACGCATTCGCCGGCGGCCTCGACCTCTGCGAATCCGACCATCAGCGCGCGCGCGGTCTCCGGCTTTTGCAGGATGCGCACCGTGATCTCGGTGATGACCCCGAGCAGGCCTTCGGAACCGGTGATGACGCCCATCAGATCGTAGCCGGGGTTCTCCGCCGACTTGCCGCCGATGCGCAGGATCTCGCCGCTCATCAGCACGATCTCGCAACCGAGCACGTTGTTGGTGGTCATGCCGTATTTCAGGCAATGCACGCCGCCGGAATTTTCCGCGACATTGCCGCCGATCGAGCAGGCGATCTGCGAGGACGGGTCTGGCGCGTAATAGAAGCCGGCATGTGCCACCGCCTGACTGATGGCAAGGTTGGTGACGCCGGGCTCGGTCACGACGACGCGATTGTCGAAATCGATCTCGCGGATGCGCTTGAACTTGCCGAGCCCGAGCAGCACGCCGTCCTCGAGCGGCAGCGCGCCCCCGGACAGCGAGGTACCGGACCCGCGGGGCACGACTTTGATGCCCTGCTCTGCACAATATTTCAGGACCAGCGAGACCTGCTCGGTGGTGTCAGGCAGCACCACGACCATCGGCGGCTGCCGATAGGCCGTCAATCCGTCGGATTCATAGGCTCGCATCTCGGCAGCGCTGTCGATCACGCCTTCGCCGGCGACGATTGCGCGCAGTGCGGCAACGATGTCCGCGCGGCGCGCGAGCACGGCCTGGTCGCTCGCAGGCATCATGATGGCCATATCAAATCCTTCATGGCATATCCTTCCGGCTCACGCCGCACGATCCAATTTGTCGCGGTAAATCAACCACGTCCGGGGGTGTTTGGGTAGGCCATCCGAAAGTCGGATCCGCAATCGCCAGCGAGTTCGCTCTGGGACAAGTAGGAAATCGTGAAACCTGTCATGGTCTGGCGGCTTGTCCAAGCCGGGCAGGCCTGCCAAAACCGGCAGGTCCGACGATTGCCGCTCAGGCAAGGGACTGACTAGACCCACCAGGGAAGAGACGAAGAGCACCCGATGACAAAACTGACTTTTGGCGCACTGACGATCCTCACCGTGATTGCCACCGCACCCGCCGCGATGGCGCAGGATGTCACGGCCGGCAAGACATCGTTCAACAAATGCCTGGCCTGCCACGCCATCGGCGAAGGCGCCAAGAACAAGGTCGGCCCCGAGCTCAACGGCCTCAACGGCCGCAAGTCGGGCACCGCTCCCGACTACAACTACTCGGATGCGAACAAGAATTCCGGCATCACCTGGGACGAGGCGACGTTCAAGGAATACATCAAGGATCCCAAAGCCAAGATCCCCGGCACCAAGATGGCGTTCGCCGGCGTCAAGAACGAGACCGAGATCAACAATCTCTGGGCCTATGTCTCGCAGTTCGACAAGGACGGGAAGATCAAGCAGTAGGCGCGGAAAAGGCGCCCGCTAGAGCTTCGGTTCGGATTGAATCAGAACCGAAGCTCTAGCTTCTTGTTTTGACGCGTTTTCTTCACGCGAACCGGTATCCACTTCGCTCGAAACGCTTTAATCGGCGGCCGCCTGCGCCGGGACGATTTTGCCGATCATCGTCTCGATCTCCGCCTTGACGACATCCGGTATGGCGTTCTGCACCATGTGGCCGAGATCCGGCAGCACGATCAGCTTCGCATTCGGCACGATCGCGGCAAAGGAGCGCGCATGGATGCCGGTCGACACGGTCTTGTCGGGCTCGCCGGCGATGATCGTGACCGGCGCCCTGATCTCGCCATAACGCGCGACTTGCGCAGCCACCGCTTCCTTCAGCGTCACCAGATCATAGGCATTGGCGATGAACTCGCGCGGACGCAACAGCAGCGGCGTCGCGGAGTCCTTGACGAAGCCGTCCGGCATGACTTGCGGCAGGAAGACGTTGCGCGCACCGGATTCAGTAAGGACATAGCCGAGCGGCAGCGTGATCGTGTAGGCGAGCAGCGGACCGATCACAGGCGTTGCGATGATCTCGTTGTAGCGGCCGACGCCGCCGCGCCAGGGATGAGTGACGGGCGCGAGCATCACGAGGCCAGCGACGCGGTGCGGGTGATCGAGCGCGATCCGCGCGCCGAGGGCGCCGCTCCAGGAATGCACCACGAAGACCGCGCGGTCGATCCCGAGCTTCTGAAGCGCATCATCGATCATCCGCGCCTGGATCTGCGGCGTCGAATCCTGCCGCCGCACGCGCGTGCTCCAGCCATGGCCGGGACGGTCGATCAGAATGACGCGATGCTCCCTGGCGAGGAGATCGCCGAGCGGCCGCCGCATTGCTTCGAGATTGGAGCTCGCGCCATGCAGCATCACGATCGGCAGGCCAGCGTTGCGCGGGCCGAGATCGACGACGTGGAGCGCCGCGCCGTCGACCTCGATCATCCGGCCCTGCGGCGGAAAGGCGCGCTGCACGACGAGGATTCCGGCTTGGGTGGCCAGCGCCAGCAGAACCAGCACCGTCACGACTGACATCACGATCATCGAGAGAATCCGGGCGGTCCTGGGCACAGGGCAGTTACGGGTCTTGGCACACGGCAGTTTCGCTCAGCCGGCATCGAGGCTTCCACCGGAAACAGCGGGGTTGTGGATATGTGCACAATTTGGGGAACGTAAAAACCCAATGGAATCAACAATATTCTTTGGCGACACGCAAGCCTCGGACCAGCTTCATGCAGTCGTCATCGCGGTTTCCATATAATCGCCATGGTCGGTTCGGCCATCTAGGCGCGGGTGGGCGCCGATCCTCCTCGCAGCCTCGGGGATGCGGGAAAGACCGGCAGGATTTTTTCCTGGTTTGAACCGGAGGATTTTCGATGAGCTTCAGATCGAACGACACTGCGATCGACGAGATCGTCGCGAGCTGCAGCGGCGACCTGCGCGGTGCCGTGCGGGCGCTGCTCCTGATCAACGAGCATCTCGAAGCGGAGCTTGCAAAGGCTTACGCCGCGGCCGCCGATCGCGGCCTGACCGAGCGCGGCGGCAACGTCCTGCACTAGGTATCCTGCACGAGGTGCAAGCGACTTAGTTCGACCCGTCCTCGCCCTTCTCCTCGTCGGGCGTGACCGCGGGACAGGCGCGGATCGTCGAACGGGCAAGCTTGGCGTCGGCTTTGGATTTGTAGGGGCCGTCACCGAACCAGATATCGCCGATGATCACGGGATTGCTGGTCACGATATCGCATTTGCCGGTGGCGCGGTTGCCGACCACCCAGAACAATCCGTCGGCGTGGCTCACCGTCCCGGACGCGAGCAGCAAGCTACCCGCAAAGATCAAACGCTTCATGGCTTCTGCTCCTGCCATGCAGGTAGGTCTGCGGCAGTCCCGGCAATAGCCCTCGCGACGCGACGCCTGCGATCGTGGTTAATCCGCGCTGGCCGCGATCGCTCAAGAAATGATCGAGTTGAGCCTTATTATTGCTTGAGCACGATCTCTTCGGAAAACCGCTGCACACTTTTCCGGATCGTGCTCTAGATGTCGCGGCCTTCGACCTTCTCGGTCAACGCCTTGACCTGGTCGGGGATCTTCTCGAGGTGCGGATTGACGGCGAGCGCCTTGCGGTAGGCTTCCAGCGCGCGCTTCTCGTTGCCGACCTCCTGCATGATCATGCCGAGCCCTGCGAGCGCACCGAAATGGCGCGGCTCCCGGATCAGCACTTGCTGGATGTCGGCGAGCGAACGGCCATAGTCGTTCTGCATGTAATAGAGCGTCGCGCGCCGGTTCCAGGCCTCGATATAGTCGGGCCTGAGCTTGATGATCGAATCCAGCAGCTTGATTGCGACATCGATCTTCTGCGCGTCGACCGCGGTCTTGGCGCGCGACATCAACAGTGCCGCGGTGTCGCTCGGGGTCTGGAGCCAGATCGCCCAGATCCGCGCCTCGACATGCTTGGCGCTGGTCTCGTCGGGCGCTGCCTTCAGCGCGCCGAACAGGAAATCGAGATTCTTGGTGCGGTCGACCTTGGGCAGCTTGGCCGGCGCTTCCGGCAGCTTCTTCTGCTTGCCGGGCGGAGGCGGCGGCTCAATCTGCTGCGCCAGCACCGGGGCGAAGCCGGCGGTCCCCAGGACGAGGGCCAGACACAGGGTGGGCGCGCAAAGGAATCTCAGTGCCATGGGCAAAGTCTAAACGCGCAAAGCCGCCCTTGCAAAGCAGGGCGGCGTCAAACTCGTGTGAGACCGTGGTCTTGCGGAGCGCGAAGGCGTCCGGCAGGGCGAGATCAGCCCTGACGCGCCTTGAAGCGGCGCTGCACCTTGTTGATCACATAGACCCGGCCCTTGCGGCGGACCAGGCGGTTGGCGCGATGGCGACCGCGCAGCGACTTCAGCGAGTTACGGACCTTCATGGCAGAATCCTGAACGTTCGAAAGGCCGTGTTCGGCACTACCGTTTCGGCACGCGCGAATGTGGCAAAATGAGATTTTTCCCGCTGGCGGACCGACCGCCCGGGACGGGGCGGTTCTTAAGGCATCGCGGGAGGGGATGTCAATGTTAACTGCCCGGTTCCGAACCAGCAAAATTTGCGAAAACAACCCCATGCACAGTAGAAACGGCCGGATCGGCCGGATCGGCCCGATCTGCCAAGCCAATAACCTTCGGCAGCGCCTTGCCAAATTCGTTATATGATATAATCAATTTGGCAACCCGTCGGGAGGAAACCAATGCCAAAGCTGAAGCTGCCCAACATCGACGATGTCGTCGCCATCGACATTCACACCCATGCCGAGGAGCCCTGCGGCTGCCATGCCGACGACGGCTATGACGATTTCCAGGCGCAGATGGCGGAGTATTTCAAGTCGCCCAACAAGCATCCGCCAACGGTGCCGGAGACCGCGGCGTACTACCGCTCCAAGAACATCGCCGCCGTGATCTTCCCGGTCGACGCCGAGCGCGAGACCGGCTTCCGCCGCTACAACAATTACGAGATGCTGGAGGTCGCCTCCGACCATCTCGACGTCCTCATCCCCTTCGTCTCGATCGACCCGCACAAGGGCAAGCTGGGCGCCCGCGAGGCGCGCAAGCTGATCGAGGAATACGGGGTGCGCGGCTTCAAATTCCACCCGACCATGCAGGGCTTCTACGCCAACGACCGCATGGCCTATCCGCTCTATGAAGAGATCAACAATGGCGGCGCGATCGCGCTGTTCCACACCGGCCAGACCGGCGTCGGCTCCGGCATGCCCGGCGGCATGGGCATGCGGCTGAAATATTCCAACCCGATGTACATGGACGACGTCGCGGCCGATTTCCCCGACCTCAAGATCATCCTCGCCCACCCCTCCTTCCCCTGGCAGGAGGAGGCACTGTCGGTCGCGACCCACAAGCCGAACGTCTATATCGACCTCTCCGGCTGGTCGCCGAAATATTTCCCGCCGATCCTGGTGCGCTACATCAACTCGATCCTCCAGGACAAGATGCTGTTCGGCTCCGACTGGCCGGTGATCACGCCGGACCGCTGGCTGTCGGATTTTGCCAAGATCGACATTCGCGACGAGATCCGGCCGAAGGTGCTGAAGGCCAACGCGCGCAAGCTGTTGGGAATCTAGGCGCTCACCCATCGCCCGTAGCGCATCGAGGGCTTCGATCCCGGTGACCGAAGCCCTCACGCTCAGACGCTCGAGGCCTCAGACTTGCGCGAGGCCTCCATCGACGAAAACCTCGCCGCCGGTCATGAAGCTGCTGTCCGCGGACGCCAGGAACGCGGCCACCGCGCCCGTCTCGGTCGGGTCTCCGACGCGCCCGAGTGGCGTCGTGCTTCCGAGCGCATTGAACGCTTCCTCGCCGACGACCTCCAGCGCCAGCTCCGTCTTGGTCGGCCCCGGCGACAGCACATTGACGCGGATGCCCGTGCCGCGCAGGTCCAGGGCCCAGTTGCGTGCCAAATTGCGGATCGCGGCTTTGGTCGCGCTGGAGACGCTGAACTGTGGCGTCCCCATCACGCCCGTGCTCGAACCGGTCAGGATGATCGACGCCCCCGCCGTCATCAGCGGCAGGGCCTTCTGCACCGTGAGACGCAGCGAGGACGTCCGCCGACTGTCTAGCTTGCGCTGCTCTTCGTCCGAGGTCTGCTCCGCCCCTGATGCAGCGCGTTGGCGCAACCCGCCCTGAGTCCGGCTTGGGCCATTTCTGGACATTCGGAACTAGCCATAAAGCAGACGTTGGTGCGAGTTCAGGATCACTCCTCGCCAGCGTGCCTTCGAGGAACGGCGTTCATGATGGCCTCTGCCAGTTCTTCGAGGACGGAGGTATCGCCGTTCGATGCGGCAAATAGCCTGAACTCCGCTTCTGGTAACTCTGGCAGACCGTAGCTTTTGGGTACCCTGACCAGGCCGTTTCTCAGTTGACTGGCGATCATCGGCGCTACAGCAAAGCCTGAGATGGCAGCCGCCCTCAGGCTGGCGTTGCTGGCGCAGATCATCACCGTGCGCTGGCTGATCCCGGCCTTGGCAAGCCGTTCAAGAGCAACTTCCCTGTAGGGGCAAGGCTCCGGTAACACGGCCAACGGCAGCGGGTCCGGAAGATCCATGCCGGTATGATCCGCCCATGCCCAGACAAGAGGCTCGCGCCACAGGAGGCGCCCCATCTCCTCACCCTCACACTGTGATCCGAGCACCAGTTCGATGTTGCCCTCGTTCATCTTCGAGAGGAGCGCACCCGGAATCCCGACTTGCACCTCGACCTGCAATCCAGGGCGATCAGCGCCGAATGCCTGCAAGGCGCGAAGGATGGGGACCTGTGCGAAGTCTTCCGAGAGGCCGACGCGAACCCTGCCATGAAAGGGTGCCTGCGCCAGATCGGCCAAAGCATCCCGGTTAAGGGCGAGCATCGCCCGGGCATAGGCGAGCAAGCGCTCGCCATCGGATGTCATCTCCAGCGAGCGCGTCGTCCTGTTGAGTAACGGCTTTCCGACCTTCTCCTCGAGACGGCGCAGGTGCCCACTGACGGCCGACTGCGTAAGGTTCAGTCGCGCTGCTGCCCGACTGAAGCCGCCTTCGTCGAACACGGCGACGAACGTCCTGAGCAGGACCAATTCCAACATATATTCTGATCCATGCTGAATGCTGTCGATAATCTCAATTTCTATATCGAATTAAAATATGAGGCAATGCGGTCCATCACAATGAACAAGGATGGATCCATGACCAAGCTACTGCATATCGTTTCCTCGCCCCGCAAAGAGCGTTCCGCCTCGCGTGAGGTCGCCGAGGCCTTTGTTCAAAGCTATCGTGCTCGGCGACCCGACTTGGAGATTTCAACGCTCGACCTATGGGATGTCGACCTCCCCGAATTCGGTGAGGACGCGATGTTGGCCAAATATGCGGGGCTCAGCGGCACGCCGCTTACCCCTTCTCAACAGCAGGCATGGGCCACATTGCAAGAATTGGCGCAACAACTGCACTGGGCGGATATTCTCCTGCTGTCGACGCCCCTCTGGAATTTCAGTATTCCCTACAAGCTCAAGCACTTCATCGACCTGGTATCGCAGAAGGACATCCTTTTCTCGTTCGATCCTGAACACGGGTTCGGAGGACTGCTCCGGGATAAGATCGCGGTGGTCGTCCATGCGCGAGGTCTCGACTATGCGGCGCAATCCATCACTCCGGCGCAGCGCTTCGACTTTCAAAAACCCTATATAAAAGCGTGGTTGCGCTTCATCGGTATCGAAGATGTCCGCAGTCTAATCATTCAGAAGACCCTCTTTGGCCCCGATATTGACCATGCGGCTCGCCAGGATGCACGGGAGGCTGCGTCACGGCTGGCGGAAGACCTGCTGTCGCGGACAACAGAGGCGGTTGCATGATTATGAAGCGCTTGCTGCGGACAGGTGCGTTGATAACCCGCTCAGACCCCAACCTGAACGTACATCCCCGTCCACCCGGCGTAACAAATATGGAGAACGGACGTTCGTAACCTCGCCTATAGGGGGCAGGCGCACCGATTCCACCCAACGTCCGCTTTCAGGCAATGCATCAGCCCCAGCAAGGACCGGTTTGGGTCACAAACCGCCGATCATGCTTGCAGTGGCAGACTTCCGCTGTGCTTTGGTAAGCTGACGACTATGTGTACTCCCCGAGCGGAGTTCTTGTGACCACAACGGCCTGGAAGGACAGCCAATGAGCATCAAAGCCGTCGTCTTCGACGCCTACGGGACGCTCTACGACATCCAATCGGTCGCGGAGATCACCGAGGATGCGTTTCCGGGCTATGGCGAGATCATCACGCAGGTCTGGCGTATCAAGCAGCTCGAATACACCTGGTTGCGCTCGCTGATGCGGCGCTACGAAGATTTTGCCACTGTTACGCGCGACTCGCTTGCCTATACACTGCGCGTGCTTGGGATCGCTTACGAGAACGACGCATTCGAGCGCGTGATCGAGAAGTATCTGCACCTCGATCTTTATCCGGATGCGACAGCAGCGCTTGCGGCCCTGAGACCGCGAAAGCTCGCCATCCTCTCCAACGGCAGTCCGGACATGCTCAATGCGCTCGTGCGCAATTCCGGCCTCGACGCCCTGCTCGATGCCACCATCAGCGTCGACCCGAAGAAGATCTTCAAGCCGAGCCCGGACGCCTATGAGCTGATCGGCGAGGTGCTGGGCATCAAACCGAACGAGGTTCTGTTCGTCTCCTCCAATCCCTGGGACGCCGCCGGCGCGAAATCGTTCGGATTGAAGGTCGCCTGGATCGAACGGGTGACGCCCGAAGCCATGGCGCTGGCTTGCGTCGAGAACGAACTCGTGGCACCGCTGACGATGTTCAAGGCGATCCGCACCCAGATGGACGAGCTCGGCTTCGCGCCGGATCACCGCATCCGCGCGCTCTCCGAGCTGCCAGGAATCGCTTAAGGGATCGCTTAGGGATCGCCGCCCGTCCATGAGCTTGGAATGAACCGTTTGGAATGAGCTGTTTGGAATGAGCCTTCAATCCGTTCGCGATTTTTTCGCCGAGAAAGCCCCCGACATTACCGTCATCGAATCCCCGATCAGCTCTGCCACGGTGACGCTGGCGGCGGAAGCCTATGGCGTCGAGCCGGGGCGCATCGCCAAGACGCTGTCCTTGCGCATCGGCGAACGCGTGATCCTGATCGTCGCTGCCGGCACCTCGCGCATGGACAACAAGAAGGTGAAAGCGCAGTTCGGGGGCAAGCCGAAAATGCTGGGACTGGAGGAGGTCGCCGAGATCACCGGCCACGAGGTCGGCGGCGTCTGTCCGTTCGGCCTGAAGTCGCCGCTGCCGATCTATTGCGACGTCTCGCTGAAAGCGTTCGACGTCGTGGTGCCGGCCGCCGGCTCGACCCACAGCGCCGTGCGCATTACCCCGGAGCGGATGGCCGAGCTGGTCGCGGCCGAATGGGTCGATGTCTGCGAACACCGATCCTAAGCGGGGCTAAAGCATGATCCGGAAAAGTGCGTAGCGGTTTTCCGAAAAGATCATGCTCAAACAACAACCTAAAGCGCGATGACGATTCATCCTAATCTCATCGCGCTTTAGTCATCCTCGTCATAATAGGGCCGCGGCGGCGCAGGCGGCGCGGTGTAACGCGGCGGGGGCGCGGCGCGGTTGCGCGGCACCGGCTGCTGCGGCTGGGCCTGGTTGTTCGACTGGAACACCGCACGGCAGCCGCTCGAGAGCTGCGGCGTGTTCTGCTGCAAGCAGGCCACGATACGGTTCACGTCGGGAATCTGATCGCTGCACAGACGCCACACATCGGGCGTGCAGGCCATCTGTTGTTCCATTGTGCCGCGATATTCCTGGGCGAATGCTGCGCTCTGCGCGACGATGCCGCCGATCGCGAGCGCCACACCCAGCGCAATCCGCTCTGTTCGCATGTCCCGATCCTTCCCGAATCCGTCAAAACCTCCTCAATCAATGAGGCGGGGGAAGGTTCTGGACCAACAACAAAATGTGAAAGCGCGCCTGGAACCTACTCCACCTTGCCGATCTTCTTCACCGCCGCGATCAGCCGCGCGCTGTCGGTCGCGACGAATTGCGCGAAGGCCGGCGCATCCTGATAGGCCACGAGACTGCCCGAGGCCTCGAACGATTTGAGCACGTCCGGACTGGTTATGACCTGCGCCATCGCCTCGCGCAGACGGGTCGCGATCGGGGCGGGCAGCGCGCTTTGCGCGAATAGGCCGGCCCAGATGTACATCTCGACGTCCGTGTAGCCGAGCTCTTGAAAGGTCGGCACGTCGGGGAAGCTCGCGATGCGCTGCGCGCCGCAATTGCCGAGCACGCGCAGCTTGCCGCCGTCGACTTGCGGCTTCAGCGTTCCGGGTGCGGCGGCGATCGCCTGCACGGTACCGCTGAGGATCGCGGTCAGCGCGGGACCTGCCCCGCGGAACGGCACGTGCAGCAGCTTGATGCCGGCACTGCTCGCGAACATCTCCATCGCCACGTGCAGCGTGCCGTAGGGCCCGGACGAGCCGTAGGTGATCTGGCCCGGTCGCTTCTTGGCGTCCTCCACGAAATCCTGCGCCGTCTTCCATGGCGCCGAGGCCGGCACCGCGAGCAGCGTGGGATCGGCGAGCACGCGCGCGATCGGCATGAACTGCGAGACCTCGTAGGAAACGGGACGCTCGAACAGCCGGTCGGCTTCGGGGAGCACTGCGAGTGAAGACAGCGTCATCAGCAGCGTGTAGCCATCGGGCTCGGCGCGCGCCGCCGCAGCATTGCCGACCGATCCGCCGCCACCGCCGGCTCTGTTGTCGACGATCACGGGCTTGCCGAGGACCCGCTCCAGCGCCTGTGCCACCGGACGCGCGGCGAGATCGGCCTGTCCGCCGGCGGGAAACGGCACGATCATGGTGATGTTGCGAACGGGATAGGTTTGAGCGAAGGCTTTGTCAGGTAACGCGGCTCGCAACAACGGCAGTGTAGCAGCGGCGCGAAGGACGTCGCGTCGATCCATGGCAGGTCCCTCCCCTCATTTTCTTTGTTCGCTAGTCAGCCTAACGTCGCGATCGGCAAGAACAAGATGTTTACGAAGCATTAGCCATGTTCGACCGAGCCCGGAACGCATGCCTGAGGCCTCCGTTGCCCTCCCAGGAGTGTGCCATGGGAAAACTCGCGACCATCGACATCGCCTTGGACGAGATGCTGGTGAATCTCGCCGCGATCGTCCTGCGACTTTCAACGCCCGAAATGACGCGGACACCGGAAGCGCGGCGCGCACTGGCACAATCCGTCCATCAATATGCGGTTTGCGCGAAGCGTTCGAGCGACCCGCGTGTTCACGAGTTGAAGTCGCAGCTGGAAGAAACGCTGAAGCCAAGCCTGCGCATTGTCGCGATCGACGGCGTGAAGGTGTCGTAGTCCAGCCGCAAAGCGAGATGCCGTAGGGTGGGCAAAGGCGTGCTCTTCGCGCGCCGTGCCCACCATCACTCGCCGAAATGCCCCGCAACGTCGCGCACATCCCCTCCCCAATCCAAGGGAAGGATGCCCTGGTCCACATAGCGATGAAAACTGCTGAGAGACCAGTCGCGCACTCGGGTGACGAGGCCGTGTTTCACGGGGTTGAAATGGATGTAATCAACGTGTCGCTCCAAGTCTGCGTCGTCGCGAATTGTGTGCTCCCAGAAACGTCGCTGCCAGATGCCCTTCTCACGCTTTCTCAGCTGGCTACTTGAAGGTAAGCCAGCCTCCAAGCCACGCGAAAATCCGCTTTTGATCAGATTCCAACGCGATGAAAAGTCGACGTCACCTTCCGGCAACGTCCAGATCGCGTGGAGGTGGTCGGGCAAGATACAAATTGCGACCGTCTCGAACGGCCTACGCTGAAAGACAGTTCGATAGATTCGCCTCAGGCGATCGGCTTGATCGACGAGCAGCGTGCTCGACCGATCTGCGAGCACAACGGTGAAGAAGAACATCCTGCCCTGTGCGCGCCGATATCGAGACACTTGTGATCACCTCAGGCAAAGCCGTGGGCACGCTTCGCTTTGCCCACCCTACGGCAGTTACATTGCGTTCGCACCCTTCTTCGGCCGCCGCTTGCACGTGCCCGGCAGCTTCGCGGCCAGGAAATCGCCGAGCGCCTCGACGCGCGCGGGACGCGGGCCGCCGGGCGGCGTCACCAGGTGCACGGCGCCTTCGGCCTGTTTCCAATCCTTCAGGATCACCTCGACCTGGCCTGACGAGATTGCCTCGCCGACGATGAACTCGGGCAACTCGGCGATGCCGAGGCCTGCGATCAGCGCCGGCATCACCGCCTCGCCATTGTTGACGCGGAGCTGGCCGCCCGGGCGCACGCTGGCCTGCTCGCCGGCCGAATTGGTGTAGTGCCAGACGTTGGGCGTCGAGAGATAGGCGTAGCTGAAGCATTTGTGCTCGGCCAGATGCATCGGATGCGTCGGCCGGCCGTACTGCCTAAGATAGGACGGCGCGGCCACGGTATAGCGTGGCATGGTGAAGAGCTGTCGTGCGATCAGCGAGGAATCCGGCAGCCGCGCGATCCGCACCGCCATGTCAAATCCTTCGCCGATCAGGTCGACGGTCGCATCGCTCAGATGCAGGTCGACCGAGACTTCCGGGTAGGCCTGAAAGAATTCCGGCAGCAGCGGCGCCACCGCCTTGATGCCGAATGTCATGGGCACGGCGAGCCGGACCAGGCCGCGCGGTGCCACCGATTGCGCCAGCGCTTCGTTCTCCGCGGCTTCGCCATCGGCCAGCAGGCGCGTCGCGCGTTCGGCGAGCTTGTGGCCGGCATCGGTCAACGCAAGCCGGCGCGAGGTACGGTTGAACAGGCGGGCGCCGAGCCGCTCCTCCAGCCGCGTGACCGCCTTGGAGACCGTCGCCTTGGACATTGCGAGTTCGCTGGCGGCCCCTGCAAACGACCGTAATTCCACGACTTTTGCGAAAACCGCGAGCGCCTCGAAATCGGGGAGTTTTGCCATGGCAGCCAATCCAATTGGATAGTTTTCGAAACAATGCGTTTCAACAGTTTCTATTTCTATACCACAGGCGGAGGCTTATCCAAGGGTCAATCGCAAATCTACGCAGTGGAGAAATCCAATGACCAAGAAGCTCTCGGGCAAGGTTGCCCTCGTCACCGGCGGCTCGCGCGGCATCGGCGCCGCTTCGGCCCGCGCGCTCGCGGAAGCAGGTGCGGACGTCGCCATCAGCTATGTCGCTTCCCCCGACAAGGCGGAAGCCGTCGTCGCCGAGTTGAAGGCCAAGGGCGTCAAGGCGCGCGCCTTTAGGGCCGATCAGGCTTCTGCCAAGGACGTGACGCAGTTGGTCCAGGACGTGGCGAAGGAGTTCGGCCATCTCGACATCCTCGTCAACAATGCCGGCGTCGCCAATGGCGGCACGATCGACGACGCCAATGCGGACACAGAAGCGCTCGCCCGCCAGGATCAGGTCAACGTGCATGGCGTGATCGCGGCGATCCGCGCCGCCTCGCAATTGATGAATGAAGGCGGCCGCATCGTCACCGTCGGCTCGATGCTGGCCGACCGCGCCTCGTTCCCCGGCCTTGCCGACTACGTCGCCACCAAGGCGGCCGTCGTCGGCTACACCAAGGGCGCGGCGCGCGACCTCGGCCCGCGCGGCATCACGGTAAACGTGGTGCAGCCGGGCTCGATCGACACCGACATGAATCCGAAGGACGGCGGCGAGTTCGCCGAGACGCAGCGCAAGCAGCACGCGCTGCAGCGCTTCGGCCGCCCCGAGGAAGTTGCCGCCGGCGTCGTCTTCCTTGCAAGCCCCGAAGCCTCCTTCGTCACCGGCACCGTGCTCAATGTCGACGGCGGGTTCGGCGCCTGATCCGAACCGCTACCCGTTCAAGTCAAGGAATTACGCAAATGATCGAACTCAGACCTTTCGCAAAGCTCGGCGTCGCCGATCACGGTTGGCTCAAGGCCAAGCATCATTTCTCTTTCGCCGGCTACTATGACCCGAACAACATGGGTCACGGCGCGCTGCGGGTGTGGAACGACGACGAGATCGCGCCGAACACCGGCTTTCCCGCCCATCCCCACGCCAACATGGAAATCATCACCTATGTGCGCGAGGGCGCGATCACCCACCAAGATAGCCTCGGCAACGAGGGGCGCACCGAGGCCGGCGACGTGCAGGTGATGAGTGCCGGCAGCGGCATCCGTCACTCCGAGTACAATCTCGAGCCGACCAGGACGCGGATCTTCCAGATCTGGATCGAGCCGACGGCACGCGGCGGCCAGCCGACCTGGGGCTCGAAACCGTTCCCCAAGGCGGACCGTTCCGGCAAGCTCATCACCATCGCGAGCGGCTTCGAAGACGATGCGGACGCGCTGCCGATCCGCGCCGATGCGCGGGTGCTCGCCACCACTCTGAAGGCCGGCGAGAGCGCGGAATACGCGCCGCAGAAGTCGCGGCACCTCTACCTCGTGCCGGCTGCGGGCTCCGTCGAGATCAACGGCGTCCGCGTCAACGCCCGCGACGGCGCCGCGATCCGCGACGAAGACAGGCTGAAGATCACCGCCCTGGAAGATTCGGAGCTCGTGCTCGTCGACGCGGCGTAACTACGCTCTCCGTCATGGCCGGGCATAGCCGTGCGAAGGACGGCGTCGCTTCCGCTCGCCTATGTCCCGGCCATCCACGCCTCTCTGCACGGAAACAAGTACGTGGATGCCCGGAACAAGCCCGGGCATGACGACCCAACATTCATTCAACATCGATCCCAACGGAGACCACCCATGACCAAAGTTCTCGTCCTCTATTACTCCGCCTATGGCCACATCGAGGCGATGGCGAAAGCCGTTGCCGAAGGCGCGCGCGAGGCCGGCGCCACTGTCGATATCAAGCGCGTGCCGGAGCTGGTGCCGGCCGAGGTCGCAAAAGCCTCCCATTACAAGCTCGATCAGGCGGCGCCCGTCGCCAAGATCGAAGACCTCACCAATTACGACGCGATCATCGTCGGCACCGGCACCCGCTTCGGCCGCATGGCCTCGCAGATGGCCAACTTCCTCGACCAGGCCGGCGGGCTCTGGGCCAAGGGCGCGCTGCACGGCAAGGTCGGCGGCGCCTTCACGTCAAGTGCGACCCAGCACGGTGGGCAGGAGACGACGCTGTTCTCGATCATCACTAACCTGCTGCATTTCGGCATGGTCGTCGTCGGCATGAACTACGGCTTCGCCGGCCAGATGAAGCTCGACGAGGTCACCGGCGGCGCGCCCTACGGCGCCACCACGATCACCGGCGGCGACGGCAGCCGCCAGCCAAGCGCCAACGAACTCGCCGGCGCGCGCTATCAGGGCCGCCAGATCGCGGAGACCGCCAGGAAACTACACGGCTGAGCTGCACGGCTGATGCGATAGCGGCGGCATTCTCGTTCGGGAATGCCGCTTCAGCGTGTCCCCTTGCCCATCGCCCGCGCCGCAAAGGCGGCGAGCCTGGGGTGACGGCGCAGGCCCTGCGCGGCATGGTCACGCCATGCATAGGGCAAACCGCGCCAGGACAGCGCGACGCTGACATCGGTCAGCGCGACCTTCTGAGCGCCGAAGCGGCGCTTGTAGTCCTGGTTGCCGATGCTGAGATCGAAACGGCGCACGCCCCGTGCATGCAGCGCCGCCATGGTGCGCTCTGTGACGAGCAGCCCCGGCGAGCAGCTCGACCATGATTCGCCGGCGTGACTGATGCGAAGCAGGTAGTAAGTCGCGCCTTGCCTGACGCCGAGCGAAGTGGCGACGACGCCGTCGTCGCAGACCAGCGCCGAGACGACGGCGTAGCCTTCCGCGACGCCTTGGCGGGCGACCTCGCGGTAGAATCGCGCATGGGTCTCGTCGTTGAGCACAAATGGCGAGCCGAGCTTTCGCATGCGCGCCTGCTGCTGCACATCCATCACGTCCAGCAGTTCATGCGCGCGGGCGACGTCCGTGGCGATTTCGAACCGCGCGCCGGCGTGACGGCTGAACACGCGCCAGCAGCGCGGCATCTGCATGCGCTTGATCAAGGCCTGGTAATCTTCATAGTCCTCGCCCATCAGCACGAGATTGCCGTTGAGCGAGGAGGATCCGATCCGGCCGAGCGACACCAGCGGATTCGGCTTGCCGCCGATTTGGGCCGGCATCTTCCTCAGGCGCAGCAGATCGAAGCCGTCGGGCAAGACGCGCAGCGCGTCGATCAATGCCTTGCCGATGGCATCGGTCGCATCCGCGTCAAGCGACAGGATCGGCGCGTTGTTGTCGGAGACGCCGAGATCGGCAAATTCGACCACACGGATGCCGCGCCTGACATGGCTGATCATCGGCACAAGTGCGATGTCCTTGCCGGTCGCAGCATCGGTAATCACGGCGATCAGCGGTGCGAGATCGTGGAACGCCTCATACCAGGCGCCGAGCCAGTAGCCGCGCTGGAACGCGGTGCGATGGCCTGCGCTCAGGCGCAGAGCAGCGAGCCGCCAGTCACGCATGAAATCGACCGCGATTCCCGGCGTGCTCGACACCCGACCTTCTGATTGCTCGACGCTGAGGAACGTCATCCGCGGGACATACGATTACTGCGTGTTTCCAGATAGATTATGTTTTGTCGCAACCACAAGTAACGTCGCTGCTTATCGTTAAGCGATGCCACTCGAGCGGCCCGCTGCGACAAGGTGTCAACGCTCAGGTTCCACCTGCCCGACACACTGGAACCTGGCCAGGAAGTGCAGGCCGGCCACGGCGAGGACGAACATGAACCAGATCGGGCTCTGTCGTTCGAGCAGGAAGGTCTCGGTTGCTCCGTAATACAGGCCGAACAGCCACACGGTCAGGAACAGCTTTGCCAGCGCGCTACTACGGTTGTGCGCCTGGGCCGACTGGAAATTGCCAAGCGGCGCGAGCACGAAGACGAGGATCACGAGCAGCAGCCCCGACAGACCGATGGTGACCGCGAGATCGAGATAGCTGTTGTGGCTGTGTGCCGCAGTCGTCGCCCATTCGGCACCTTGGGCGGTCTGCCGCTCGCTCACGTCGTCCCAGAAGGCCGCATAGCCGTGGCCGATGATCGGCTTCTCGGCGACGGCTGCGAGCGCGAATTCCCAGATGGCGGAGCGGCCGGTGAAGGTCGGATCGAGCGGAAGCAGCCGCGTCATGGCGCCGAGCGCCGGACTCAAGACGCTGCCGACCGTCAGCAGGTTCATCACGATCAGCGGCACGAAGCAGATGATCCGCTTCAGCCACAGGCTGCGCGTGACGTAGACCAGCGACGCCAGCGCGTAGATTGCGAGGCACAGCACCGAGGATGTCTTGCCGCCGGTGAAGATCAGGAAGATGCCCGCCAGCGCGGCGATCGCCGGGCCCATCACGAACGAGCCGACGGCGCAAAGGTAGATGCCGACATAGACCAGGATGGTCATCACGGGCGAGGCGACATTCTTGTGACCAAAGCTGCCGCGCCAGTCGCCGGCAAGCTGCGGCTCGGTGATGTCGAACGCGGTGTGGATCGAATATTGCGGCGCGAGGAAGACGCCGAGATAGCCCAGCATGAGCAGCGCGAGCGCGGCACCGCCGAGGCACAGGTTGAAGCTGCGCTGCGTCGGCGGCAATAGCGGCAGGAGCACGGCGAGCGACGTCACGCTCACCGCGAGCACGAAGCGCTGGAGCGAAACGCCGCGGCTCTCGGAGAAGGCGATGTTGATCAACAGCCAACCGACGAGACAGAGATGCAGCGGGGTCACCAGGGTCTTCAGCGAGAGACCGTCGGTGGCGGCGGCGAGCAGCATCGCGACCGCAGCCAAGAGGCCGAAGGAGACGTAGGTCAGCGCCATTCGTCCGCCGACGGCGGTGGCGGCATCGGGGCTGCGCAGATCCGGGAAGGGATCCAGCGTGACCAGCACCAGCAGCAGCGCCGTGACGGCGACGAGACAGCGCGCCGCCTGCACGGCGTTCAGCCCCGCGAGCCCATCGCGCAGGACGCGGCCGAACGATCGGCTCTCGACGTCAGTCATGTCAGCGGCGCTGCGATCCAAGCTGCGATTCATGGCTCAAGGCAGGTGACGAAGCCGATGGAAGGTCAAAGCGACATTCAAGGGAAGCTGAAGACCTTAACCAATCCCCGTTAACCGCCCGTCAACCAGCATGCGGGCGATGGCATCTTCTGCAACCGAGCAGCCCTGTCGCACTCCTTGCGAATTGCCACAAGCTTAATGCCGGCGGCTTAACGCTAATCCACGAAACCGGCACCACCCAGGCCTTCCGCGCAATGATTTGACCGTAATACGAGTATCATCCGCAGCGGCCGAGGTTGCGATCGTTGGCGTTGCCAGCTCAGCGGATGCGCCTGGTTAACGGATCATTAAAGACGAGCCGCAGCTTGATCACCGCCGACGACGTTCTCGAATTGCCGGCTGCCTCACGCGTGATGCCGGCGGCGCGCCCGCCGCTGCCGGTGCACCCGGGCGCGTCGGTCTCCCTCGTGATTCCCGCCAAGAATGCCGCGGCCTATATCCGTGAAACCATCGCGAGCGCGCTCGCGCAAGGCGATGTCACCGAAGTAATCGTCGTGGACGACGGCTCGACCGACGGCACCGTGGCGATCGTTCGCGCCATGCGTGATCCACGGCTGCGTCTGATACACAACGACTCCGCGGGGGTGTCGGCGGCGCGCAATCTCGGCGCACGGCAGGCGATCGGGGATTGGCTGCTCTTCCTCGATGCCGACGACCGCCTGCGTCCCGATGCAGTGGCGGCACTGCTGGCGGCAGCGCGCGGCGCTCCGCGCGCGGTTCTCGTCTATGGCGACTACAACACGATCGATAGCGAGGGACGTCAGATCGGCCGGCGCGATCTGCTGAAGGCACGCCGCAAGCCGTCCGGCGATGTGCTGACGCGGCTCGCGGCCGGCAACTTCATCGTCAATGGCGGCATCGTGCTCACCCGTGCGGAGGCCTTCCGCGCCATCGGAGGCTTCGACGTCTCCCTCAAATATTGCGAGGATTGGCATTGCTGGTGCCGTCTTGCCGCGATCGGCGAGTTCGAGTTCGCACCAAAGCTCCTGCTCGACTATCGCCTGCACACGGCCAACACGATGAACGCGGCGGTGCGGACACCGCAGGATTTCTTCCCGGCGGTCGCGCGCGTCTTCGACGACGGGCTGATCCTGGCGAGGCTGCCCGAAGGCACGGCTGGCGCGCTGCGGCGGGCCGCCGAGATTCATCTCGTCACCTATTCGGCGATGCAGGCGGTCCGCTTCGGCAGATATTGCGAAGCCTTCGCCTATCTTGGGATGGTCGGCCGGCGGTCGCTCAAATCGCTGCCGCGCTCCGCGCTCCGGGTCGCCCTCGCCCGTTTCGGCATCTAGCCCGCTACCATTGCGTCAGGACATGATCTTCGAGGCTTCATAGGGCTTCGGCTCGATGCCGAACGCCGCGAGCACGGAGCCGAGCGCGACCATCACAGGATGCATCGCGACGACGGTCCTCGACGACGTCAGCAGACTGGCCGCACGCACCAGCGACAGCGGCAACCGTCCGACCATCTGCGCAAACACCAGCATCCGCGCCGCCGCGCTCCGCGCGGCCTTGGACTGCACGCGATAATTGATCGCGCCGATGCGCAGGCCTCGTTTCGCGATCCAACCGAGACTGGTGCGGCTCTGCGGCACGGTCTCGGCGATGACCGCTTCCGCGGTCCAGTGGAATGTCATGCCGGCATCGCGGCACCGCACGAAGAAATCGCAGTCGCCGCCGCCGAGGAAATTGAAACGCAGATCGAAGGCCGGTCGCTCGAACCGCTCGAACACCGCGCGCGTGATCAGACAATTGCCGCAGCCATAGATCAGCGGCACCGCGCCGCTGTAATCATAGGCAGGACAGAAGGCGGGATGACGCGACAGCCAGGGCTGGCTGTCGTCGTCGAAGACCGGCACCACCGGCCCGCCGACCACGTCGGCGCCGGTCGCCTCCGCGGTGCGAACCATCAGTTCGAGCCAATCGGGCGAGGCGATCTCGTCGTCGTCGATCATCAGGAAGCGGGTCGCGGCGGGAAACAGCGCCTGCGCCGTCTCGAACGCGGCGTTGATCGCGTGGCAATTGCCCTGCCGCTTCTCGACGAGGCAGATGCCCTGGAGCCTGCCGCCAGCGAGATACTCCGCGGCGACCGGCGCGCTCTCGCGCCGCGCAGCATCGTTCTCGACCATGACGACCGCAAAGGAGCGGGGGGTACGCTGGCTCGCCAGCGAGTCCAGCGTCAGCCGCAGATGCTGCGGACGGCGGAAGCAGGGAATGCAGACGACGATGCCGACCGACAGGTCGATGACGCGGGAGCTCGCCACGATTTCCCGGTTGGGATCGCACACGACGTCCGCGATGTGCGTGGCGGACAGGTCTGTCGGGATCAATGTCATGACGTCTTAGATGTCCGAGATATATTGAAAAAGCCCTGCTTCGATCGCGCGGATCGCCCCCGTCCCGCGACGGCACATCGCCGCGGCACAGATGCGTCCCAAAATGAACGACGGGCGCAGGACGAATGCCGGCGACCTCCAATCATCTCGGCACAACACCATGCACTTGACCGCCTTCGCGTGTTTCTGCTGCGAAACGTCGCACGCGTGATAGTGCAATTCGCGGTCCACCGCGCCGACAACGCCTCAACATGAACAATGCCGTAGTTAACGCCCATACGCATTAACCCGACCGTAAGCACTGCGACCAGTGAGGCGGCGCGGCATCAGATTTGCTCTTCGGGCGAGCGAGTTTTTTCCTGTAAATTTGAATAGAACAAGCGCGGTCAGAAAATCATGAACAAGCCAGCGACGATCGATTTCGCGACAGCCACGGCAATCAATGTCTCCGCGGCCACTCCACCCACTCAGGCACTGCACGATCTGATCCCCGGCGAGGCCCGCGACAGCCTGCTCGCAGTTCATGACGTGCTCCGCCGCGAGCTGCCGCAGGGCGGGCTCGCCATCTATGAAGCAGGCGGCGGCTCGTGCAGCGTTCTACCGCCGGAATTGCCTGGCCGCAGCCACATCACCGTCGTCGACATCGACGAGGATCAGGTCCGCAACAATACCTACGCGGACGAGGCGATCCTCGGTGACGTTCAGACTTACCGTTTCGGGCGAGAGAGCTTCGATCTCGTGATCTGCTACAACGTGATCGAACACCTTCCCGACGTCGAATCCGCACTGTTGAATTTCCGCGATGCGCTCAAGCGCGGCGGAATGATCCTGATTGGCGCGCCCAATCCCCGCTCGCTATCGGGCGTAGTTACCAAATATTCGCCGCACTGGTTTCACGTCTGGTTCTACCGGAACATCCGCGGCATCAAGGATGCCGGCCTGCCCGGCGAGCCGCCGTTCCCGACGTTCTTCCATCCGCTGGTGACACTGCCGAGGCTCGAAGCATTCGCGGCCGCCAACGGTCTCGAGATGATCTATCGTCGTGAAGTCGAGAGCCCGCGCTATCCCGAGATGCGGCGGCGCAAGCCGCTGTTTGCGGCCGTGGTCGACGCCGGCGCCGCGGTGCTGAACGCGGTGCTGCCGCGCGGCACCGACGTCCGTCGCGGCGACTATCACGTCATCCTGCGGAAGAGCTGACCGCCATGCGCGCGCAGCGGATCGCACAACAAGCGAAGCTTCGCGGCCACGCTGCGCGCGGTAACGAACCGTTAATCTCTGGGGGACCTCCGCGTCGCGGCGACGCGCCGAAGAGCGGCATGCGCTTAAACGCTTTGTTTGCCATTTCGGTGAATAGTCCCTCAATGAGTATGGTTAATTTTCCCTGTTGCGCTGATTGGCCCCCTATATCCCGGGTGCGTGGCGTAAAGCGAAGAGTAACCCCTCAGCCCGCGGCAGTTGGAATGAAAGCTGGGGATCATGCTTGACTATAACCAGCCGATTGATCGGGCCAGACCGGAGGCCCCGCAACGGAAGCCTCAGGCCGGCTTCAGCGTGCTGGAGCTCGCCAATCTGCTCTGGCGGCGAAAGGTCGCGATAGCCGCGGCCGCCCTGCTCGGCGCGACGCTTGCGGTCACCATCGGCAAGAGCCTGACGCCCCGCTACACCGCCACCGCCCAGCTCTATGTCGACCCACGCGAGCTTCAGCTCGTCGATCGCGAGCTCACGCCGCGCGCCCAGGACGTCTCCGGCATGTCCATGGTTGTGGAGAGCCAGGCGCGCCTGATCACCTCCAATAGCGTGCTGCTCCAGGTCATTCAGCAAGCTGGTCTCGACAAGGATCCGGAATTCGGCGGCGGCGAGGGCACGAGCCTGATGTCGTCGCTGCTTGGCCTGATCGGCCTTCAGCCCCGCGCGCCCTCGGCCGCGGAAAAGAAGGAAGTCCAGCTCGCAGCGCTCGACGCGCTGAACAAGCACATCACGATCCGCAAGACCGAGAAGAGCTTCATCGTCGACATCGAGGTCTGGTCGATAGATCCAGCGAAAGCAGCGATGCTCGCCAACACGCTAACGAACGCCTACCTCGCGGAATCCCGCAACTCGCAAGCCTCGGCCGCACGGCGCGCCACCAGTGATCTCTCCAGCCGACTGAAGGAGCTGCGCGAGCGGCTGCGCAACGCCGAGACCGCGCTTGCCACCTACAAGGCCCAGAACAATTTCGTCGGCACCCAGGACGCGCTGATCAGCGACCAGCAGCTCTCCGCCAGCAACCAGCGGTTGGCCGCGGCCCGCGCGGCGACGATGGATGCGCAGGCGCGGCTCGACCAGATTGAAGCGAGCCGGCGCACGACCGCGGATGCGGGCGCGATCCCCGAGGCGCTGCAATCGCCGACCATTGCGAACCTGCGCGCGCAATATGCCGACGCCCGCAAGAAATATGCGGAGCAGGCCGGCGAGCTCGGCCCGCGCCACCCGGCGCTGCGCCAGACCGAGAAGCAGGTCGAGGATCTCAAGCGCACCATCAACGAGGAAATCGACCGCTTCGCCCAGTCCGCCAAGAACGACCTGACGCGTGCCCGCGACTTCGAAGCCTCGCTCAACCGGGCGCTGGAAGCGCAGAAGCGGCAGAGCGTCCTGCTCAGCCAGGCCGCAGTCCGCCTGCGCGAGCTCGAACGCGAGGCCGACGCCAGCCGCGACGTCTATCAATCCTTCCTCAAGCGTTCGCGCGAGACCGAGGAGCAGGAGAGCCTGAATACCTCCGCAGCCCGCGTCATCGGTGAAGCGACGGTGCCGCAGCGGCGCTCGTTCCCGCCGGCGATGAGCCTGTTCGCCATGATCGGCCTGATCTTCGGCGCGGTCGCGGCGTCAAGCTGGTTCGTTGCGGCCGAGCTCCTGTTCGCCGGTGCGGCGGCGCCGACGCCTGCCCGTCCACAGCGCACGCCGACGCCGGATGCACCGCGAGCTCCGCAGCGCGCGCGGGCTGCAGAGGCCTCGGAGGCCTCGCCGCCCCAGCAGGCTTCGCGGGCTCCGGAAGTTGCGCAAGCTCCGCCGGAACTTGCGGCACCTCCGTTACAGCCTTCGATGGTCGAGAAGCCCCTGATCGAAAAGCCGCTGATCGCACGCCTCCAGGAGGCCGACATCATTCACACGCTCGGCGCCATTCTCGCCACGGGCGGCGGCGTCGATCTCACCCGGCTGGGCTGGCCGACCCTGCGCCCCGGCTTTCCCCTGACCACGCTGCTCAATGCCTGGCGCGACATGCGCACTGCTGTAGCCCGGCGGGCCGACGGCAAGGCGATGCCGGTCATCGCGCTCGTCGGTACCGGCGAGACCACCGGGCGCAGCGTGACCGCGCTGAATTTCGCGCTGGCGGCCGCGCGCGATGGCGCCCGCGTGCTGATGATCGATGCCGATCATCAGGCACGCTCGCTCTCGAACAAACTCAACCGTCGCGGCAAGAGCGAACCGAGCCGGCTCGGCTGGCTCTCGATCGGCAGCAAGGACGCCCGCGAGATCAAGACGGTCAACGGCATCTCGGTGCTGCCGGCCGCAGAGGGCGATGCCGGCAAGGCGACTCAGGCCATCCGCAAAGCGATTGCACAGGCGCGCGCCGCGGGCGGCTATGATCTCGTGATCCTCGACGGCCCCGCGGTGCCGCTCTCGGCCGGCGGCCGCAAGCTGCTGGACGAAACCGACGCGCTGGTGGCGGTGCTGCCGACCAGCCTCGACATCAACGACAGCCTGGAAGAGATCTTGACCGCGCTCGGTCGCGCCGAGCGCAAGCTCGTCGGCGTCGTTCTCGACGAGCTCACTCCCGCAGCCCAAACGCGCCAGCGAGGCAGACAATATGCTTGAGCGCCGCGTCAACCTCGATGGACGGGCGGCAACGGCCGAGGTGCCGCGGATCACCGTCGGCGGCCTTCGCATGGCCGCGATCGACCTGGAAGAAACCGCCGATTTCATGATCGAGGCGACCGATCCTGATAATCGCATCGGCCGTCCGCTGTTCCTGACCTCGGCCAATGGCGAGGTGCTGGCGCGCTGCTCGACGGAACCGCAGACCGAACGCCTGTTCCGCGCCGCCGACCTGATCAACGCCGACGGCCAGCCGCTGGTCGCGGCTTCGAAGCTGCAATCCTGGTTTCCGCTGCCGGAGCGCGTTGCGACCACGGACCTGTTCCACGTCGTCGCGCGCAAGGCGGAAGCGGTTGGCCGCACCTTCTACATGTTCGGCGCCAGCGAGGCGGAAAACATCGCGGCGGTCGAGAACGTCCAGAAGATGTATCCGAATCTCAAGATCGTCGGGCGCAGCCACGGCTATCTGCGCGGCGAGGCGCTGCGCGCGAAGGTCGCGGAAATCAACGCGCTTGCACCGGATTATCTGTGGATCGCGCTCGGCGTGCCCAACGAGCAGGCATTCGTGGAGGAATTCACTCCGCATCTCACCAATGTTGGCGTTATCAAGACATCCGGCGGCCTGTTCAACTTTTTGTCGGGCAGTCGTTCCCGCGCGCCGCAATGGATGCAGAAGATCGGACTCGAATGGGCCTGGCGCACCTGGCTCGAGCCGCGCCGCCTGCTCTGGCGCTATTTGACCACCAACCCCCGCGCGCTCTATCTTCTCTTCAGCCGCCACCGATCCCTCCGCTAAGAGAAGAGCAGAAGACGACATGACCGACCGACCGACCGTCCTCGTCACCGGGGGCGCAGGCTATATTGGCTCGCATGCCTGCCGCGCACTGACCGCCGCCGGCTATCAGCCCGTCGTTTATGACAATCTCTCGACAGGTCATCGCAGCTTCGTTACCGGCCCACTGGTGACGGGCGATCTGCTCGACGGCACGGCGCTGGCGCGCGCCTTCGCCGATTACAACATTACGGCGGTGATGCATTTTGCGGCGGCGAGCCTGGTCGGGGAGTCGATGACCGACCCGCAGAAATATTACATCAACAACGTGCAGGGCACGCTGTCGCTGTTGCAGGCCATGCGCAACGCGAACTGCCATCGCATCGTGTTCTCCTCGACCGGCGCCGTCTACGGCAACGCCGATTCCAAGGAACTGCCGGAAGACTTTCCCTGCGCACCGATCAATCCCTACGGCGCCTCGAAGTGGATGATCGAGCGCATGCTCGCCGATTACCGCACGGCCTATGGCTTCGGCGCGTTCTGCCTGCGCTATTTCAACGCTAGCGGCGCCGACCCGGCCGGCGGCATCGGCGAATTGCGCGACAACGAAACCCATCTCATTCCGCGCGCGATGATGGCACTTCAGGGCCATGTCGAGTTCGCCGTATTCGGCGACGACTATGACACGCCCGACGGCACTGCGATCCGCGACTACATCCATGTCACCGATCTCGCCGCGGCGCATGTCGCGGCACTGAAGCTTCTGGAGCAGGGGCATGCCGGCAGCAGCTTCAATCTCGGCACCGGCTCCGGCTTCTCCGTGCGCGAGATCCTCAACGCCATCAGGCAGGAGACCGGACGCGAGGTACCGCACACCATCAAGCCGCGCCGCCCCGGCGATCCCACCTATCTGGTCGCGGATCCCTCTGCTGCGAAGAAGGTGCTCAACTTCGTGCCGCGGCACTCCGACCTGCCGACGATCATCCGCACCGCCTGGGCCTGGCACCAGAAGGCGCATCCGTTCAGGTCGCGTTAGGCAATCGCGGCACCCGTAGCTTGCCTGCCGTGCCTCGAAACGGCTAGAATAGATATTCGCTGCCGCCGTTGGCGCATCGCTGACGCCGCATATTTTCGCATTGCCGACGATGATGTCGGCTTGCATGGCTCGGCCCATTTGCGCGAGCTGATTTTTCCGAACGAAGGCCACGATCAAATCCGCCTGCCCAACTGTCATCGGGCGTGGATTGAGGGAGTATCGACCGCATGCATCAGGCTGCACGCCTGGAGTTCGAGCGCGTGATGGAAGAGTTCGCCCGCTGGCAGGTCGTGCCCGAGGGCGAGCGTTCGCCCGCGCCGGCCTGGTGGTGGGGGCCTGCGATGGCGGTGTTCGACGACAATGAGCCGATGGGTTGCGCATGGTGCGCCGAGCTCGGCTTGAACGAGGGGTCGAGCTTCGCCGAGGGCGCGCGCAGCATTCTCGCCCTGTTCGTCGAGCAGACGTCGCTGACTGGACCGCAGGAGTTTCCGAACAAGGCCGAGGGCGGAGAACACGCCGTCCGCGAGCTGCACCCGCAGCCGTCAGACGACAGCGCGTTTCAGCCGTAACGCTGCGGCCTCCTCGGCGGCCGGATCCCGCTCAGGCTGGAGCGGTGGCGCCACGGGCAGAACCATCGGCCGCAGCAGTTCGGCCATCTGTCGCGCCGGCAGCGGCTTGGCGATCAGATAGCCCTGCATCTCGTCGCAGCCATGGGTGCGCAGGAACGCCTCCTGCTCGGCATTCTCGACGCCTTCGGCGACGACAGTCATGCCGAGCGCCTTGCCCATGCTGATGATCGCCTGGGCGATCGCCTGATCTTCCGAATCCAGCGGCAGGTCGCGCACGAAGGAGCGGTCGATCTTGATGGTGTCGATCGGGAAGTGCTTCATCAGCGACATCGACGAATAGCCGGTACCGAAATCGTCGATGGCGAGGCGAATGCCGCGGCTCTGGATGGCATCGAGCACCTTGAGCGCACGCCCGACATTGCGCATCATCATGCTCTCGGTGACCTCCAGCTGGAGCAGCACCGGCGACATGCCGCTGGCAGCGAGCGCCTCGTCGACGTCCTGCAACAGATGCTCGTCGGCGAACTGGCGCGGCGACAGGTTGACCGCCATCGACAGCGGCAGCAGGCCGCGGCGCTGCCAGGCCATGGCTTGCGCGCAGGCTTCATTCAGCACCCAGCGGCCGATCGGCACGATCAGCCCGGTCTCCTCCGCAAGTGGAATGAATTGCGCCGGCGAGACATTGCCGAGATCGGGATGCGTCCAGCGCAGCAGCGCTTCCACGCCGGTGATCTGGCCGGTCTCCATATCCACCTTGGGCTGGTAGTTGAGCGAAAATTGCTCGCGCTCCAGCGCGCGGCGCAGCGCGCTCTCCAGCGACAGGCGTTCGATCGACTGCGTCTTCACTTCCTTGGAGAAGAAGCGATAGCCGTTCTTGCCGTCTTCCTTGGCGAGATACATCGCCATGTCGGCGTTCTTGGTCAGCGTCTGCGCGTCGGAGCCGTTGGCCGGATACATCGCGATGCCGATCGAGGCCGTGGTATGGCACTCGTGGCCGGCCAGCTCCGTGGGCTCGGCAAGCGCGGCGAGCAGTCCGCTGGCGATGCGCTGGACGTCGTCGATCTCGCCGCACTGGTCGAGGATCACCACGAACTCGTCGCCGCCGAGCCGCGCCACCACGTCGCTTGCCCGCAGCGCGCCGCGCAAGCGATTCGCCACTTCGAGCAGGAGCAGGTCGCCGGCCTCGTGACCCAGCGAGTCGTTGATGACCTTGAAGCGGTCGAGATCGATGAACAGCACCGCAAAACGGTGATCGTGACGCTGCGCCGCGTCGATCGCGTTGCGCAGCAGTCCGTTGAATGTCTCGCGGTTCGGCAGGTCCGTCAGGCTGTCATGCGAGGCGAGGTATTCGATCCGCTCGTCGGCCTTGTTCTTTTCGTCGGCGCGATCGAAATTCTCCATCGCGAAAGCGACGTTGTCGGCGAGGCGCTGCAACAGCTCGACGAACTCGGCCGTGAACGTGTCCTTTTCGGTCGACATGTAGATCATGACACCGACGGCCAGGTCGTGAACGATGAGCGGGATCGCCGCGCCCGAGCGCGCTCCGTCGCCACGAACGATGGCGTGGAAGGCGCTCACGCGCTGGTCGTTGAGATAGTCGTTACTGATGCAGGGCTGCCGGGTTCGGAACGCTGTGCCGGCCATGCCCCGGCCTTCGGGGCGCTCGGGATCGACCGAGAGGCGGACATTGCGCGTGGTGTCGGACGACGGTCCGGCGCTGGCGACGATCTTGAGCTGGTCGCTGTCGGCGCTGGCGAGCGCAATGGTCGTCGAGGTGAACTTGGCGCCGTTCGATGCGGCGAGGCACACGAGGTCGAACAATTCGGCGCGCGATTTCGCCCGCATGATCGCCTCGTTGGTCGCGCTCAGCGCCGCGAACATGCGGGTCAGACGCTCCTTCTGCGCCTCGGTGCGCGCCTTTTCCTCGGCGCGATCGAAATTGTCGAGCGCGAAGGAGACGTTTTCGGCAAGGCGAGCCAGCAGCTCGACCAGATCGGGCGTGAATGTGTCCTCCTCTGGCGCAAGGAACAGCAGGATGCCGATCGGCTCCTGGCCGGCGCGCAGAAGCGGGAAACTGGCAGCAGCGCGGGTCCCGTCCTCGACTGCCTTGGAGTGCCAATGTGCCGAGCGCGGGTCGTTCATATAGTCGTTGATGACACTGGGCCGGCACGTCCGCAGCGAGGTTCCGATGATCCCCTGGCCCTCGGGATGATCTTGGGAAATCGCGCAGGTGCGCCCGACCATTCGCTCCTGAAGCCGCCCCTTCACGGCGACGACCTGGACCAGCTCACGTGTCTCGTCGATGATTCCAATCGTCGCCGAGGCGAACATTCCGCCCAGCACGGCCGCCTGACATGCGACGTCGAACAGCTCCTCGCGGGTCTCGGCGCGCATGATGGCTTCGTTGGTGGCGCTCAACGCCGCGAACATGCCGCTCAGCCGGTCTCGCTGCTTGTCGGCCTTCGCCTTCTCCTCGGCGCGGTCGAGATTTGCGATCGCAAATGACACATTGCGGGCGAGCCGTTCCAGCAGTTCGACCAATTCCGGCGTGAACGTGCCGATCTCGAGGGAATTGAACAGGAACACACCCTCGGCGCGTTCGCCATTGAGCAACGGCAGCGCAGCGGAGGACTTGACGCCGGTGCGGCGGGCACTGTCGTGCCAGGGCTTGAGGCGCCCGTCGGCGAACAGGTCGTTGGTGAGGCACGGCTGCCCGGTGCGGAAGCACGTGCCGGTCAGGCCTCTTCCCTCCGGCAACTTGTCGGTCGTGGCGAATTTGAGTCTGCGTACTTCATCGGAGTTCGGCCCTGCAGAGGCGACGACCCGCAGCAGCTCGGAGGCAGGATCGGCGAGCGCGATCGTCGCCGAGCCGAACTTGCCGCCCTGTACCGAAGCGTCGCATACGAGATCGAACAGCTCGGCGCGCGATGCGGCCCGAATGATCGCTTCATTGGTGGCGCTCAGCGCAGCGTACATGCGCGCAAGCCGCTCCTCCTCGCGCGCGATCTGCGCCTTCTCCTCGTCGCGATCGAAGTTCTCGAGCGCAAAGCACACGTTCTCGGTCATGCGCAGCAACAGCGCGACGATGCCCTCGTCCTTCGCCCAGGACTTGCTGACGAAGAAGAACATCACGCCGACGCTGGTTCCGCGCTTGATCAGTGGCGCGGCGACGCAGGCGACCGCGCCGGCATTGATGTTGGCTCGCTCCCAGGTCGTTCCCTTGGTGCGACCGACGAGATCGTCTTCGACCGTCGCCTTCTGCGTCCGGAAGACTTTGCCGGAGATGCCCCGACCGTGAGGATTGTCGGGATCGACCGAGTAGCGCGCCTGCCTGATCAGGTCGAGATTTTGGCCGGTTGCGGCCACCGGCGTCAGCCAGTGCGAATTTTGCTCGCGCAGCAGCACGAAAGTCGCCAGCGATTTGCCGCCATGCACTGCTGCGTCGCAGACCCGCTGATACAAGTCCAATTCGGTGCCGGCTTTGAGGATTGCTTCGTTCGTCGCGCTCAGCGCCCCAAACATGCGATTGAGCCGCCGCGTCGCCGCCTCGCTGTCCCGGCGTGCCCCTTCTCGCTCGAAATTCTCGATCGCATAGGAGATATTGGCCGACATGCGCTCGAACAGCGACACCATCTGCTCGTTCAGCGAGCCGGCTTCGCGGCGGGTCACGAAGAGGACGCCGACGCTGTTGCCGTTGCAGAGTAGCGGCAGCGCCGCGGCAGCGCCGATATGGGCTTTGGCCGCCCCCTCGCGCCACGCCAGCGAACGCGGGTCGTTCAGATAGTCGTTGCTGATGCACAGCTTCTGATCGCGAAATGCCTCGCCACCGACGCCGGATCCTTCGGGCGTGCCTGCTTCCGTCGTGATCATGATCGAGCGCAGCCGCGCAACGTCGTCGCCGCAACCGGCCGCAAAATGCAGCCGCCGGCAATCTGGTCCGACCAGGAATACGGCGACGGCCAAAAAGTCCCCGCTCGAAAACCCGGCGTCGCAGACCTTCTGGTACAGCTCGTCCGGCGATTTCGCGTAGAGGATCGCTTCGTTGATGGCGCTCAACGCCGCAAAGGTGCGCGCGAGTGTCGTCGGCACGATCTCAGCTCCCAGGCATTTCTGCCCATTTCTCCCGGGTGACTTTATGAATGCCGATCGCCTAAGTGGTCGTTATTGCGCGCTGCAAACCGTCGATCAAAGTGAATGAGCTGCGAACGACCGGCGCCAAACTATCAAAAATACCGCCGCACGGGATGAATCTTCGACCAAAGGCACGCTCTCTTTACGAATTTGCAGCCCTGTATTGGTTTACGGGAGATTGATATCGCAGCGGCGCTTTGAGACGATGGCACCCAACAAGCAGCCTGCTAAGGGCACCAAGCCGAGGGAATGCCATGCCGATCGTCAGGGCCGATCGCCTCACGCGCATCAGCGCCGCGCTGCTCCGTGCCGCCGGAGCGTCCGAGGAAGAGGCCGACGCAGTCGCCACCGGCTGCGTCAGCGCCAATCTCGCCGGCCATGACTCGCACGGCGTGATCGCCGTTCCCACCTACATCGACCGCATCGAGGCCGGACACATCGTGCCCGGCGCCAAATGGACCATTGTCCAGGAATCGCCGACCACGACCGTGATCGACGGCCATTGGGGATTCGGCTTCCACGTCAATGCAAAGGCGATGGCACTGACCATCGAGAAGGCGAGGACGGCGAACGTCGCCGCCTGCACCGTGTTCCGGCAAAGCCATGTCGGCCGCCTTGCCGCCTATCCGTTGATGGCGATGCGCGAAGGCATGATCGGGATTGCGACCGCGGATTCCGGGCGCTCGCCGAAGCACGTCGCCCCGTTTGGAAGCGCGGCTCGGCACCAACCCGATCTCGATCGCGGTGCCGTCCGACCTCGACGCGCCGTTCTATCTGGACATGGCGACCTCGGCGGTGGCGGCCGGCAAGGTCCAGCTCGCCGTCGCCCGCAGCGAGGAGATTCCGACGGGATGGATCATCGATGCCGAGGGGCGGCACACCACCGATCCGACCCAATACCGCAAGGGCGGCGCGCTGCTGCCGCTCGGCGGCACCGAGGGCTACAAGGGCAGCGGTCTTGCTGCCATGGTCGAGGTGCTATGCGGCCTGCTCACCGGTCTCGGATTCGGCGTCGAGCCGACGGGGCGACACAATGACGGATGCTTCATGGCGGTGTTCAACGTCGCGGCCTTCCGTCCGCTGCAGGAGTTCAAGCGTGAAGTCGCCGAGTTTGCACGCTACCTCAAATCAACGCCTAAGTCCGAGGGCAGCAGGGGCGTGTTCTATCCCGGCGAGATCGAGGGCCTGCGCGAGCAGCAACGCCTGCGCGACGGCATTGAGATCGAGGATGCCACCTGGGAGAAGCTGCGCGCGCTGGCGCGCGAGTACAGGCTCGACACCGTCCTCGATCTGGCCTGACGGCATCAGGAGAACAGCAGCATGACGCGGCAGATGGTACTGGTCGGCTTCCTCCAGGCGCAGAACTGCACGAACTTGCCGAGTTCCTGGCGGCATCCGGACTCGCGCAACGATTCCATGTCGGCGGATTACTATCAGGAGATCGCGAAAATCCTCGAGGCGGGCAAATTCCACATGGCGTTCTTCGACGATCGCCTGGCGATGCCGGACCGCTACGGCAACGACCATGCCCACACCGTCGAATACGGCATCCGCTGCGTGAAGATGGACCCGCTGATCGTGCTGACCACGATGGGCATGGTCACCGAGAAGCTCGGCCTTGGCGCGACCTGCTCCACCACTTACTACGAGCCGTTCGACGTCGCGCGCCGCTTCGCAACGCTCGACCTGATGTCCGGCGGGCGCGCGGGCTGGAACGTCGTCACCTCGCTCAACGACGGCGAGGCGCTCAATATGGGGCGCGACTCCCACCCGGAACATGATTCCCGCTACGACCGCGCCGACGAGTTCATGGAGGTCGTGCTCGGCCATTGGGACACCTGGGAGGACGGCGCGCTCATCATGGACAAGCAAAGCGGCCGCTTTGCCGATCCGGCCAAGGTGAAGCGGCTCGATCACAAGGGGCCGGCCTTCAAGTCGCGCGGACCTTTCACCGTGCCGCGCTCCGACCAGGGCCATCCCGTGATCATCCAGGCCGGCGCGTCCGGCCGCGGCCAGCGTTTCGCGGGGCGATGGGGCGAGGTGATCTTCACCGCCGCGCGCAACCTTGCCGCCGCCAAGGAAGGCTATGCTTCTGTGCGCAACGAAGCTGCCAAGGCTGGCCGCGATCCCGACCAGATGTTCCTCTGCAACCTGACGACGCCGGTCTGCGCGGCGACCAGGGCGGAGGCCGAAGACAAGATGGCGCTGATCAACAAGCTGCCGCTCGAGATCGACGCGCTGTCGCTGCTGGCCGAAGCGCTCAACTATGACTTCGCCTCCAATGATCTCGACGAGCCGCTGACGACGGAAGAACTGAAGAGCATGCAGGGCATCTTGGGCATTCGCGACGGCGTGCTGAAGAATTCGGGCAAGAGCAACCCGAGCGCGCGTGACTTCGTCACCTTCTCCGGCCGCGGCCAGGTCCAGGACGCAATGGTGGGTGGGCCCAAGGAGATCGTGGACAAGCTGGAGGAGATGTTCGTCGAGCGCGGCTGCGACGGTTTTGTCATTGCCGCGACTTACGTGCCCGGCTCCTACGCGGACTTCGTGCAACACGTCGTACCGGAATTGCAGCGGCGCGGGCTGTTCCAGAAGGAGTATCGCGGCAAGACGTTGCGGGACAATCTCGGGCTGAAGCGGCCGGCCGCAGGCGCCTGGAAGACACAGCCTCGCGATGCCGCGGAATAATGACGAGGATCGGACATGCGCTGGCTGAAATTCACCGCGTCGGACAAGACATCCTGGGGGATCCTCGAGGGTGACAAGGTGATCGCGGTCGACGGCGATCCCTTCAGTGAATGGCAGCGCACCTCGCGCACGCATTCGCTGGCACAGGTCAAGATCGAGCTGCCACTGATCCCGCGCACCTTCTATTGCGTCGGCCTGAACTATCTGAAGCACTTGAAGGAGGCCGCCGACAAACGCGGTGAGGTGCCGGCGGTGCCCGACCGTCCCGAAATCGGCTATCGCGCGCAGAACGCGCTGATCGCACATGACCAGGATGTCGTGATCCCGTCCCTTGCGACGGACAAGATCCACTATGAAGGCGAGCTCGTCGTCGTCATCGGCAAGAAGGTGAAGCATCTCACCGAAGCGAACGCGATGGATTGCGTGTTCGGCTACACCATCGGCAACGACGTCAGCGAGCGGACTTGGCAGAAGGCCGATCGCAGCCTGTGGCGCTCCAAGAACGCCGACACGTTCAAGCCGATGGGCCCGTGGATCGAGACCGAGGCCGATCTCGAAAAGATGGAGACCATCGTCCGGGTCAACGGCAAGGAGACCAATCGCTTCCATACCAACGACATGATCTTCGGCGTGGTGCCGTTCCTGGTCGAGCTGACGAGGTATTTCACGCTATGGCCCGGCGACGTGATCTGGATGGGCACGGACGGCGCCTCGCCAGATATCAAGCACGGCGATGTCGTGGAGATCGAGATCACCGGCATCGGCACGTTGCGGAACAGGTTTGTGCGGGAGGGGCAATAGCTCAGCGCGCGGCCCGGGATCGGCCCTTCACATGATCGATGAAGGCTCGAAGCTTCGGCATGATTTGTCGATGGCTGGGATAGTAGAGAAACACCCCCGGCGTCATCGGCGCGAATTTCTCCAGCACGGCGACGAGTTTTCCCATTCTGACGGCGTCGGTCGCCAGCGGCCCTGGCACTTGCGCAAGGCCGACGCCTTCGACGGCGGCACCTAACATCGTCGGGAAGTCGTTGGCGATGAAGGGTCCCGCAACGGCAATCTCGATCGAACGACCGCCGTCGTTGAGCGACCACGGTGCGAGCGCACCGTTTGATCGCCGCAATCTCAGGCATGCGTGCTCGCGCAGATCGTCCGGCCGCCGGGGCCGGCCGCGACGTTCGAGGTAGGCCGGGCTGCCGACGATCAGGAAAGGCAACGGCTTCGTCAGGCGGACCGCAACCATGTCCGGGGAGATGAACTGCCCCATCCTGATGCCGGCATCGAAACCTCCAGCGGCGAGGTCGACCAGCTCTTCGCTTGCAGCAAGCTCCACCTCGATCTCCGGAAAGGCCTGACAGAACGAGGCGACCAGAGGCTCCAGCAGAATCGGCACGACCGAGCGCGGCACCGTGAGACGCAAGAGCCCGGCCGGCCGCTGTCCGAGGTCGCGCGCGGCCCCGCTTGCCGCGACGAGCTCCTCGAAGGCAGGCCTTGCGCGCGCAAAGAACCGTTCGCCGGCCTCGGTCAGACTGACGCTGCGAGTCGTGCGCAGGAACAGCACGGCGCCGACGCGTGCTTCGAGTGCGCGCACCGCCTGGCTGATCGCCGACGGCGTGACCCCGAGCTCAGCAGCCGCCCGGCGGAAACTGCGGTGCTGGGCGACGCTCAGGAACGCCTCCACACCGTCGAGCGCACCTTGCCGGACTGTGAAGTTCTGCTTCATGGCCTATCAATATTATCGCGAATAGTCGCCCTCGCAAAGACGGCTTACATCAGGATCGCAAATGCGCCGCGCCGCTGGGTGCGCCTGACATTTGCGACATCGCGGCAATGGCCGTGATCAGAGAGATGAATCCGATGAAGGCAATCCGCAACATCGTCCTGGCGCTCACCCTCACACTGACAGGTGTTACCTCCATGGCAGAGCCATCCCTTGCCCAAGCACAAACCACGTCACCGACAACCGGCGTGATGGTCATTCTGACTGTCAGGCCCGGCATCACACGCGAACAGGTCGTGGCCGTGATGCCCGATGAAATCAGGCAAACCACCCAGCTCTATCTCAACGGGATGGTTCGCGAATGGTATTCGCGGTCCGATGGGCGCGGAGCCGTCTTCCTGCTGAACGTCAAGGATGTCGCCGAAGGGCACGCCATCATGGAGGGCCTGCCGCTGGCGAAGCAGAATCTCATCGACCACGAGTACATCGCGGTCGGTCCGCTCATGCCGCTCCGCCTGCTCATGGCCAAACCCTGAGCGTCGCCACGTCGAGCCGGATCGATAGGCATCGTCCCGGCTCGACAGCATGGTCAACCATAGGGAATCCCAACGTGCCGAACTTCAATCTTCCATTCGTTCTCAGCGTCGCCGGCGCTTTCCTGACCAGCTCGGTGGTCGCTGCCATCTATGTTTGGCCGGCGATCCGCGTGATGCCGCGCTATGACGCCCTGAGACTCATCGCAGCTTTCCATGCGTTCAGGTTCTTGGGAATGAACTTCATGGTGACCGGGTTCGTCTCTGCGGAGTTGAGTTCGCGCTTTGCCGCCGAGGTGGGATGGGGTGATCTTATCGCTGCTGTCCTCGCGCTTCTGTCGATGGCAGCTCTCTCGTGGCGATGGTCGATCGCCATCCCGGTGGTCTGGATCTTCAACGTCTGGGGGATGCTTGATCTCCTGAACGCGTACTACATGGGCGCGACAAAGATCCCGGATCCCGGCCTGTTCGGCGCCGGCATTTATATCCCCACACTTTACGTACCACTGCTGCTCGTCGGCCACGCCCTTGCCTTCATGATTCTGCTCAGGGCCGGAACAGAGAAAAAAGTCCGTGACCTCGGACAGGATCGCGATCCGTCGGGTGCCGGCCGCGATGCTGCCCTTGCACGCGCCCGCAACCACGGCGCTCCAAATGGAGTGAGCACATGAGCACCAATGTTGTTTCCGCCACCATGACTGCCCAGCGTCCGCTCTGGCTCAGCCTGACCTGGACCGTGCCGTTCGCGCTGCTGTGGACTTGGCTGATCATCGCCCTACCCGCACTTCCGGAGAGCGGCTTTCCCGCCCTTGGCGTTCGGTTGATGACCCATGGACTCATTGCGCTCGGCTTGTGGCTCTGCCTCGAAAACACGGAATTGGCGCCGGCACAGCGCCGGGCAACCTGGTTGGCCTTGATGGTCCCCTTCACGCTCTGGGCAGCCGTCACCTGGACCGCAGCCATCAACGGCGCATTCGGCACCGGCGCTTCGCCCTTGCCGCTGCTTCCGGCGGCGATCCTGCTGCCGGTAATCGTCGGTGCGCCGGTGTTGCTGTTGTCGCAGCGGATCGGACAATTGCTCGATGCAATGCCGACGACCTGGCTCGTCGCCCTTCAACTCTACCGCATCTTCGGCAGCCAATGGCTGGCTTACTGGCTGCGCGGGCTGCTGCCGGGATTGTGGGGCTACCGGCAGGAACCGGCGATGTGCTGACTGGCCTGCTTGCCGTGCCGGCGGCCATGGCTTTGGCAACCGGGACAGCTGACGGACGGAAGGCAGGCATCTTCTGGAACGTCTTCGGCCTGGCGGACTTGGCTGTCGCGATCACCTTGGGGATGATCATGTCGCCGGGCCCGCTCCAGCTGATCATTCCGGACGGCCCGAGCATGGCCCTGGATCGTTTTCCGAACGTGCTGACCCCTGCCTTCGTCGTGCCATGCTCGATCCTGTTGCATCTCCTCTCGTTGCGCCAACTGCGCCGACGGTCGGAGACGGTGTGAGCCACGGATCCCTGGCGACATTGCTTCAAAACGGCAACGCCACGCCCGTCTTGATCTCCTTCAGCACCACGTTGCTGCGGACGTAGCGGATGCCGGGAATGCGGAACATGAACTCGTCCAAGAATCTGTTGTAGGCGGCCATGTCCTGCACGACGACGCGCAAGTGATAATCGGCATCTCCCGTGGTCGCAAAGCACTCCAGCACCTCGCGGCGCTTGGTGACCCGAGACACAAACTCGTCGACGAACTTCGCGTCATGCCGCTCCAGCGAGACGTGGAGGATGGCGGACATCGCGAAGCCCGCCCGCTCGCGATCGATCAGCGCGGCGTAGCCGCGGATGACGCGGCTTTCCTCCAGCGCGCGCACCCGCCGCCAGCAGGCCGAGGTGGACATGCCGACCTCGTCGGCAAGCTGCTGGTTGGTGGCGCGGCCATCCTTCTGGAGGTGCGCAAGAATCCGCGTGTCCTGCTCTTCGATCATGAAATCCCGCGCAACTGGATAATTCCACCGAATAGTAGGCCAAATCGGACATATCTACCAGAACTACCGCGTCTATCGGGAAAGATAGGTAAGACCTACCAGCCGCCCGGGCCTAACCTCTGCTGATCCGGCAGGGAATGCCGCGGGAGGTCCACATGGACGCCATTCCGTCCCTCGACACCTACGAACTCTCCGACCGCTATGACCGCGAGGAAGGCCGTGTCTTCCTCACGGGTACACAGGCGATCGTCCGGGTCGCACTCGACCAAGTCAGGCGCGATCGCGCGCGCGGCCTCAACACCGCCGGCTTCATCTCCGGCTATCGCGGCTCGCCGCTCGGCGGCATCGATCTCGAGCTCTGGCGCATCCCGGAACGGCTCAAGCGTGACCGCATTGAATTCCTCCCCGCCGTGAACGAAGACCTTGCGGCGACCGCCGTGCTCGGCTCACAGCAGGTCGAGACGCAAGCCGACCGCGAGGTCGATGGCGTGTTCGGGCTCTGGTATGGCAAGGGCCCCGGCGTCGACCGCTCCGGCGATGCGCTCAAGCACGGCAACGCCTATGGCTCCTCGCCGCATGGCGGCGTGCTGGTGGTTGCAGGCGACGACCATGGCTGCGTTTCGTCCTCGATGCCGCACCAGTCCGACGTCGCCTTCATGAGCTGGTTCATGCCGACGCTGCACCCCGCAAGCGTCAGCGAATACCTAGCATTCGGCGAATATGGCTACGCGCTGAGCCGCTTCTCCGGCATGTGGGTCGGCTTCAAGGCGATTTCGGAGATCGTGGAGTCGGGCGCCTCCGTGGCGCTAAGCCCGCCCCGCGACTTCCGCACGCCCGACTTCACGCCGCCACCGGGCGGCCTGCACTATCGCTGGCCCGACCTGCCCGGACCGCAGATCGAGGAGCGGCTGGAAGCGAAGAAGCACGCCGTCTACGCCTTTGCGAAGGCCAATCCGATCGACAGGCACATCTACGACATTCCGAACGCGACCTACGGCATCGTCACCACGGGCAAGGCGCATCTCGACCTGATGGAAGCGCTGCGGCTGTTGGGCCTCGATGAAGCGGCCTGCCGCAGCATCGGCATCGACGTTTACAAGGTCGGCATGGTCTGGCCGCTGGCGCTGCATGACGCGATGGAATTCGTGAAGGGCAAGCGCGAGATTCTCGTGGTCGAGGAGAAGCGCGGCATCATCGAGAGCCAGTTCAAGGAATATTTCTACGACTATCCGGGCGAGAAGCCCGAGCGCATGGTCGGCAAGCACGACGAGCAAGGAGCGCGGCTGATCTCCTGGATCGGCGAACTGTCGCCGCGCGCGCTGACTGCCGTGCTGGCGCGCCGGCTCGACCCGATGTTTCCGGGACTCAATCTCGCCGCGCGGGCAGCTGCCTTGATGCCGGAGGCGGCACGCACGATCAACGTCCCAGGAGCAACGCGCACACCGTATTTCTGCTCGGGATGTCCGCACAATACGTCGACGAAAGTGCCGGAGGGCTCCAAGGCACTCGCCGGCATCGGCTGCCATTTCATGGCGAGCTGGATGGACCGCGAGACCTCCTCGTTGATCCAGATGGGCGGCGAGGGCGTGAACTGGGCGGCTTCATCGAAATTCACCGGCCACAAGCACGTGTTCCAGAATCTCGGTGAAGGCACCTATTATCACTCGGGCTCGATGGCGATCCGGCAGGCGATCGCCGCCAAGGCCAACATCACCTACAAGATCCTGTTCAACGACGCCGTCGCAATGACCGGCGGCCAGCCGGTCGACGGGCCCATCAGCGTGCATGCCATCGCTCACAGCGTCCGCGCCGAAGGTGTTGAGCGCATCGCGCTGGTGTCGGACCATCCCGCGCAATTTTCTCCGCCCGACCTGCCAACCGGCGTCACAATCCATCCACGCGAGGAGATGGACGCCGTGCAGCGCGAACTGCGCGACGTGCCCGGCGTCTCCGTGCTGATCTACCAGCAGACTTGCGCCACCGAGAAGCGCCGGCGGCGCAAGCGCGGCCAGATGGACGACCCAAAGCGCTTTGCCTACATCAATGATCTCGTCTGCGAAGGCTGCGGCGATTGCTCGGTCGAATCCAACTGTCTCAGCGTCGAGCCGAAGGAAACGCCGTTCGGCCGCAAGCGCCAGATCAATCTCTCGGCCTGCAACAAGGACTTTTCCTGCCTCAACGGCTTCTGTCCCAGCTTTGTTACCGTCGAGGGCGCGACGCGCCGGAAGAAGGCCGCGAGCCAGATCGACGCGATCGGCCGCGCCGCGACGCTTCCCCTGCCCGCCTTCGCGACGCTCGACCGGCCCTACGACCTGCTGGTGACCGGCGTCGGCGGCACCGGCGTGATCACGGTCGGTGCGCTGATCGGCATGGCCGCGCATCTCGAGCGAAGCGGCGTCTCGGTGCTGGATTTCACCGGTTTGCGCAAAATTCGGGCCCGTGCTGAGCTACATCCGGCTTGCCGCTTCCCCCGAGGCGCTGCACCAGGTGCGCATCGACCAGGGCGCGGCCGATGCGCTGATCGGCTGCGACCTCGTCGTGAGCTCCTCGCCGAAGGCCTCCGGCACCTACCGCCGTGGCACGCGCGCCGCGCTCAATACCGCGGAGATGCCGACCGGCGACGTCGTCCGCTTCCGCGACGCCGACCTCGCCTCGCCTGCCCGCCTGCGCGCGATCGGCCGCGTGATCGGCGACAGCAATCTCGACACGCTCAACGCGAATGCGTTGGCCGAACGGCTGCTCGGCGATGCCGTCTATGCCAACATCATCATGCTGGGCTTTGCCTGGCAGCACGGACTGGTGCCGGTCTCGCTGCAAGCGCTGCTGCGGGCGATCGAGCTCAACGGCGTCGCCGTCGATCGCAACAAGCAGGCGTTCGCCTGGGGCCGCATCGCCGCTGCCGATCCGGAATTTCTGCCGAAGATGGACGATATGCCCGCGGTCGAGACACTCGACCAGCTCGTTGAACGCCGCGCCGATTTCCTCACCGCCTATCAGGACGAAGCCTATGCGACGCATTACCGGAGAATGGTCGCCAGAGTCCGCGCCGCCGAGTCCGCTCTGAGCAGCGAGGCCCTGACCGATGCGGTGGCCCGCGCCCTGTTCAAGCTGATGGCCTACAAGGACGAGTACGAGGTGGCGCGGCTGCACATGCAGAGCGGCTTCATCGACGAATTGAAGCGCGAGTTCGAGGATGGCTTCAGCATCCACTATCACCTTGCGCCGCCATTTCTGCCGTCAAGACGCGACGCACGTGGACGTCCGCGCAAGCGCGCCTTCGGGCAGTGGATCCAGATGCCGCTCGCCATGCTGGCGCGATTGAAGGGGCTGCGCGGAACACCGTTCGATCCATTCGGCTACACTGCCGAACGGCGCGCCGAGCGGGAGCTGATCGCCTGGTACGAGGGCCTGATCGACCGGATGCTCGGCGAACTCGACGCGGCACGCCTGGCAGATCTCATCGTTGTGGCCAAGGCCCCCATGAACATCCGCGGCTATGGGCCCGTGAAAGAGGCTGCCATCGCCTCGGTCAAGACCGAGGTCGAATCCCTGCTGGCGCAGCCGGTAACGGCGCGAGCGGCCTGACCGCCGCGCCACTCATGAATAGGGATTGATCAGCTTCTGCTGCTCGGCGCTGTGATGCACGAGCATGTCGATGAAGGTCCTCACCTTCGCCGACAGATGGTGGCGGTGCGGATAGACCGCGTTCATCGACATCTCGACCGGGCGATATTCGGGCAGGAGCCGAACGAGGTGGCCTGCTTCAAGATCGTCCTGAACCAGAAACCCGGCCATCAGGCAGACGGCAGCGCCCTCCAGTGCGACTTTCCGCAGCGCTTCCCCGCTATTAGTGACGAAGCGGCCGGAGATGCGTACCGAGGCCGGGGCACCCTTGCGATCGAAGAAGCGCCACTCGTCGCCGAAAGGATAGTTCAAGTGACGCGCACAATGGTGCGCGGCGAGTTCGTCGAGCTTCTGAACACGACCATGCCTCTCGAGATAATCGTGCGAACAGCACAGCACGTGCCGCCAGGTGGCGAGACTGCGCACGATCAGGCTCGAATCCGGCGGCGCGGTCATACGCAGGGCGACGTCATAGCCTTCCTCGATGAGGTCGACGTCGGCCTCGCCCATGCGCAGGTCGATCTTGAGCTCCGGATAAGTCGACAGGAGCTGCGCCACCACCGGCGCGACGAACGGCACCATGTGCGTGGCGACGTGGATGCGCAGCGTACCGCGGGGCACCGACTGCAATTCGCTCGCGATGTCGTCGGCCTGCTCGAGATCGGCGAGGATCTGCGTGGCGCGGTCGTAATAGGCCTTGCCGATCTCGGTGAGGCTGACCTTGCGCGTGGTGCGATTGAGCAGCCGCACGCCGAGCCGGTCCTCCAGCGCCTGGACGTGGTTGCTCACCATGCTGGTCGACATGTTGAGCTTGCGGGCTGCTGCGGAAAAGCCGCCGGTCTCGACCACCCGGCTGAAGACTTCGAGGCTGGTCAATCGGTCCATGCCGCCTGATTATCCGCTCTTGATCGATAATCGCAAGGAATTCGCCGGGATTATCTAACAGATCACCCAGGCGGTCTCGCCCGCCTAGCTTCGCGCGACATGGGCCCTCGTTAGCAGCAATTGCGCGACAGATGCGGCAATCGCTCTGGGGCAGTGGCACATCCGGTTCGGTAGACCTCAGACATCAAAGCGATATCCCCCGGACTATCCACCCTTAATGGATAATCCTTCCGATATTTCGCTAATTATCACCGGAGTAAGAAAGACAGATAGTCTCAGCACGCCGATAGGAGACCGCCATGTCCGAAATGCCGCGCACCGAAAACTTCCAGCAAGCAACTGAAATCATTAATGTTTACTCCAAGACGCCGCGCCTGCCGGCCCGGACGTTGGTCCGGCGCGCCGCGTTGGTGCTCGCGCTCCTCGCAGGCACGGCAACGGTTGCCTATTTCGGACATGACTATTGGACCACCGGCCGCTACCTCGAATCCACCGACGACGCCTACGTGAAGGCCGATTCCACGATCATCGCGCCAAAGGTCTCCGGCTACATCGCGAAGGTGCTGGTTGGCGACAACGAGAAGGTCAAAGCGGGCCAGGCGCTGGCCAAGATCGACGATCGTGACTTCAAGGCAGCGCTCGACCAGGCCCGCGCCGATGTCGCCGCCGGCGAAGCCTCGGTGCGCAACATCGATGCCCAGCTCGAATTGCAGCAGCCGATCATCGCGCAGAGCACCGCCGACGTCACCGCTGCGGACGCCAATCTGAAATTCGCCCAGGAGGAACGCGCCCGCTACGACGATCTGATGAAGACGGGCTCCGGCACGATCCAGCGCGCGCAGCAGACCGATGCGGCGCTGCGCGCCAGCGCCGCGCAACTGCAGCACGCCAAATCCGGCCTCTTGGCGGCGCAGCGCAAGGTCGACGTACTCACCACCCAGCGCGCCCAGGCGGCGGCCCAGCTCGAACGCGCTCGCGCGGTGGCGCAGCAGGCGGCGCTGAACCTGTCCTACACTGAGATCACAGCGCCGGTCGACGGCACGGTTGGCGCACGTTCGCTGCGCGTCGGCCAGTACGTGCAGGCCGGCACACAGCTGATGGCCGTGGTGCCGCTCGATGCGGTCTATGTCGTTGCAAACTTCAAGGAGACTCAGCTCACGCATATGCGTCCCGGCCAGCCGGTCGAGCTGCGCGTCGACAGCTTCCGCGGTCAGACCCTGCGCGGCCATATCGACAGCCTGTCGCCGGCGAGCGGGCTCGAATTCGCCCTGCTGCCGCCGGACAACGCCACCGGCAACTTCACCAAGATCGTGCAGCGCGTGCCGGTGAAGATCGTGCTCGACGATCATAACCTCACCGGTCTGCTGCGCCCCGGCATGTCCGCGGTGCCGACCGTCGACACCAAGCAGGCGGTGCTGGCCGAACGCGAGACGACCAGGCATCTCGCCGACAACACATCCCGTCCGAACGGCGGCTGAAGCTGACGAGGCTTCCATGAGCACGCTCCAACCCACCCTCAACGCCGCAGCCGGCCTCGCCGCTCCTGCTGCGCCCGCCACGCCGGCGGTTTCCGCAAGAATATGGATCGCGGTGATCGGCGCGACGCTGGGCGCCTTCATGGCGGTGCTGAACATCCAGATCGTCAACGCCTCGCTGGCCGACATCCAAGGTGCGATCGGCGCCGGCATCGACGACGGCGGCTGGATCTCGACCTCCTATCTGATCGCCGAGATCGTGGTGATCCCGCTCTCCGGCTGGCTCGCGCAGGTGTTCTCGATCCGGATTTATCTCCTTACCAACGCGATCCTGTTTTTGGCGCTGTCCGCGGCCTGCGCGTTGGCGCAGGATCTGTCGCAGATGATCGTGCTGCGCGCGGTGCAAGGCTTCACCGGCGGCGTGCTGATTCCGATGGCCTTCACGCTGATCATCACGTTGCTGCCGCGCGGAAAACAGCCGGTGGGCCTTGCCCTGTTCGCGCTGTCGGCGACCTTCGCACCCGCGATCGGCCCGACCATCGGCGGCTATCTCACCGAGAATTTCGGCTGGCAATACATCTTCTACGTCAACCTCGTGCCCGGCGCGATCATGGTCGGCATGCTCTGGTACGCGCTCGACGCAAGGCCGATGAAGCTTTCGCTCCTGCGCGAGGGCGACTGGGTCGGCATCATCACCATGGCAATCGGCCTGTCCGCGCTCCAGACCGTGCTGGAGGAAGGCAACAAGGACGACTGGTTCGGCTCGCCCTTCATCGTGAAACTGTCGGTGATCGCCGTCGTTGCGCTGACTGCGTTCCTGATCATCGAGCTCACGGTCAAGAAGCCGCTCCTGAACCTTCGCCTGCTCGTGCGCCGCAATTTCGGCTTCGGCATGCTCGCAAACTTCCTGCTCGGCGTCGCGCTCTACGGCTCGGTCTTCATCCTGCCGCAATATCTGGCTCGCATCCAGGGCTACAACGCCGAGCAGATCGGCTTGGTGCTGGCATGGACCGGGCTGCCGCAACTCATGCTGATTCCGCTGGTGCCGCGGCTGATGCAGAAGTTCGACGCGCGGATCATCATCGGTGTCGGTTTCGTCCTGTTCGCGGCCTCCAACTTCATGAACATCACCATGACCAGCAACTATGCCGCCGATCAGTTGCTCTGGCCCAATGTGGTTCGGGCGATCGGCCAGGCGCTGGTGATGGCACCGCTGTCGGCCGTCGCGACATCAGGCATCGAGCCGGAGAATGCGGGCTCGGCGTCCGGCCTGTTCAACATGACGCGCAATCTCGGCGGCGCCGTCGGCATCGCGCTGCTCCAGACCGTGCTGACCAAGCGCGAGCAGTATCACTCCAACGTGCTGATGCAGTCGGTCTCGGTGTTCGAGCAGGCGACGCGCACACGGCTGGAGCAACTCACGCAATATTTCATCAATCACGGCATCCTCGACCATGCGGATGCGTCCCATCGTGCCTATGTCGCGATCGGCCGTATCGTGCAGAAGCAGGCCTATATCCTCGCCTTCAGCGACACCTTCTATCTGCTCGGCGCGGCGCTGATCGTGGCCCTGATCGCCGCTCTCTTCCTGAAGAAGCCGGGCCAGACTTCCGCCGGCGGAGCCCACTGACCTCACCCCACGAAAGGAGAACGACCATGAAGCCCCGCATGAACTACTACCAGGCCGCGCCCGACACGATCAAAGCACTGATGGCGCTGGAGACGCAGATCCAATCGACGGGCCTGGAGAAATCACTGATCGAGCTCGTCAAGATCAGGGCCTCGCAGATCAATGGCTGTGCCTATTGCATCAACATGCACACCGAGGATGCGCGCAAGCGCGGCGAGACCGAGCAGCGCATCTATCTGCTCGACGCCTGGCGCGAATCCCCGCTCTATTCCGACCGCGAGCGCGCCGCGCTGGCCTGGACGGAAGCGGTGACGCTGATCTCGCAGACGCATGCGCCTGATGACGTCTATGAGCAGGTCCGGGCGCATTTCTCCGAGGAGGAGACCGTGAACCTGACCATGCTGATCGGCGCCATCAACGCCTGGAACAGGATTGCGATCTCGTTCCGCGCGGTTCACCCGGTGAAGGTGAAAGCGTCGGTGGCGTAGCCGCAGCGTGCACCTCGCGGGCAAGCCTCGTAGGGTGGGCAAAGCGAAGCGTGCCCACCGCTTTTCAGCGAATGCGAGAAAAGATGTGGGCACGGCGCAAGCGCGCCTTTGCCCACCCTACCAGAGCGCCGCCTAAATCGCCGTCGCCTTGGCGAACTCCACGTAGATCTCGCGCAGCCGCGTTGCCATCGGGCCGGGTTTGCCGTCGCCGATCTTCTTGCCGTCGATCGCGACCACCGGCTGGACGAACAGTGAGGCCGACGTCGCAAAAGCCTCCTTGGCGGCGAGCGCCTCGGCCACCGTGAAAGAACGCTCCTCGACGCGGAGCTGGCGCTCTTCGGCGAGCGCCACCACGGCCTTGCGGGTGCAGCCCGGCAGGATCGCGTTGGAGTTCTTGCGGGTCACGATGACGTCGTCCTGTGTCAGGATGAATGCCGAGGACGAGCCGCCTTCGGTGACATAGCCGTCTTGCAGCATCCAGGCTTCGCCGGCGCCGGCTTCCGCCGCGACCTGCTTCGCCAGCACCTGCGCCAGCAGCGCCACGCTCTTGATGTCGCGCCGCTCCCAGCGGATGTCGGGCACGGTGATCACGTTGATGCCGGTCTTCGCCGACGCCGCGTTGATGATGTCCTTCTCGGAGGTGAACATCACCAGGCTCGACTTGACGTCGCCCTTGGGAAACGCGAAGTCGCGGCCCTTGTCGGCGCCACGCGTCACCTGGAGGTAGACGAGGCCGTTCTCGACCTTGTTGCGCGCGATCAGCTCCTTCTGAAGCTCGGTGATGCGCTCGACCGTCTCGGGCAACTTCAGCTTGATCTCGCCGACCGAGCGCTCCAGCCGCGCCAGGTGCGAGGCGTTGTCGACCAGCTTGCCGTCGAGCACGGCCGAGACCTCGTAGATGCCATCGGCGAACAGGAAGCCGCGATCGAGGATCGAGACTTTCGCGTCCGAGAGCGGGACGAATGAGCCGTTGACGTAGGCGATCGAGTCCAAGGCAGGTCTCCTGGCGAAAAAGGGTTAACGCGCTTATACGCGAAATGGGGGGAGCGAGCACCCATCTATTCGTCATTCCGGGGCATTCGCAAAGCGAATGGGCTACGATGCACAATTGCGCATCTGAGAATCCATCTCACCTCGCGTACTGCCGCTCGATGGATTCCGGGCCCGCGCCAAGAGGCGCGTCCCGGAATGACGACAGGAGTTAATGGGACAGAATCTTCGACAAGAACTTCTGCGCGCGGTCGCTGCGGGGCTTACCGAAGAAATCGTCCTTCGCGGCGTCCTCGACGATCTCGCCGCGGTCCATGAAGATGACGCGGTTGGCGACCTTGCGGGCAAAACCCATCTCGTGGGTCACAACCATCATGGTCATGCCTTCGCGGGCGAGGTCGACCATGACGTCGAGCACCTCGCTGATCATTTCGGGATCGAGCGCCGAGGTCGGCTCGTCGAACAGCATGGCAATCGGATCCATTGCCAGCGCGCGGGCGATGGCGACGCGCTGCTGCTGGCCGCCGGAGAGCTGCGCCGGAAACTTCTGCGCCTGCTCCTTCAACCCGACGCGCTCCAGAAGCTGCATGCCCTTGGTCTGCGCCTTGTCATGCGACCGCCCCAGCACCTTCTGCTGCGCGAGGCAGAGATTGTCGATGATCTTGAGGTGCGGAAACAGCTCGAAGTGCTGGAACACCATGCCGACGCGCGAGCGCAGCTTCGGCAGATCGGTCTTGGGATCGTTGACCTTGGTGCCGTCGACCAGGATGTCGCCGCTCTGGAACGGCTCCAGCGCATTGACGCATTTGATCAGCGTCGACTTGCCCGAGCCCGACGGACCGCAGACCACGACGACCTCACCCTTGGTGACGCTGGTGGTGCAATCGGTCAGCACCTGGAAACTCGGAGTGTACCATTTGTTGACGTGGCTGATTTCGATCATGACCGACACGCTCTAGCGAATGATGGCGATGCGCGCCTGGAGCCGGCGGACGCCGAAGGACGCGACACAGGAAATGGTGAAGTAGACGACAGCTGCAAACAGATACATTTCGACCAAGCGCCCGTCGCGTTGCGCCACCTTGCTGGCCGCGCCGAGGAAGTCGGTGATCGACAGCACGTAGACCAGCGAGGTGTCCTGGAACAGCACGATGGTCTGCGTAATCAGGACCGGCAGCATGTTGCGGAAGGCCTGCGGCAGCACGACGTAGCGCATGGTCTGGGCGTAAGTCAGCCCCAGCGCGCTGGCCGCGGCGGGCTGCCCGCGCGAGATCGACTGGATGCCGGCGCGCATGATCTCGGAGAAATACGCCGCCTCGAACATGATGAAGGTGATGAGCGAGGATGCGAACGCGCCGACGCTGATCGGGCGCGAGGCGCCGGTCAGCCACTGCCCGATATAAGGCACCAGGAAGTAGAACCAGAAGATGACCAGCACCAGCGGCAGTGAGCGCATGAAGTCGACATAGACGCCGGCGATCCGGCCGAGCAACTTGAAGCCGGACAGGCGCATCAGGGCGAGCGCCGTGCCGAAGACCAGGCCCCCGAGTGCTGCGAGCCCCGTCAGCGTCAGCGTGAAGGTCATGCCCTCGTAGAACAGGTAGGGCAGCGCGCGGCGGATGACGTCGAAATCGAGATTGCCGAACATCGCTTATTTCCCCGTGATGTAGCCGGGAATCGCAACCCAGCGCTCGAGGAAGCGCATCGCGGTCACGACGACGGCGTTGACGAGGAGGTAGAGAATGGTCGCGGCGGTGAAGGCCTCGAATACCTGGAACGAGAATTCCTGCATGGAGCGCGCCTGTCCGGTCAACTCGAGCAGACCGATGGTGATCGCGACCGCCGTGTTCTTGATGGTGTTGAGAAACTCGGACGTCAGCGGGGGCAGGATGATGCGGAACGCCATCGGCAGCAGCACGTAGCGATAGCCCTGCACGGTGGTCAGACCCAGCGCGGTTGCCGCCATCCTCTGCCCGCGCGGCAGCGATCCAATGCCGGCCTGCAGCTGCACGGCCACGCGCGCGGACATGAAGAACCCGACGCCGATCGCCGCCGTCCAGAACGGCGCGTTCGGCATCTGCTTCAGCCAAGTGCCGGCGCCTCTTGGCAGCAGTTCCGGCAGCACGAAGAACCACAGGAAGAGCTGCACGAGCAGCGGCATGTTGCGGAAGAATTCGACATAGGCAAAGCCGAACCAGTTCGCCCCCTTCGACGGCAGCGTGCGCATCACGCCGACAATCGAGCCGGTGATCAGCGCGATGACCCAGGCCAGCGCCGCGGTCTTGAGGGTCAGCACCAGTCCCGACAGCAGCATGTCGAGATAGGTGCCGGTCCCCATCGGGTTCGGCTGGAAAAAGATTCCCCAGTTCCAGTTATAGTTCACGTGTCCCCCGCGCGAACGCGCCAGTCATGGATGTCCCGGCGCCTATGCAAATGTCCGGCCATTCTCCCTCCAGAATGGCCGAACTATACCGCCTCTCCCCACAAGGGGGGAGAGGCGAATAGCTCATCTTACTTGTAATCGTCCGGGTTCGGCGAGTCCGTCGGCTTGGCGAACTCGTTCTTCAGCTCGGCCGAGATCGGCGTGTTGAGGTTCAGTCCCTTCGGCGGGATCTTCTGGGTGAACCACTTGTCGTAGATCTTCTGGGCTTCGCCGGACGTATAGAGCGCCGCCGTCGCCGCATCGACCACCTTCTTGAAGGGGGCATCGTCCTTGCGCAGCATGATGCCATAGGGCTCGGGCTTGGAGAACGCATCCTTGGAGATGGCATAGTCGCCCGGCGACTTCGAGCCGGCAACGAGGCTCGCCAGCAGGATGTCGTCCATCACGAAGGCGACCGCGCGGTCGGTCTCGACCATCAGGAAGGCTTCGGCGTGGTCCTTGGCCGGAATGATGTTGGCGCCGAGGCCCTTCGCGACGTTGGCTTCGGTGAGCTGCTTGATGTTGGTGGTGCCGGCGGTCGAGACCACCGCCTTGCCCTTGAGATCGTCGATCGACTTCAGGCCGCTCGACTTCTTGAACACGTAGCGGCTCGCGGTCAGGAAGTGGGTGTTGGTGAAGGCGACCTGCTTCTGGCGCTCGGCGTTGTTGGTGGTCGAGCCGCATTCGAGATCGATCGTGCCGTTCGCCATCAACGGGATGCGGGTTGCCGACGTCACCGGGTTGAGCTTGACCTCGAGCTTGTCGAGCTTGAGCTCCTTCTTCACGGCGTCGACGATCTTGTAGCAGATGTCCATCGCGAAGCCGACGGGCTTCTGATTGTCGTCGAGATAGGAGAACGGGATCGAGGAATCGCGGAAGCCCAGCGTGATCGCGCCGGTGTCCTTGATGTTCTTCAGCGTGCCGGTCAGCCCCTGGGCCCCAGCCTGGCTGACGACGAAGGTCGCGGCCAGCGCGAGCCCGATGTGACGGAAATGTTTCACTTTTTCTTCCCCTTTCGGATGATGCGGCCCGGATGCAAGCACAAATCGAGCCGGATTAGAATGTAACTTTCGGCTGGATCAAAGGCTCAGGTTAACGGCGCCGGCAATTCGCCGAGATCCCAGAACAGCCCGGCCATCACCGTCAAGGCCTCTTCGGTCAATGGCAGCAGGATGTGCTCATTGGGCGCATGCTGGGAGCAGCCGGGATAGGAGTGCGGCACCCAGATCGTCGGCAGGCCCAGGATTTCGGAGAACACGTCATTAGGAAGCGAGCCGCCGAAATTCGGCAGCACGGCCGGCGCCTTGCCGGTGGTCTCTTGCACCGAATCCGCCGCCCATTTGATCCAGGGGCTGTCGAAATCGGTGCGCGATGCAGCAAAACTCTGAGCCGCCCGCACCTCGACCATCGGAAAACCCTTCGCGACCAGATGCGCGCGGATGGCCTCGATCAGGCCCTCGATCTTGGTCCCGACCACGAAACGCAGTTGCAGCACGGCATTGGCATGGCCGGGAATGGCGTTCGCCGGCTTCTCGATATTGCCCGAGGACATCGCCAGCACTTCCAGCGTGTTCCAGGCGTAGAGCCGTTCGGCCGCCGATAGTCCATCCTCACCCCAATTCTCAGCCAGCGCCGGCTCGTCCGCGGTCGGCACCACCTGCACGTCGGCGAGATAGCTGCGGATCTGGTTGGTGAGCCGCGGCGGCTTCAGTGCGTCGAGCTGGAGGCGGCCGTGGCCGTCGACCAGCGTGGAAATCGCGTTGACCAGGATGGTCGCGGGGTTGGCGAGCACGCCGCCCCAATTGCCGGAATGGTGGCCGCCATCACGCAGGTTCACGTCGAGATGGATGCGGATGCCGCCGCGGCAGCCCAGAAACAGCGTCGGACGGTCGGCGGACAGGCGCGGCCCGTCGGAGGCCATGAACAGATCGGCCTTGAGCGCGCCGCGATTGAGGTCGCAGACCTTGCCGAGATCGGGCGAGCCGATCTCCTCGCCCATCTCGACGATGAATTTGGCGTTGAAGCCGAGCTTGCCGCCGCGGGCATCGCGCACCGCGCGGAGCGCCGCCATGTTGATGCTGTGCTGGCCCTTGTTGTCGGCGGTGCCGCGGCCATAGAGGCGCGTGCCCGCAACCGACGTGCGCCAGGGATCGCGGCCGTCGCGCCACTCCCCCTCCATGCCGTCGACGACGTCGCCATGGCCGTAGATCAGCACGGTCGGCGCTGAATCGTTTTCGTGGTGCTCGGCGAACAGGAACGGCGCCTTGCCGCTCGGGGATTCGACGATGCGGCTGGTGAAATCAAGCGCAGCAAAGGCCGGCTGCATTTCCTGTTCCAGATAGGCGCGCAGCTCAGCGCCGCGCGACGGATTCTGGCTCTCGGTCCGATAAGCGACGCGGCGGTCGAGCTCGGTGAGGAACGCACCGGACTTGAAATCCTCACGGGCGCGGGCGATGGCGTCGGCTCTGGTCATGACTTGCTTTTCGAGGTTTTGAGACGAAGGACATTACCCGAGACGGGCGGGACTTCGAAAGTGGCGGGGACGTCGAAGTTCTTGGAGTTCGCTTGGGATTTCGCTCTTGCTCTCTTGAGATTGGCTTGCCAAGCGCGGCAGCGCTACGGATTTTGGCCTTGCCAAGGCCGAGACATCCAAGTCTAGGATATGCAAGAACTTCGCCAAGTTCGGGCGCACGTCTACCATTCGAAGAGCGCTCAGTACAGAGTGCCGAGGGACATCATGGCCAAGCAAATCAGGCTCAACGCCTTTGCGATGAATTGCGTCGCGCACCAGTCACCGGGCCTGTGGACCCATCCGCGCGACCGCACTGCCGACTATAACCGCCTGCCCTACTGGATTGATCTCGCCAAAACGCTGGAGCGCGGCCGTTTCGACGGGCTGTTCCTGGCCGACGTGCTCGGGGTCTATGACGTCTACGGCAACAGCCCTGACGCAGCCTTGCGCAATGCGGCGCAGACGCCGTCGAACGAGCCGCTGCTGCTGCTCTCGGCGATGGCGGCGGTGACGCAAAATCTCGGGTTCGGCGTCACCAGCAATCTGTCCTTCGAGCCGCCCTATCCGTTCGCGCGGCGGATGTCGACACTCGATCACCTCACCGAGGGGCGGATCGGCTGGAACGTGGTCACCGGGTATCTCGATAGCGCCGCGCGCGGCGCCGGCAAGGACAAGCAGACGGGGCATGACGACCGCTACGACATCGCGGACGAATATATGGAGGTCGTCTACAAGCTCTGGGAAGGAAGCTGGGAGGACGACGCCGTGCTGCGGGATCGGACGCGCGGCATCTTCACCGATCCCACGAAAGTGCATCGCGTCAATCATGACGGCGCGAACTACCGCATCAACAACACCATCCATCTCAGCGAGCCCTCGCCGCAGCGCACGCCGGTGCTGTACCAGGCCGGCACCTCGCCGCGCGGCCGGCAGTTCGCGGCAAAGCATGCCGAATGCGTGTTCATGTCGGGACCGTCGGCCAAGGTGATCGCGCCGCGCGTGTCAGCAATCCGGCAGGAGGCCGCCGCGCTCGGCCGCAACCCGGCCGAGATCCTGATGTTCTCGATGATGACGATCATCCTGGGACGGACGGAAGCCGAGGCGAAAGAGAAATACGCCGACTATCGCCGCCACATCAGCCCGGAAGGCGCGCTGGCGCTGATGTCGGGGTGGACCGGCGTCGATTTCTCCGGCTACGACCTCGACCAGCAGGTCCGGCACGTCCAGAACGACGCCGGCCGCAGCGCCATGGACAACGTCACTCGTGCCGATCCCGATCGCGTCTGGACCGTGCGCGACGTCATCGAGCATGTCGGCATCGGCGGCGCCGGCCCGGTCGTGGTCGGCACGCCGGAGATGGTTGCCGACAAGATCGAGCAATGGTTCGAGGCGACCGACGTCGACGGCCTCAACGTCGCCTTTGCTATCTCGCCCGGTGATTTCGAGGACATCGCCGACATGCTGGTGCCGGAGCTGACGCGGCGCGGACGGTACAAGGCGGACTATGCCAAGGGTACGCTGCGGGAGAAGCTGTTCGGCGAGGGCCGCGCAAGGCTCGATGCGCCGCACCCGGCGGCGGGATATCGCGTGGGGAAGAGGGGGTAGTTCTGCGCCACACCATCAGGCGTCGTCCCGGCGAAGGCCGGGACCCATACCGCGTGATCCCTCGATTGTGATTGGTCGCAGTCCCGGACGACGAGTCTTCGCCAAACCCCTCCCTGTGGCTATGGGTCCCGGCTTTCGCCGGGACGACGATGGGGAGGGATCGCGCCCGCCATTATCAGAGTGCCTACACTTTCCCGTCCACCATCACCTCGATCAGCTTCGTCCCGGGCCGGCCAAACGCCGACGACAGCGTTGCCTTCAGTTCCCGGGGATCGCTGACCTTGATCGCCTCGCAGCCCAGCGCCTTGGCGATGCCGGCGAAATCCACCGGCGGATCGACGAAATCCATGCCGACGTAATTGTCATCGCCATGGAAGGCGAGCAGGCGCTGCTTGATGATGCGGTAGCCGCCATTGTTGGCGATGACGACGTTGAGCGGCAGCTTGTGATGCGCCGCCGTCCACAGCGCCTGGATCGAATACATCGCGCTGCCATCGCCGGAGAAACACACGACGGGGCGATCCGGATTGGCGATGCTGGCGCCGACCGAAGCCGGCAGGCCCCAGCCGATGCCGCCGGAGGCGAGGCCGTGATAGCCGTAGCGATCGCGATGCGGACGCAGGTTCGTGATCTGGCGGCTGGAGGTGAGCCCTTCGTCGACGAGGATGGCATGGTCGGGCATGGCCTCGACCATTTGCAGCACCAGAAAATCCGGATCGATCGGCGTGCGGCCGGCGCTCTTACCGATCTGCTCAACCAGCGCGGTACGGCGCGCGGTCCAGTTCTTCGGCGCAAGCTCGGCAAGACGTTGCCTGGCGCGGCTCACAAGTGTTGTGCCGCCCAACTCCTTCAGCGCGGGGATCAACGCGCGCAGCGTTTCCTTCAAATCCGCCTTCAGCGCGATCTCGGCGCCGTAGTTCTTGGCGATCTCCCAATCGGCGAGACCGACCTGCACGATGCCGAGACCATCCGGCAGCGCATCGACCTCGCTATGGACCGACATCCGCAGGGGATCGCCGCCAAGCGCAATCAGGAGATCGTAGGGCGCGAGCGTATCGCGCGCCGCCTTCTGAACCCGCGCCAGCGTGCCGACGAAGCTCGGGCTCTCCGAGAGGAAGTGCGAACCATAAGGCGTCGAGGACTGATAAGCGGCAGCGCCGAGCAATTCGGCCAATTCAGCCGCCTCCTTCAGCGCGTCACTCTTGACCACTTCGTCCATGGTGACGATCACAGGACGCTCGGCTTTCAGCAGCCGCGCAGCAAAGGCCCTGAGCGCGTCATCGGATGGTTTGGTACGCGCGTCGATGCGGGTGGAACGGCCGAGATCGATGCCGGCCTCGCTATTGAGGATGTCGCCAGGCAGCGAGATGAACACGGGGCCGGTCGGCGACGTGGTCGCAACCTTGGCCGCGCGGCGCACGATGCGCGGCAGGTCTTCCAACCGAGTCACCTCGACCGCCCATTTCACCAGCGGCTCGGCCATGCGCACCAAGGGACCGTACAGCACCGGCTCCATCAGGCCGTGGCCCTGCTCCTGCTGGCCGGCGGTGAGGATCATCGGCGTGCCCGTGAATTGAGCGTTGTAGAGCGAGCCCATCGCGTTGCCGAGGCCTGGCGCGACATGGACATTGCAGGCGACGAGTTTTCCCGAGGCGCGGCTGTAACCATCGGCAATCGCCACCACCAGGCTCTCCTGCATCGCCATCACATAGGTGAGATCAGGGTGGTCCTTCAGTGCGTGCATGATCGGCAACTCGGTGGTGCCGGGATTGCCGAACAGATGCGTGATGCCCTCGTCCTTGAGCAGCGCGAGAAAGGCGGAGCGGCCGGTGATCTTGTTCTTCATGTTTCCTCCAGGAGCGGACGTTGCCGCAAGGACTGAAAGCATGATGGCCGAAGTCGGAGGAGGCGCGCAAGGAAGCGCGGTCATGGCTGCGTTGCGCGAGCGCCCTCTCCGTGTCCCGGACGCGGCGCAACGTGTAACGTTGCGACGCAGAGCCGGGACCCAGAATTCGCGCCGAGCTCGTCGATGCGTGGGCCCCGGCTCAGCAGCGCGGCACTTCGCGCCGCACTGCGTCCGGGGCACGCAAGCGGAGTGCGCGGTGCGCGCTACATCTCCTCGCGCCCAAGCTCGAACGGGTCCTCGCCACCCGCCCGCTTCTTCTTTTTCGAGCGTTGCCAGACCACACCCGGAAACCCCTTCAGCGGCACCAGCGGCTCGCCGGTATAGGCCCATTCCTGCAGTTCTCTGATCGCGATGTGATAGAGCGGCTGGCGGCCGGTGCGCTCGTTGAACAGCGCGCGGGGGATGTTGACCATGTGCGGACTGCGCGGGCGCTCATAGGCGATCGGCGTGCCGCAATGCGAGCAGAAGCTGCGGGTGGTCTTAGTGGTCTTGTCCTCGTAACGCGTCAGCGCAGCCTTGCCAGCGGTGATGCGAAAGCGCTTCTTCCAGCTCCCGACATAAGTCGCGTAGGCTGCGCCATGGGCGCGGCGGCTGGCGGCGGAATGATCGTGCCAGGCCCACCGCGCGGGCACGTCGATCTCGAAGCTGACCTTGCCGCACAGGCATTGGCCGGTGGCGATTCCTGCGGCGGCTGCGGCTTTGGCCATGGGGATTCTCTCCGTCGTCATTGCGCGTGCGACAATACACGACCGTCATTCCGGGGCGCGACAAAGTCGCGAACCCGGAATCCATCGAGCGGCAAGCCAAGGTCGTGAAATGGATTCCGGGCTCGACGCTCCCGGGCCGCGCTTCGCGCGGTCTCGTCGCGTCGCCCCGGAATGACGGCAGAGGCTTACGCCAGCGTCAGCTCGTCATACACCGGATAATCCGTATAGCCCTTTTCTTCGCCGCTGTAGAACGTCGCGCGGTTGTACGGCGTGATCGGGTAATCGTGCTCCAGCCGGCGCGGCAGATCGGGGTTGGAGATGAAGATGCGGCCGAAGGCGATGATGTCGGCGTGGCCGTCGGCGATCCCCGCATTCGCGGTCTCGCCGGTGAAGCCGCCGGCGGTCATCAACACGCCGCTGTAGAGCGGGCGGAACAGCACCATCGCGGACGGCACGTTCTGCCAGTTGACGTCCGCACGCCCGGCGCCACTGGAGCGCGGCTCGATGAAGTGCAGATAGGCAAGACCAAGCTTGTCGAGCGCCTTCACGACATGGGTATAGAGCGGCATCGGATCGCCCTCGCCGGAATCATTGGCGATACCGTGTGGCGACAGCCGCACGGCGACGCGGTTCGCACCCCAGACGTCGATCGCGGCTTGGGTCACCTCGAGCAGCAGCCGCGCGCGGTTCTCGATTCCGCCGCCATACTGATCTGTGCGCTGGTTGCTGCGCGATTGCAGGAACTGCTCGAGCAGATAGCCATTGGCGCCGTGGATCTCGACGCCGTCGAAGCCGGCGGCCAGCGCGTTCTTGGCACCTTGACGGAACGCCTCGACGACGTCCTTGACCTCCTCGGTCTCCAGTGCGCGCGGCGTCTCGTAATCGGCGATCTTGCCGTCGGCGGTCATCGCCTTCATGCCCTCGGCCTTGATCGGGACCGCCGAAGCCGACACCGGCAGCGCGCCGCCATGGAAAGAGGAATGCGAGACGCGGCCGACATGCCAGAGCTGGAGGAAGATGATGCCGCCCTTGGCGTGCACGGCGTCGACCACCTTGCGCCAGCCCGCGATCTGCGTCTCCGAATAGATGCCGGGGGTCGCCGGATTGCCACGGCCGTGCGAGAGCACAGGGGACGCTTCTGCGATGATCAGGCCGCCCGGCGTCGCGCGCTGGCCGTAATATTCCGCGTTGAGCGGCCGCGGCGAAAAGCTCTCGCGCTCGGCCCGCATCCGCGTCAGCGGCGCCATCGCGACGCGATGCGCAAGCCTGTATGGACCGACCTGCAACGGTTTGAACAACGCCGGAAATTTCATGCTGGCCCCGAATGTTTATGGAAGGATGCGGATCATATAGCGAGGGGCGGCCACCGGAAAAGCGCCGCCCCACGAAATCAAATATTCCCTCTTACGGAACGCGGAAGAGAGCAGGTCTTATGCCGTCTTGATCCAGACGGCCTTCACGTTGAGATATTCCTCGACGTGCTGCTTGCCGGACTCGCGGCCGTAGCCGCTCATCTTGTAGCCGCCGAACGGCACGGCCGGGTCCATCGTCTGGTAGCAATTCACCCACACCGAGCCGGCGCGCAGGCTCTTCGCCACTGCATGCGCCTTGCTGACATCGCGAGTCCACAGGCCGGAGCCGAGGCCGAACGTGGTGGCGTTGGCGCGCTTGACCAGCTCGTCCATGTCCTTGAAGGCGATCGCGGAGATGACGGGCCCGAAAATCTCCTCTTGCGCGATGCGCATATTGTCCTGGACGCCCGCAAACACCGTCGGCGAGACGAAGAAGCCCTTCGACAGCGCGCCTTCGGTGACACGGGCGCCGCCGGCAAGCGCCTTGGCGCCTTCCTTCTGGCCGATGTCGAGATAGCCGGTGACGCGCTCCAATTGCTGCTCGGACACCAGTGGACCGATCTGCACGTTGGGATCGAGACCGTTGCCGACTTGCAGGTTCTTGCCGAACTCGGCGACACGGCCGACGAACTCCTCGTAGATCGACTGCTCGACGAACAGACGCGTGCCGGCGCTGCAGATCTGCCCCGAATTGGCGAACACCGCCATTGCAGCGCCCGGCACCGCGGCATCGAGATCGGCGTCCGCAAACACGATGTCCGGCGACTTGCCGCCGAGCTCGAGCGAGACGCGCTTGAGGTTGCCGGCCGACGCACGGATGATCGACTGGCCCGTGACATGCGAGCCGGTGAAGGCGACCTTGTCGACGTCGTGATGCGAGGCGAGCGCCGCGCCTGCGGTCTCGCCATAGCCGGGAACGACGTTGATGACGCCGGGCGGCACGCCCGCTTCCATCGCGAGCTCGGCGATGCGCAGCGAGGTCAGCGGCGCCTCCTCGGCGGGCTTGAGCACCACGGTGCAGCCAGTCGCGAGCGCCGGGCCGATCTTCCAGATCGTCGCCGTCAGCGGCCCGTTCCAGGGGATGATGGCGCCGACGACACCGACCGGCTCCTTCAGCGTGTAGGAGAAGATCTCGCCGGGCAGCGAGTTCTCGATGGTCTCTCCATGGATCGCGGTGGTCTGGCCGGCGTAGTAACGCAGCATGCCGATCGCGCGCAGGCGATAGGCGCGGGTGCGGCTGACGGGAGCACCCATGTCGAGCGTGTCGAGTTGCGACAATTCATCGAAATTCTTCTCGACGAGATCGGCGAGCTTCAAGAGCAGGTTTTGCCGCTCGAACGGCTTGACCTTGCTCCAGGGGCCCTCGAACGCACGACGTGCGGCGGCGACCGCACGGTCGATGTCTTCCTTGTCGCCTTCGGCAACGGTTGCGAGCAGCTCGCCGGTGGCGGGATTGCGGGTTTCGAAGCGCTTGCCTGAGGCAGCATCGACCCACTTCCCGTCGATCAGCATCTGCTTGTAGGACCCGTTCGCGAATGGATGGCGCGTGATCGGAATAGCCTGCGACACAGCCATGGCTGCACTCCCTGTCAGGTGATTGATTGGTTCGATCTGCGCGGGATCGTTCGTCGGATAAAATACAGCCGGGCCGGAGAGGCGTAAAGGCGGCGCGGAGCGAAGACCTCCCATGCCGACTTGTGCAGGGTCGCACGAGCACGTGCTATAACGCGATGGAGCGCAATGCAGCTTCGCTGGAGACCCCGCCATGTCACATCCCGCCATCGTCAAAGACAACGTTGCCGTGATCACGGGAGGCGCGTCCGGCATCGGATTTGCCGCCGCCGCGGCGTTTGCGCGCACCGGCATGACGGTCTGCATCGCCGATGTCGATCAGCCGCGGCTGGCCGAGGCCGCAACAAAGCTGTCGTCCGTCGCAGGTGCCGGGAACGTGATGACGTTTGCCGTAGATGTCAGCAAGGCCGAGAGCGTGACGGAACTGGAACGCGCCGTGCGCGAACGCTTCGGCGGAACCGATATCCTGATGAACAATGCCGGCATCCAGCCCGGCAGCACATTGTTCGCCGGGCCCGACAATTGGCAGCGCATCATCGGCGTCAACATGTGGGGCATCATCAACGGCTCGCGCATCTTCGCGCCCGGCATGATCGCGCGCGGCAAACCCGGTCTCATCATCAACACCGGCTCGAAGCAAGGCATCACCACCCCGCCCGGCGATCCCGCCTACAATGTCTCCAAGGCCGGCGTGAAGGCTTTTACGGAAGCCCTCCAGCACGAGCTGCGCAATACCAGGGACTGCCGCGTCACTGCGCATCTGCTCATACCAGGCTTCGTCTTCACCGGCCTCACCGCCAAGGGCCGCACCGAGAAGCCCGCAGGCGCCTGGACGCCGGAGCAGACCGTGGATTTCATGCTGAGGCGGCTCGAGGCCGGCGACTTCTACATCCTGTGCCCGGACAATGACATGCCCCGCTCACTCGACGAGAAGCGCATGCTGTGGGCCGCCGGCGATATCATCGAGAACCGCCCGCCGCTCTCGCGCTGGCACTCGGACTATGCGGATGCATTCAAGACGTTTGTGGAGGGAGAATAACTAGCAGACCCTCATGGTGAGGAGCGCGCCCTTGCGCGCGTCTCGAACCATGCAGGCCCCGCTGGAGCAGCTCGGCCTCTATCCTTCGAGACGCCCGCTCAGCGGGCTCCTAAGGATGAGGGGTTAGAGTCTTCGCGCACGGCAAGTTCGGGCGAACGACCCTACAGCGTCTCTTGCTTATGCCCGCAATTCTTGCAGGCGAACTTGACGCGGGTCTGACCCTTTTCCGCCTGCACCCGGTTCGGCGCGCCGCACTTGCCGCAGACGGCCTCGATGCGGGTGGTGCCCTGCTTGACGACGATGGTCTTCTTTTCCATCGATTCGCGGATCAGGCGCTCGGCCTCCTCACGCAGGGATTGTTTCGACAAAGCTCGTCTCCGCCTCTGGAAAGCGCGAGAGCCATATCGCACCTGCGTTCAAATCACAATCGGCAAAGCCTGCTCTGACCTCGACAATCACGTGCCAGTCCTCGGTATGCACGAGAAGGCTCTCGGCAACATATGGGCGCAACGCCCTGCCATGATGGCTCGACTGCATTTCGCAGACGACGCCGCGATTGTGGCAAATGACCGGAAATGCGGCGGGCGGCGGATGCTCGGCATCAGCCGCCTTGCGCAGAGCGCTCCTTTCCGCGCCGCTCTCCTCAAGCCGCCTTGGATACCTCCATCAGCAGCCGCTCGGCCTTGGCATCCTCGATGCGGTTCACGAGGCGGCTGCTCTCGTGATTGTCGCGCACGGTCTTGGTCAGCGTGATGCAGGTCTGGATCAGCATGACGATGCCCATGGTGAGATAGCCCTTCATCCAGAGGTCGATCGGCAGGAAGAAGATGCCGATAGCGACGAGGAAGGCGGAGGCTGCGAAGGACGCGTAAGTGAAGCTCACCCAGGCGCTGCTGTGGGGCTGGCCGTTCTGGTTCATGATGGTCTCCTGTCGGTTCGAATGATGATTGGGTTCGAGAGATTGGATGTGAGATCAGGCAGTCGGCATGCGCTTGGACTTCAACCGCGCCAGCACGTCGTCCGCGGTCGTCTTGAGCCGGGGGCCAAAGCCCTGTTCGGCTAGCCTCTCGGCAGTGGCGAGCGGACCGGTGGCCGCGTCGAGCTCGACCAGGGCATCGTCGGCGGCCTGGGCTTCCATCTGCCGCTCGCGCAGACGCCTCAACGTGCCCTCCGCCTCCGGCAGCGTGGATTCGTAGGGACGTGCAGCCTCGATGCCGCCGCGACGAAGCGAGCGCACCGCTTCCGAGGCACGGGCAATACGGCGGCCGCGGTCGAGCTCGGTGATGCGGGCCTGCGCGCTGGCGACGTGGCGCTTCAGCCGCGCGATCTCGGTCGCGAACAGCGCGCGCGCCGTCATTGCCGCATCGCGATCAGCCTCTAAGCCCGCGATGGCTTCAGCGGCATCCTTGGCGAGGTCTTCGCGGCCGCCGTCGAGCGCCGCAACGGCACGGGTCTCGAGATCGGCGATGCGGGCATTCGTCGCTTCGAGCTTGCGGCCCTCCTGCTGGTCCTGCGCGATCGCCAGCGCCAGCGTGCGCTTGCTGCGCTCGACGGCCGCGGCCGCATCACGCATCTGCTGATCGAGGATCAGAAGAGCGGTCCGGTCTTCCAGCTCCTCGCCCGCAGCGGCCACGCTGCCGCGGAAAAGCGTCACTACGGTCTTGAACATTTGTTGCTCCCTGCTATGAGCATTGCTCACGATTGCTTTGTAGCACATCTTGAGCATTGCTCAAGAGGTTTTTGAACAATGCTCACGAATTTGGCAGGCAAATGTCTAAGACCTTGGAACGTCGAGAGAAGTTGCGGGCTGACCTAATCCTGGCGGCGGAACGAATGATCGCTGAACGAGGATTGGCCGGTCTGAAGACCCGCGATCTTGCCCGCGAGATCGGCTGCGCCAATGGCGCGGTCTATAATCTCGTCGCCGACGTCGACGAATTGATCCTGCGCGTCGGCTCGCGCACTTTGCTTCGGCTCGACGAGGCGCTCAGCGCGGCGGAGAGCGCTGGCGAGCCCTCGCCGCAGGAGGCGCTAGTTCGCATCGCCATCGCCTATTGCGATTTCGCCGCCGAAAATCTCCAGCTCTGGCGCGCATTGTTCGAGCATCGCATGCAGGCCGACAAGATCGTCCCCGACTGGTCGATCGAGGACCAGATGCAGCTGTTCCGCCACATCTACCAGCCGCTGGCCGCGCTACTTCCCAGGCGCAGCCCGGAGGAGCTGAGCATCACTGCGCGCAGCCTGTTCTCAGCGGTCCATGGCATGGTGGCGCTGGGGTTGGAACAGAAATTGGTCGCCGTGCCGCTGCCGGCGCTGCGCAAGGAAATCGCAGGCCTCGTGCGCGCAATGCTGGATGGCTTGGTCGCCCGCGCAAAGTAGAGACAGCGCGGCGAAACCATCGGCGGAGCCTGACTAAAATTTCGCCTGTCGCATCGCTGTCGCCGCGCCTAGCCTTCGCAGCGAGACGTCCCCTCACCTCTCCCGGAGCCCTCCATGCCCCTCCTCGTCCGCGGCGGCACCGTCGTCAATCACGATCATTCGCGCCGCGCGGACGTGCTGATCGACGGGGAGACCATCGTCGCGATCGGGGCCTCGCTCGATGCGCCCACGGGCACTGAAGTGATCGATGCCGGCGGTGCCTACGTCATCCCAGGTGGCATCGACCCGCATACCCATCTCGAAATGCCGTTCATGGGCACCGTCACCGCCGACGATTTCGAATCGGGAACCAAGGCTGCGCTCGCCGGCGGTACCACCATGGTGGTGGATTTCTGCCTGCCCGATCCCGGCCAGTCGATGCTTGCCGCCTATCAGGACTGGCGCCGCAAATCCGAGAAGGCGGCCTCCGACTACGGTTTCCACATGGCCGTGACGTCGTGGTCGAAGCAGATCCATGACGAAATGGAGACCGTGGTCAAAACCTACGGCATCAACACCTTCAAGCATTTCATGGCCTACAAGGGCGCGCTGATGGTGAACGACGACGAGCTCTACAACTCGTTCGCCCGCTGCGCTCATCTCGGCGCCATGCCCGTGGTCCATGCCGAGAATGGTGACGTCGTCGCCCTGATGCAGGACGCGCTGATCGCGCGGGGCGTCACCGGCCCTGAAGGCCACGCCTATTCCCGGCCGCCGGAGGTCGAGGGCGAAGCCACCAACCGCGCCATCATGATCGCGGACATGACGGGCACCCCGGTCTACATCGTGCACGCCAGCTGCCGCGAGGCGCATGAGGCGATCGCGCGGGCACGCGCGGCCGGAAAGCGCGTCTATGGCGAACCACTGATCCAGCACCTGTTGCTCGACGCGGATGAATATCAGAACAAGGACTGGGATCATTCCGCGCAGCGCGTGATGTCACCGCCGTTCCGCGACAGATCGCATCAGGACAGCCTGTGGGCCGGCCTGCAGGCCGGCTCGCTCCAGGTGGTCGCGACCGACCATTGCGCCTTCACCACCGCGCAGAAACGGTTCGGCCTCGGCGACTTCAGGAAGATCCCGAACGGCACCGGCGGCCTCGAAGACCGCCTCGCGCTGCTATGGACCGCGGGCGTCGCCACCGGGCGGCTGACCAAGGAGGAATTCGTCGCGGTGACCTCGGCGAACATCGCCCGCATCCTCAACATCTATCCGCGGAAAGGTGCTGTCACCGTCGGTTCGGATGCCGACATCGTGGTGTGGGATCCCAAGGCGACCAGGACCATCAGTGCCAAGCGGCAGATGAGCCGGATCGATTACAACGTGTTCGAGGGCTTTTCCTGTATCGGCGGGCCGACGGTGACGCTATCGCGCGGCCGCATTGCGTGGCAGGATGGAAGCTTGCGCGCCGAGGCCGGCGACGGGCATTATGTCGAGCGGCCGCCATTCTCGCCGATACATCTGGCCAATTCGACCTGGAAAAAGCTGACGGCCCCGCACGCAGTCGAACGCGGCGCGGTGACGCCGTAACACTCCCCGCTGCGCGAAGAGCTCAGCCGTCTCGAGCGCGCCGCGTTCAACCGCCCCTCGCGCGAAAGGCGGCACGCGCTGTCTCAAGTGTACTTCCAGTGAGTGAGACGGCTCGCGCCTGCTCGGTCGGGAAGCCTCTTTCCAGCCGCGCCGCGCTCGCGCGCAGCATCGCCGCGTCGAGCTTGCCCTGTCGCAATCCGTCCAGCGCGCAGGCGAAGACGCGGTAGAGCTGCGCACCGTCATAGGCGACCAGCAGCAGATCGACGCCGGCATTGATCGCCTCGACCACGGCCTTGCAGACGTCGTGCTGGTAGATCGCGCCCATGACGAGATCGTCGGTCATCACCACGCCCTGGTAGTTCCACGTGTCGCGAATGATCCCTTCGACGACGCGTTTCGAATGCGAGGCGGCGCGATCGGGATCGACGGCGGTGAGCGTGACATGACCGACCATGAGCGCGCTGCGCGAATGCGACAGCACCTCGCGAAATGGAAGCCAGTCCGTTGCTTCGAGCTCCTTCACCGGCGTATCGAGGTTGGCGCTGAAGTGATGGGTGTCGGTGCGCACGCGGGCGATGCCGGGAAAATGCTTCAGCGTGGCGCCGACGCCTGACTCTTCCAGCCCGCGCACATAGGCGCTCGCGATCGTGCTGACGACAGCGGGATCGGTCGCGATCGCGCGCTGCCCGATCAGCGTGTGGAAATCGAGGCGGTTGCGTCTCGCCGGCGGCTTCAGGTCGAGCACCGGCGCGAGATTGAGATTGACGCCAAGCCCCGCGAGCTCGCGTCCGTGGATCCGGCCGAACTCTTCGGCTTTGGCCTGCTGATCGTCGGGCGCGAGCCAGGCGAGCGTCGCCAGCGCAGGCACCTTCGTCAGCGGCGGCGCAAGATGCCCCACGATGCCGCCCTCCTGGTCCGCGGCGACGACGAGCGGCGGCAGGCCGGCGGCGCGCCTGATATCCTGGAGCGCCGCGATCTCGGCACGCAGCGCCTCGACCGTCCGTCCCCGGATGTTGTGACGCGTAACGTAGACGCCGCCGATCAATCCCTGCTCGGCGAGGCGTGCAACTTCTGGAAACGACGAATAGCCGACCATGAAGTGAGGCCCGAGCTGTCGCGCCTCAGCGAGGCTGGCAGCGAGGACATCGTGCTTGCGCAGCTCGAACTTGAGGTGCGCAGCAGACATCAACAGCGGTGGCAGGCACCAGAGCATGACGAGCAGCTTGCCCGCGATGCTGCGCCAGCGCCCGCGGCGGAGCAGGACGATGACGATCATGATGCTTGCGACGACAAGCGCGATGTTTCCGGCGCCGCGCAGTGGCACCAGATAAGGATCGTTCTTGTTCGCTGCCGCGAACGCGGCGACAGGCGCCGCAAGCCAGAGCAGGATGAGACCGATGCGGCGGAACATTTGCATGATGCATTACACGCGATTGCAGTGAATGCTCCGCACCTATCAAGGCGACTTGCACTGCGCGAGAGGCAAACGCGCGCCTGCACGAAAACTGCAGAAGACTCCTGAAACCGTGCAGACGATGATCGCGGCTTCTGCACAAGCACCGTTCAGACTTCGTGATGCCACATATCATGAAAGGTCTCTTGGACATGACGAGCCAGGCTTCGACGATCGCAGCGGATATCCAGCCGATCAGGCATTCCGCCATTCCGGCCAAGCTTGGCTGTACGCTGGCACTGGCTGGGCTGGCGGACTGGCTGTTCTACGGCGAGCGGATCGGGCTGTCGCTGGCGCTCTTTGCGATCGCGACGGCCTGCGTGTCGGTGCTCTTCAATCATGCCGCGCTGGATCCGCGGCGCGCCTTGATCGCCGCCGCCATTCTCGTCGCCGGCCTCGTGCCGGCCATCGAGGAGCTCAACACGCTGTCGTTCCTGATCCTCGTCACGGCGCTGCTCATGGCCCTGCTGCTCGCGACCAATCCGGAAACGACAGAGTTCGCCGAGCGGACCCGCGCACTACGCAACTTCGTCCTGCTCGGTCCCTTCAGGTTCTTCCTCGATGCGCCCCAGGTGTTCAACATGTCGGCGTTCACCCGTGGCATCGCGCTCTGGCTGATGCCTGCGGCGCTCGGCACCGTCTTCGTCGCACTGTTCGCCGCGGCCAATCCGGTGATCGAGCAGTGGGTGTCCCCGCTCAATCCAAAACTCATCCTCGAATATGTCAGCATCCCGCGCGTGCTGTTCTGGGCCTTGATGCTGGCGCTGGTCTGGCCGTTCATTCATGTGCGCTGGCGGCGCAAGATGATTGTCACCACGACCGTTGCCGATGGTCCCGTGCCGCCGCTCCCGTCCCAAGTCTCGGTGGAGTTTCTTGGTCCCTCCACCATCCTGCGCTCGCTGATCCTGTTCAATCTGCTGTTCGCGGCACAGTCCATTCTCGACGGCATCTATCTCTGGGGCCACGTGGCGCTGCCCGACAATTTAACCTATGCGTGGTACGCCCATCGCGGCGCATATCCGCTGATCGTAACCGCGCTGCTCGCCGCCGCCTTCGTGCTGGTCGCGATGCGGCCGGGCGGGCCGGCCGAGAAATCGAAGGTGATCCGGCCGCTGGTCTATCTCTGGGTGGGCCAGAACGTGCTGCTCGTCGCCTCCTCCATCCTGCGCCTCGAGCTCTACGTGGACGTCTACACGCTGACCTACTGGCGGATCGCGGCCTTCATCTGGATGGGGCTGGTCGCGCTCGGACTGGTCCTGATCGTGGCCCGCATCGCGCTCAACCGGTCCAACCAATGGCTCGTCGGCGTCAATCTGATCGCGCTCGCGATCGTGCTCTATGGTTGCTCGCTCGTGAACTTCGATGCCTTCATTGCCGACTACAATGTCGCCCACAGCCGAGAAGCATCAGGTCAAGGCGTGCAGATCGACATCAACTATCTCCTGACGCTGGGGCCGCAGGCGCTGCCCGCCATCGACAAGGCCATCTTGCTGCGGTCTGGCACCCCCGAGAGCTGCCTTGTGTCGCGCCGCGACCGCCTTGTAGAACAGCAGCGTCAGGATCTGGCCTGGCGAAGCTGGGGCCTTCGCAACTGGCGGCTCCAGCGCAGGCTGGACGCTCTGGCGAAAGATCAGTCCGACAACCGGCCGGCAGGGTGAGCGGAGAATTTCTTGGCGCATCGCATTCTCATCGTCGACGACGAGGGCCACATCCGCGAGGTCATCCGCGTCGCCCTGAAGAAGGCCGGCATGGACGTGATCGAGGCGCGCGACGGCAAGGAGGCGCTCGCCCGCTTTGCCGCCGACAAGCCCGATCTGATCGTGCTCGACATCGGCATGCCCGAGTTCGACGGCCTCGACGTCTGCCGCGAGATCCGCAAGACGTCCGACGTGCCGATCCTGTTCCTGTCGGCGCGCGACGAGGAGATCGACCGCATTCTTGGCCTCGAGATCGGCGGCGACGACTACGTGACCAAGCCGTTCAGCCCACGCGAGCTGGTCGCGCGGGTCAACGTCATCCTGCGCCGCCTCGGCCCGCGCAACGGCGAGGCCAAGGCAAGTCCGGCCGCGCTGTCGCAAGGCGGGCTGCTGATCGATCCCGAGCAGCATGTCGCGACCTTCGCCGGCACGCCGCTGAAGCTGACGGCGATCGAGTTCGGCATTCTGCGCGCCTTCCTGACCCGCCCGACCTCGGTGTTCAGCCGCGAGCAGCTGATGCGGGCGGCCTACCAGCTCAACATCCAGGTCTCCGACCGCACCATCGACAGCCACATCCGCAACATCCGCGCCAAGCTGGCGGCGCTGAACTGCGAGAACGTCATCGAGACCATCCACGGCGTCGGCTTCAAGCTCGGCCGCTGCGAGAAAGAGGCATGAGCGCGGCGCCCGACAAATGGCGGCCGTCGCTTGGGCTCGTCATCTTCACGGTGCTGACGACCGTCGCCGTGCTGCCGCTGGTCGGCCTGTTCTTCTTCCGCCTCTACGACAACCAGCTCATCCGCCAGACCCAGGCCGAGCTGATCGCGCAGAGCCGCGTGCTTGCGACGATCTATGCTCAGGAGGTCACGGCCAAGCTCGATAGCGGCCTGACGCTCGGCACCGAGGTGCCGCCGGGCGTGCTGCCCGATCCCGGCGACCAGGTCACGCCGATCCGCCCCGCGCTCGACCTCACCGCCAATGATTTGTTGCGGCGGCGGCCGGATGCCCAGGTCGCGGCCCGGCCGGCGGAGCAGGCCTATGTCGAGATCGGCACAAAACTGACGCCGATCATCCGCGAGACCCAGAAGGTGACGCTGGCGGGCTTTCGCATCCTTGATCCGCAGGGCGTGGTGATCGCCGGCCGGCAGGAGGTCGGGCAGTCGCTCGCCCATATCGAGGAGGTCGCGGACGCGCTGCACGGGCAATACCGCGCCACCTTGCGCAACCGCGTGCCGGACAAGCCGCCGCCGCCGATCTATTCCTTCAGCCGCGGTCTCGGCGTGCATGTGTTCTCGGCGATGCCCGTCATCGTCAACAACCGCGTCGCCGGGGTGATCTACACCACGCGGACGCCGAGCAACATTTTTGACCATCTCTACCAGGAGCGGGCGAAGTTCGTGCTGGCGGGGCTCGCCGTGGTCCTCGGCACCATTGCGATCGGCCTCGTCTTCTCGCGCACCATCACGCTGCCGATGCGCGAGCTGATCGACCGCGCCACCAGAATTGGCCGCGGCGATCGCGAGGCGTTCCGGCCGCTCCAGCATTACGGCACGCGCGAGTTCGCCCAGCTCTCGCACAGCTTCCTCGGCATGGCCGAGCAGCTGGCGCGGCGCTCGGATTATATCGCGACGTTCTCGGCCCACCTCACCCACGAGCTGAAATCGCCGCTGACATCCATCAAGGGCGCGGCCGAACTGCTACAGGATTCACTTCAGGGCAAATCGGGTAGCCTGACGCCGGCCGAGCAGACGACATTCATCACCAACATCCTGTCCGACACCCAGCGGCTGGAGGCAATGGCGCAGCGGCTGCGCGAGCTCGCCCGCGCCGAAAGCCTGCCGCAGAACGAGCGCACCGAGCTCGCGCCCGTGATTGCCGATCTCAAAAGCCGGTTTCCGGAAAGTGCGATCTCGGCCAGTGGCAACCTCGACCGCGCGATCGGCATGTCCGGCGAGAAGGCGCTGATCGTGCTGTCGCATCTCGCCGACAACGCGGTGCGGCACAGGGCGAGGACGATCAGGCTGGAGGCGACCTTCGAGCGCACGACCCTGCTGCTGACGGTGAGCAATGACGGCGAGCCGATCTCGGCGCCCAACCGCGACAGGATTTTTGACGCCTTCTTCACGACCCGCCGCGACCAGGGCGGCACCGGGATGGGGCTGGCGATCGCACGCGCGGTGATGGCGAGCCATGGCGGCTCAATCAGGCTCAAGCCGACCGACGAGGGCGCGGCCTTCGAGCTCCAGTTTCCAGCTGCCTAAATGGCGAACACCCAGGCGGCGACGATGGCGGCGATGGTGACGAGACCGGCGATGGTCCAGCCGGCGGCATATTCCAGCTCAGGATGACCGGTCGCCCGCATGATCTCTGCCGGATCGGCGGTATGCTTCTCTGCCATGACAGCCTCGCACGTTACTTCCCGCGTCATATGTAAGTCGCACCAGTCGCCATTAGGTTCCATCACGGACGTGCGAGGAAATGACTCAGCTTGGCTTGTTCGCAGAACCGCTAGTAGGGCCCGCTGGGCTTCGCTACACGGACAATTTTATCGATGCCGCCGTCGAGCAGGACTTGATCGGCCGCATCGCAGCATTGTCGCTCCAGCGCTTCCAGTTCGGCGCCTTCGAGGGCAATCGCCGGGTGGCGTGGTTCGGCTATCGCTACGACTATTCGCTGCAGCGGCTGGCCGAGGCGGAGCCGATCCCGGACTGGGTGCTGCCCATCGCGCGCCAGGTCGAGGCATGGGCGGGGCTGCCGGAGGCTAGCGTCCGGCAGGTGCTGTGCACCGAATATGAGGTCGGCGTCGGCATCGGCTGGCACCGCGACAAGCCGCATTTCGACAAGGTCCTTGGCCTGTCGCTTGGCGCGTCCTGCAAATTCCGCTTCCGCCGCCGCAGCGGCGACAGATGGGAGCGCCACACGCTCGAAGCCCTGCCGCGCTCGCTCTACATGATGGACGGGGAAGCGCGGTCGCAATGGGAGCACAGCATCCCGCCGGTCGAGGCGCGCCGCTATTCCATCACCTTCCGGACCATGAAGCGGGCATGACCGGTCACCCAAAACAAAAACTGCGAAAACAACCCCATGCACAGTAGAAAGCCGTTTCCGGCGCGAGGCTGGGCGGCGCCGGGCAACGCCTTGACGGATCGAGATAAAAAAGCCGCGCTGCGCAATCGCCCGGGGGCCTGCGAATTTGCGTTCCAAAGGCGGTTGCATGTCAGGCTGCGAGCCCGTTCGGCGCTGGTCGCGTGCCGATCAAAGATGCCGTGAATTCGCCTCAAGGCCAGCTGACTAATGAGGCGAATTGAAAAGACAGGCCAAACCGGCGAGCCAATATGAGGCCCGCAAGGCCGGCATCACCATGAAGAACTATCTGGCATTTTTCTTAACTTTGACCATGACCACGGCCTCCGCGCACGGACCTTTGCCGGCCCGGCTGACGCCGCCGTTCAATCTCGTGCAAGTGGGCCTCACCGATTCCGACACGACCGCCGGCGGCACCGCGCGGCTGTGCGAGCAGGTCACCTTCTCGCGCGGCCTGCGCTATGGCGAGAGCGAAGCCAATGTGCTCGACGTCGCGACCAGCGCGACCAAGGCGGATACGCCGCGGCCGGTGCTGCTGTTCGTGGCCGGCGACACCTTCACCGGCGACCGCGCGGCGCCGGAGCTGGCCCGGCAGATCCAGGACCAGGCGATGTGCTTTGCCGCGCGCAACGACATGATCGGGGTGCGCGTGAACTATCGCCTGGCACCTTCGGCGCCCTGGCCCGCCGGCGCGAGCGACGTGGCGGCGGCGCTGTCCTGGGTCCACGGCAATATCGACCTGTTCAACGGCGATGCCCGCGAGATCGTCGCGGTCGGCTACGGCGCCGGCGCCTTCCATGTCGCGTCCCTGCTGGCGCATCCCGAGCTGCAGACCGACCGCGCCGATGTCGCCGCCGTGGTGCTGGTGTCCGGCATCTACCGCGCGGGCAAGGACGCCAGCGATAGCGAGAAGGCCTATCTCGGCAGCGACGTCAGCCAGTACAACACGCGCTCGGTCTTCCCCGGCATCCTCAATGTCGACGTGCCGATCCTGCTGGCTTGGGCCGCGGACGATTCCGTCGGCGTCGTCGCGCAAGGCGAGACCCTGAAGAAGACGCTCTGCGGCGCCGGCCATTGTCCGCGCAGCACGCTGCTGCGCAGCCGCGACGGCATCGCGAGCGCCTTCGGCCTCGACGGCTCCGGCGACAGCCTCGCCGAGCCGACGCTGCTGCTGGTGCATCAGCTCGAGGCGCGGGGGCTGCCGTAGCGGCTATAGAGCCGGGGTCTCCTCACCTCTCCCGCTTGGCTTGCGGGAGAGGTCGCGCCGAAGGCGCGGGTGAGGGCTTCCTCCTCGTTGGGAGTCTCTCTGTGGAAGACACCCTCTCCCCAGCCCTCTCCCGCAAGGAGAGGGGGCAGACCTTCCTCGCGGTCACAACGGGGGCTCAATCCGGCAAGCCTGATCGGCCTCACGCCGGCTTGAGCGATGCCAGCGCGCTTTCCAGCAGCGAAAAGGACTCGCGGCGCGTCAACACACCTGCCGTTTTGGCTCAATGCTCTGCAACATCAAAACCGGCCATCAAGCCATACGATCGCCAAACGCCTGACCTATATCAACCAGCCTTGGTGGGGATCGAGCCGACCTTTCGGGGGCCAACATCAAGGTGTCGAGCATGCGCGTCACCGGCAGGCTGCTGTTCGTTTTGATCGTTGCTTTGGCTTCGCTTGGGGCGATGTCCCTGCAACACGCGGAGCAACCCGCGACCGACAAGGAAATCCGCATCGGCAATGTCATGCCGTATTCGGGACCGCTCTCGGAGTTCGGCGCCATCGGCCAGGCAGAGGCCGCCTATTTCGCCATGATCAACGCGCGTGGCGGCATCAACGGCCGCAAGATCCGCTTCATCACGCGCGACGACAATTCCGATCCGGCGACTGCGCTGGAGCTGACGCGCAATCTGGTCGAGACCGATGACGTGCACCTGATGTTCGGATCGTTCGGCACGCCCGGCAATCTCGCCACGCGCTGGTATCTGAACGAGAAGAGGATCCCGCAGCTGTTCGTCGCCTCCGGCGACGAGGAGCTGAGCCAGCCAAGCGCGTTTCCCTGGACCATGGGCTGGCAGCCGTCGTTCCGGTCGGAGGGGCGCATCTACGCCAACTACATCCAGGCCTATTATCCCCGAAAGAAGATAGTGGTGCTCTGGCAGAACGACCAGTTCGGCCGCATGCTCTACAAGGGCATCCAGGAAGGCCTTGGCGACCTCAACCGTCATGTCCTCGTCGATATCGCCTTCGACATTGCCGACGAACATCTCGACGGGCACGTCTCGATCCTCAAGCGCGCGGGCGCCGACATCTTCGTCTTTCTCGGCGTGCCGTCGACGGCATCCAAGGTGATCAAGCTGGCGGCGTCCCTCAATTGGCATCCGGTCTTCATCGTGAACGACGCCTCGGCCTCGATCGCCAATGCGATGGCGCCCGCGGGCCTCGAGAACTCCGCCGGCGTGATCTCGGCGGCGTTTCTGAAGGATCCGAGCGATCCCGCATGGAAGGACGATTCCGCCATGAAGGACTGGTTCGCCTTCATGGACAAATACCATCAGGTCGAAAGCACCAACAGCAGCGCCGCGCTCTACGGCTACGCTGCGGCCGAAGCGCTGACGCAGGTGCTGAAGCAATGCGGCGACGACTTCTCGCGCGACAACATCATGCGGCAGGCGGCATCGCTCAGGGACCATCACCCCACCGTCGCGCTGCCCAACATCAGGATGAATACCTCGCCGAGCAACTATCTGCCGATCAAGCAGATGCGGCTCGTCCAGTTCGACGGCCGTTCCTGGCAACCTTTCGGTGAGGTGATTGAGACGGCATTCACCGAAGGCGCGGCGCGGTGAGCTGCCTCGGGCGGGTGTGAGCCGCGGGGTCACCTCTCCCGCTTGCGGGAGAGGTCGGCGCGAAGCGCCGGGTGAGGGCTCTTTCCGCTTGGGGATCGTCCCGTTGAGGAGACAC
>NZ_PSRT01000020.1 GCF_004212635.1 Bradyrhizobium genosp. SA-3 | reverse complement strand
GGGCGAGTGTGCGGCAGCAGTTTCAACGGCTCGATGCCAACTAGCCTCATCCTGAGGAGACCGCTGAAAGCGGTCGTCTCGAAGGACGAGGCGCTTGCTCAGGCCGCGAGCCTGAAGCACATTCCTGTCAAGAGAGTCGCAGCGCGTTCACGAGTGCAGCCAGCGCAGCTGGCTGATGCTGACGACTGGGGTAATACATGAAGAAGCCGGGAATTGGGGGCGTCCAATCCTCCAGGACGCGGATAAGCCGACGCTTCGCCAAGTGCTCCGCGACCTGCTCTTCATAGGCGAGCCCGATGCCAGCTCCAGCGAGCACCGCCTGAATCACCAAGTGCGTATCGTCGATGATGAGCGGGCCGTTCACGCTGATCGTGACCGACTTTCGTCCCTGCTCGAATTCCCCGCTCGGAAGACGCAAGGTTATGCATCGATGATCATTGAGATCCTTTGGTTTTTGCGGAATGCGTCGTGACGCGAAATAGCGAGGCGATCCAACCACCGCCAGTCGCAATTCCGGCGTGACCCGCACGGCGATCATATCCTTTTGAATGTACTCGCCGAGCTGAATACCGGCATCGAACTCGCCCGCAACAAGGTCTACGGGGCCGGTGACGGTGACAACGTCGAGGACGATGTCAGGATAGGCCTCGACGAATGCCGTCAGCTTCGGCAGCAATACCATCACCGCAGCCGACCGGGACATTACAATTCGAAGGCGCCCAGCAGGTCGCTGACGAACGCTTCGGGCTTTGTTGAGAGCGCGATCAATCTGCTCGAGCGCCGGAGACAAGTCGTTCAAGAGAGCTGCCCCTGCAGCGGTTGGCGCGACACTCTTGGTTGTTCGAGCAAGAAGCTGTAGTTCGAGTCGTTGCTCGAGTCTCCGGATCGTGTGGCTGAGAGCAGACTGTGACACACCGAGCTTTGCTGCAGCCCGCGTAAAGCTTCGTTCATTCGCGACGACTGCAAAGGCCGTCAGTTCGTTCAATTCGTTTCTCATGATTTATGAATATCACTCATGACTCTATCCCATGCAACGAGTCTAGCATCATAAGCCGCTTGGCCCTAGGTTCGGCCAACATAGAGCGTAAGCCACCTTTCGGCACATTCCGAGTGCTTCGGCGCTCGGCGCGCCAGGCCGGCCCTGCGAGTCGGTCCGTTGTAACGGTTTTTTGCAGGATGACTGATGGACACGGATGTTCACGCCTTGCGCTTCCTAGCGCAGACCTATTTCGACGCGGCCTATGAAATGGATGCTGAGAAATTTGCATCCATATTCCATCCCTCGAGTTCCGTCACAAAGGTCGGTGACGATGGCAACGTGGCTGTGATGCCGATTGCCGCATGGCTCGCAGCTGTCCGCAACCTTAGAGCACCGAAAGAACAGGGCCTCGAGCGCGACGACCAGATCATTTCAATAGACGTCGAAAGAGAGCTCGCGCTCTTGAAGTTGAAATTCCAGATTCCGCCTCGTTACTTCACGGACATGCTGTCATGCTTAAAGGTCAACGGGGCCTGGAAGATCGTTCAGAAGGTGATGACTTCGGAAACGTAACAATTGGGCAGCGTGCGCGCCAACATCCCCCGGGAAGGCCGGCCCGGCTCCCCTACCGCCTCCGCCACGGAACGGCATGTACGCGGGTCGCGGGAAGGCGTATGGTTGTTGGGTCCTTCGCACGATGATCAACATGACGTGGAGGTGGCCATGAAATATGTGCTGCTTGGTAATCTGAGCCCGGAGTGGGCGAGCAAGCAATCGGAGCGGATCGGCAAGGCCAAGGCAAAGCTCGACAATCTGGGTATCAAGATCGAGTCGATCCACTACACGCAGGGCTACTACGATTTCGTCGACATCATTGATGCCCCGAATCCGGAAGCGGTGCTCGCGTTCTCCGTCTGGTACTCGACCCAGGGTCTGGGCCGGATCCAAAGTATGCCAGCCTTCGACGCAAAGAGCTTCGAAGCCGCGATCAAGAACGCAGTTGGCTAAGCGCTGCTGACTTACGGATCGCAGGCCGATTAGGACGGCAAGATAAAAGCGACGGTGTCGCTCCATTCTGGAGCCGTCTCACGGTTGGCGCCGGGCATCCGGCCGGACCACATTCCGTGGACACCTTGATCCAGGCGGTGCTGACCCGCTGGGACGGCAAATGGCTGATTAAGGCGCTCGAAAACGTGACCTTGACGAACCCACGCACCGGCGAGCCGGTCCTGCGAAAGTGACGGACCCGACACGCGTTGGAGTCGACGATGAAGACGATGGAGACGAACGTCAGGAAGCTGTTCGAGCGATATGAGAATATCTCCAAGGCTTCTCTGCGCGGCGACGTCGACATGGATGACGTCGCCGCGCTCTACGCCTCCGAATTCGTCGCGGCCACGCCGGCCGGCGTGATGACTGGGAAGAACGATGAGCATCTCAAGCAGGTTATCGCTGAGGGCTATGCCCACTACCGGGCGATCGGAACAAAGGAGATGCTCATGCGGGGACTCCGCATCTCGCCGATAGACGAACACCATTGCGTCGCCCATGTCGCCTGGAGAGCGACGTATGTCCGCAAGAACCAATCCGACGTCGTGATTGATTTCGACGTCCACTACCTCGTCCAGCAGTTGGGCGCAGAGCCCAAGGTCTTCGGATGGGTGTCGGGGGACGAGCAGGCGCTCCTGAGGGAGCACGGCGTCATTTGACGCTGGCCAGGTCCCTCACGCACATCTTGATACCGAAATGGCGCGCCCGGAACGATTCGAACGTCCGACCCTCAGATTCGTAGTCTGATGCTCTATCCAGCTGAGCTACGGGCGCGTTTTTCGCAAACAGCGATGGCGGGGATGACCCGCGACGCATTTCCCGGAGGGCCGGGAGGGGTGCGAAAGAGCGCTCTGACTAGCCGCTCTTGCCGGCGTTGGCAAGGTCCGGGATGGGGAGATTTTGCAAGGAGATGACGGCCCCTCCCCTGTCCATTCCGGGACGCGCGGAGCGAGAAGTGCGGAATCTCGCGCCCAAAACCTCTGGATTCCGGGTTCGGCGCGTTGCGCCGCCCCGGAATGACGGAACGGCCGGCCTCGCGCCGAAAATCCTTTGGATTCCGGGCTCGGCACTGCGCGCCGGCCCGGAATGACGGACTCAGCTCGGCCGCTGGCCGACTTACGCCCTTGCCCGCTCGTTGCGGATGGAGAGCAGTTCCACGGGGCGGTCGGGGATGACGATGCGGAAGGTGGCGCCGATGGTGCCTTCGACGAGGTGGATGTCGCCGCCATGGGCGCGGACGAGCTCGGCGGCGATGGCAAGGCCAAGGCCGCTGCCGCCGGGGCGGCCGGAGGTCTGGAACGCCTCGAACAGGTGCTCCCGGGTCTTCTGGGGAACGCCTGGGCCGGTATCGGAAACCTCCAGGATGGCGACGGCGCCCTCGCGTTTTCCGGTGATCCGGATCTGCTGCACGCCGCCATCGCCGGAGGAGGCATGGGTTTCCAGCGCCTGGGCGGCGTTGCGGACGAGGTTGAGCAGCACACGGAACAGCTGGTCGGGATCGGCATCGACCGCAAGCCCGCGCTCGATCGCGGCGACCCAGGCGATCGTGGCATCGCTGGCCAGCCCTGCGGTCTCGCGCACCTCCAGCACCACCGGCTCGATCAGGATCATGCGGCGGTCGGGCGCGGCCTCCTGGGCGCGGCCGTAGGACAGCGTCGACTGGCAGAAGGCGATGGCGCGCTCGAGCGAGCGCACCAGCTTCGGCGCAAAGCGCTGCACCCGCGGATCCGGCACGCTGGCGAGCTGGTCGGACAAAAGCTGCGCCGAGGCCAGCAGGTTGCGCAGATCGTGGTTGATCTTGGAGACGGCGAGGCCGAGGGCGGCGAGCCGGCTCTTCTGATTCAACATCGACATCAGATCGCGCTGCATGTCCGACAATTCGCGCTCGGCCACCCCGATCTCGTCGCTGCGCTGGCTCGGCACGATGATCCGCGCCGAGCTCTCGGGATTCTCGTGGAAGCCGACCAGGCTCGCGGTGAGCCGCCGCATCGGGCGCACGAACAGATAATGCAAGGCGAGATAGACTAGGCCCGCGGTCAGCGCCGCGATGATCAGCGCAACCACCACGACGTTGCGCGAGAAGCGGTACATCTGCTGTCGCAGCGGCAGCTCGTCGGTCACGATCTCGATGAATTGGGCATTGCCGACGCCGGGCCCGACGATGCGGATGGCCTGGTTGCCGGTCTCCAGCATCATCCGGAACGAGCCGGTGATCGCGTCCCAGGCCGTCATGTCGCGCAGATCGATGTCGTGCTCGATGGCTGTCGGAAGGTTATCGCTGGCGAGCAGCCGGCGCTGCTGACCCATCTTGATGGCGACGGCGCGGGCATTGATGCTCTTCAAGATCTGCCGCGACAGCGAATCGGGGACCATGCCGAGCGGCGCGGCATCCAGCACCAGCGCCGCCGTATTGGCCGCCGCCACCCGGTCGTTGAGCCGGTTGACCCAGAAGTTGGCGATGGCGGGCACATAGAGCAGGCTGGCTGCGATCATCACCAGGGGGATGGTAAGCAGCAGCAGCTTGCCTGACAGCCCGAGCCCGCCCGACCCGCGCGGCCGCATCGCCGGCTGGTCCGGCTGATCCAGATCCTGGATCGGCTGGCGATCTGTGGGTGCCACGAAATTCGCCCCTGTTGACCTTGGCTGATGCAGGATGCGACCCGCCCCGGGTCCGGTCAAATTACGGATCGCTAATCTGCCAAGATGAGATGTAAGTGCTGATAAAGCGAGTCGCCACCTCAAGGGTTAAAATCCCCGCACAAACAGCGATATTCACCGGAAACGCGCGCTTGTGCGGCGTTGACGAAAACAAGGCGCTCCCTTATAAGCCGCGCGAATTGTCCGCGATGACCCGGTGCGACACCGGGAGCGGCTCTCTTGGGGCCGGAAAGGGCCCGTTTTGGGCCGCATCTTCCGGACTTTACCATCAATTCTACAGGCAAATTGCCCGGTCAGCGGAGAAAAACCCGTGAAGCGGACTTATCAACCCAGCAAACTGGTGCGCAAGCGCCGTCACGGCTTCCGTGCCCGTCTCGCCACTGCCGGCGGCCGCAAGGTTCTCGCCGCCCGCCGCGCCCGCGGCCGCAAGCGTCTGAGCGCCTGAGCCGGACCCCCTTTTTGGGATTTCATCATGGATCGGCTGAGGCAGCGGGCGGATTTCCTCGCCGTTGCCAATGGCGCGCGGGTGAATAATCCCGCGTTCGTCCTGCAAAGCCGCCGCCGGGACGACGGCGGCCCGATCCGGATCGGCTTCACCGTTTCCAAAAAGAACGGCAACGCTCCCGAGCGCAATCGTATCCGGCGCCGGCTTCGCGAATTGGTGAAGCGGCTCGATCCAGTGTCGATGCATCCCCATCATGATTATGTGCTGGTCGGACGAAGGGACGCGCTCTCGCGCGACTTTGCGACCATGCTCGACGATCTGCGCATAGCATTCACGAGGCCGGCGCGGCATACGGCCAAAGGATCGGCCAAGGCGCGCGGCCAGAGGCCGGGTCGCGCCACAGCGACCAGCCGCAAACCGGATTGATGACGAGACAATCGAGATGACCGACAATCGCAATACCATCCTCGCCGTCATTCTGTCCGGCCTGGTGCTGATCGCCTGGCAGTATTTCTACAACGTGCCGCAGATGGAGAAGCAACGCGCCCAGCAGCAGGCGCAGACCGAGTTCCAGAAGTCCACGCCGCAGCCGACCGCGTCCGCAACGCCGGGCACCGCGCCGCAGGCCGGTGGCGCGACTCAGCCCTCGACACCGGCCGCGAACCAGCAGCAGGCCCAGCCGGTCGTTGCCCGGGACGCCGCGATTGCGGCCAGCCCACGCGTGAAGATCGACACGCCGCGGATTGCCGGCAGCATCTCGCTCAAGGGCGGCCGTATCGACGACATCGCGCTGGTGCAATTCCGCGAAACCGTCGACCCGAAGTCGCCGCCGATCATCCTCTATTCGCCCTCGGGCACGGCGGAGCCCTATTACGCCGAGTTCGGCTGGGTGGCGGCGACGGGCGTGACCGCGAAGATGCCTGATGCCCAGACCGTCTGGCAGCAGGACGGCAGCGGCAGCCTGACGCCGTCGACGCCGGTGGTGCTGAAATGGGACAATGGCGAGGGCCTCACCTTCCGCCGCACCATCGCGGTCGACGACCACTATCTATTCACCATCAAGGACGAGGTGAGCAATGTCGGCAATGCGCCGGTCACGCTCTATCCGTTCGCGCTGATCTCGCGCCACGGCGCGCCGCAGGTCTCGGGCTACTACATCCTGCATGAAGGCCTGATCGGCTATCTCGGCGACCAGGGCCTGCAGGAATACGCCTACAAGAAGATCGACGAAGCCAAGACGGTCAACTTCAAGGCCACCAATGGCTGGCTCGGCATCACCGACAAGTACTGGGCCTCGGCGCTGCTGCCCGACACCAATGCGCAGCTTCAGGCGCGCTTCTCGTCGAATCCGGTCGGCAACGTCCACACCTACCAGACCGACTATCTGCTCGACCCCGTCACCGTCGCGATCGGCGGCACCGCGACCGCGAACGCGCGGCTGTTCGCGGGTGCCAAGGAAGCCGGCGTCGTCGGCGTGTTCCCGTTCGCCGGCCTCGGCGGCTACAACAAGGAGCTTGGGCTGAACCACTTCGATCTCTTGATCGACTGGGGCTGGTTCTACTTCATCACCAAGCCGATGTTCCTCGGCCTCGACTTCTTCTACCGCTTCTTCGGCAATTTCGGCATCTCGATCCTGCTCGTGACCGTGATCGTGAAGCTGCTGTTCTTCCCGCTGGCGAACAAGTCCTACGCCTCGATGGCGAAGATGAAGTCGATCCAGCCGCAGCTTCAGGCGCTGAAAGAGCGCTACCCCGACGACAAGGTGAAGCAGCAGCAGGAGATGATGGAGATCTACCGCAAGGAGAAGATCAACCCGGTCGCCGGCTGTCTTCCCGTGGTGATCCAGATCCCGGTGTTCTTCTCGCTCTACAAGGTGCTGTTCGTCACCATCGAGATGCGGCACGCGCCGTTCTATGGCTGGATCAAGGACCTCTCCGCGCCGGATCCGACCAACTTGTTCAACCTGTTCGGCCTGATTCCGGGCGATCCGACCACGATCCCCGTGTTCGGCCACTACCTCGCGCTCGGTATCTGGCCGATCGTCATGGGCATCACGATGTGGTTCCAGATGAAGCTGAATCCGACGCCGCCGGATCCGACGCAGCAGATCATCTTCAACTGGATGCCGCTGATCTTCACCTTCATGCTGGCCGGCTTCCCGGCGGGCCTCGTGATCTACTGGGCCTGGAACAATCTGCTCTCGGTGGTCCAGCAGAGCTTCATCATGCGCCGCAACGGCGTGAAGGTGGAGCTGTTCGACAATCTCAAGGCGACGTTCGCGAGGAAGGCGACGTAGGCGCCGTTGCCGGGCGCAAATGCCTCCACATCGTCATGCCCGGGCTTGTCCCGGGCATCCACGTTTTTGGAGGCTCGTTTCGTGACTAAGACGTGGATGGCCGGGACGAGCCCGGCCATGACGAGAGGATAGACCGCTCGCATGAACGACAAGACCGACGAGCGACTGATCGAGGCCGGGCGCAAGCTGTTCGCCCGTGACTGGCAGTTCATCTGGGCCTCGCCCTCGATTGCCACGCTGCCACCGATGGCCGGGCTGGAGATCGCCTTTGCCGGACGCTCCAATGTCGGCAAGTCGAGCCTGATCAACGCGCTGACCGGCCGCAATGCGCTGGCGCGCACCTCGCATACGCCGGGCCGCACCCAGGAGCTGATCTTCTTCGAGGTCCCCGGGAAGGGTGACCTGCGCCTCGTCGACATGCCCGGCTACGGCTATGCCAAGGCACCGAAGAGCCAGGTCGCGTCCTGGACCGAGCTGATCCACAAATTCCTGCTGGGGCGTGCCAGCCTCGCGCGCGTCTATGTGCTGATCGACGCGCGGCATGGGATCAAGGACGTCGATCTCGAAGTCCTGAAGACGCTCGACCGCTCCGCCGTCAGCTACCAGGTCGTGCTGACCAAGGCCGACCAGGTGAAGGCCTCCGAGCTGCAGGCGCGCATCGCCGAGACCGAGGCCGCGCTGGCCAAGCATCCCGCCGCGTTCCCGAACGTGCTCGCGACCTCGTCGCGGAGCGCGACCGGCATGGAGGGCTTGCGCGCCGCGATGGCGAAGCTACTGGAAGAGCGGGCCTCGTGATGGCGGCACAACGCCTGCTGATTGGGCTTGCCGGTTTGATGGGCGCCGCTGGCGTCGCGCTGGCGGCCGCCTCCGCGCATGGCGGCGATGCGAGCCGGCTGGCATCGGCCAGCGCCATGCTGCTGTTTCATGCAACTGCCATACTTGCGACCGTCGCGTTGCTCGCGCGCGGACTTCTGCATGGCGGAATTGGACTTGCCGCCGCGTTCGGCTTCGCAGCTGGCGCCGCGCTGTTCGCGGGCGACCTGACCTTGCGGCAATATGCGGGGCACTCGCTGTTTCCATATGCAGCGCCGACCGGCGGAACGGTGATGATTCTGAGCTGGCTGGCGGTGACGTTGGCGGCGACGGTGGCGAAGAAGTAGCGTTCGTGTCCCGGACGCGGTGCGGCACGCAGTGACGCTCCGAAGAGCCGGGACCCAGCGGCCACATAGACCCCGGCTCTGCAGCGCATCGCTGAAGAAGCGCTGCGCTGCGTCCGGGGCACGAAGAGCACTTTGCGCCGCGCTCGCCAATCGGATAGAACGCAGGCCGCGTTAGTCCCGCCAGCGAGATCCGCCTCATGACCGACATCTCCCCGCTCGACCAGGCCCGCATCCTGTCCGAAGCGCTGCCGCACATGCAGCAGTATGACGAGGAAACCATCGTCATCAAATATGGCGGCCATGCCATGGGCGACGAGGAGACCGCCAAGAACTTTGCGCGCGACATCGTGCTGCTGGAGCAGACCGCGATCAACCCGGTGGTGGTGCATGGCGGCGGGCCGCAGATCGCGACCATGCTCAAGCGCCTCGGCATCGCCTCGGAATTCGCCGCGGGCCTGCGCATCACCGATGCCGCGACCATCGAGATCGTCGAGATGGTGCTCGCCGGCTCCGTCAACAAGCAGATCGTCGGCTACATCAATGAAGCCGGCGGCAAGGCCGTGGGCCTGTCGGGCAAGGACGGCAACATGGTGAAGGCGTCGAAGACGACGCGGACCATCATCGATCCGGGCTCGAACATCGAGAAGGCGATCGATCTCGGCTTCGTCGGCGACCCCGAGAAGGTCGACCTCACTTTGCTCAACCAGCTGATCGGCTACGAGCTGATCCCGGTGCTGGCGCCGCTCGCAACCTCACAGGATGGCCAGACCCTGAACGTCAACGCCGACACCTTTGCCGGCGCCGTCGCGGGCGCGCTGAAGGCCAAGCGTCTCTTGCTGCTCACCGACGTGCCAGGCGTGCTCGACAAGTCGAAGAAGCTGATCCCGCAATTGTCCGTCAAGGACGCGCGAAAGCTGATTGCCGACGGCACCATTTCCGGCGGCATGATCCCGAAGGTCGAGACCTGCATCTACGCGCTCGAACAGGGCGTGCAGGGTGTCGTCATCATCGACGGCAAGATGCAGCACGCGGTGCTGCTCGAGCTCTTCACCAACCAGGGCACGGGAACGCTGATCCATAAGTGATGCGGGAGCGGACAAGGAAAGCCATCATGGCCGGGCAAGAGCGCGAAGCGCGTCTTCGCGAAGATGTCCCGGCCATCCACGATCTTTCGTCCCGCGCCAAGAACATGGATGCTCGGCACAAGGCCGGGCATGACGATCGGAGAGAGAGGCAGCCTCGCCATTCCCCCCTGACCCGCTTCCTGATGACGCTGCCCGCCGCAGCCGTCTCGTTCTTCTTCTCCTCCGCGCCAGCCTTTGCGGACCTCAAGATCTGCAACCGCATGTCCTATGTCGTCGAGGCCGCGATCGGCATCGACGACAAGGCGGCGACCGCGACGCGGGGCTGGTTCAGGATTGATCCCGCCACCTGCCGCGTGGTGGTGCAGGGCACGCTGACGGCCGACCGCATCCTGCTCAACGCCCGCGCGCTCGGCGTCTATGGCGCCTCCCCGATCCCACAGAACGGCCGCGACATGCTGTGCGTGGCGCAGGACAATTTCGTCATTGCGGCGGCGCGGCAGTGCCGCAGCGGCCAGGCCCAGGCCGCCTTCACGCAGGTGACGCCGACGCAGGGCGCGGACGGCAACCTCATTGCCTATCTCGCCGAGGATTCCGAATATGACGACGAGCAGGCGCGCCTCGCCGGCATCCAGCGGCTGCTGGTGATCGCGGGTTACGACGTCGGCGCGATCGACGGCGTCGACGGGCCAAAGACGCAAGCAGCGCTGGCCGCATTCCTGAAGAGCCGCGGGCTGTCGTCCGACGTCGTCTCGTCGCCGAATGTCTTCAAGACCATGGTCGATGCGGTGCAGATGCCCTCCGCGACCGGCCTCACCTGGTGCAACGACACGCCGCACAAGGTGATGGCGGCAGTCGCGACCGACGACGGCAAGTCGGTGACGAGCCGCGGCTGGTATCGTATCGATCCCAAGACGTGCCTGCATCCTGACGTGACCGGCCAGCCCAGGCAGATCTTCAGCTTCGCGGAAGCGGTCGATGCCGACAACCGCGTCATCAAGCTGAAGGACCGGCCGCTGAACTGGGGCGGCGACAAACAGCTCTGCACGCGCGAGACCAAGTTCGAGACGAGCGAGCAGACCGATTGCGGCGCGCGCGGATTCGCGGCGACCGGTTTTGGCGCGGTGGACATGTCGAGCGGCGGCAAGACGCTGCGGTTTGCGATGCCGTGATGGGTGGTGCCACAAATCCCGTTGTCGTCCCGGCGAAAGCCGGGACCCATAACCACCGAATTGCGTTCGGCGAAGAACGACGACGAGAGTGCCCGATTGATGGGTCACGGAGTATGGGTCCCGGCCTTCGCCGGGACGACGAGTTGAGAGAATCATTGTGACGACTCCCCGCACCTTCGCCCATGTCGACACCTGGGTGTTCGATCTCGACAACACGCTCTATCCGCATCACGTCAATCTGTGGCAGCAGGTCGATGCGCGGATCGGCGAGTTCGTTTGCAACTGGCTGAACGTCGGCCCGGAGGAAGCGCGGACGATCCAGAAGGACTATTACCGGCGCTTCGGCACCACGATGCGCGGCATGATGACCCTGCACGGCGTCTCCGCCGACGACTATCTCGCCTACGTCCACAAGATCGACCATTCGCCGCTGGAGCCGAACCCGGCGCTCGGTGCAGTCATCGCCGGGCTGCCGGGGCGCAAGCTGATCCTGACCAACGGCTCGGTCGACCATGTCGATGCCGTGCTGGCGCGGCTCGGCTTCGCCACGCATTTCGACGGCGTGTTCGACATCATCGCCGCCGAGTTCGAGCCCAAGCCGGCGCCGCAGACCTACCGGAAGTTCCTGAGCGACCATGCAGTCGATCCGACCCGCGCCGCGATGTTCGAGGACCTCGCGCGCAACCTCGCCGTCCCGCACGAACTCGGCATGACCACGGTGCTGGTGGTGCCCGACGGCACCAAGGAGGTGGTGCGCGAGGACTGGGAGCTGGAGGGCCGGGATGCAGCCCATGTGGATCACGTCACGGATGATCTGACGGGGTTTTTGCAATCGCTCGCCGCCGCCTGAGCGCGACCATGCAAGGAGCGAACGTGTCCCGGAAACCGCCAGGCCTACCCGCCATCGAATGGGACGATCTGCGCTATTTCCTGACCCTGGCTCGCGAGAAGAGCCTGTCCGGCGCGGCGCGCAGCCTCGGCACGACGCAGCCGACCATGAGCCGCCGACTCGAACTGTTCGAGAAGAAGCTTGGCGCCGTGCTGTTTCAACGAAGGCCGTCCGGCCTCGAGCTCACCGACACCGGGCGGCAAATCCTCGACTATGCCGGCAGGATGGAAGACGCAGCTCTTGCTGCCGAGCGGATAGCGACCGGTAGCAGCGCCGGGCTCAGTGGAACGATCCGCGTGACCTCCGCCGAATGGCTGGGCGCGCGGGTTCTGTCGCCCCTGCTTGCTGAGTTCTGCACCCTGCATCCCGAAATGAACATCGAGCTCGTCACCGACACCGAGGCGCTAAGCCTCACCCGACGCGAGACCGACATTGCCGTGCGTTTCGGACGCTTCGAGCAGGAGGGGCTGATGCAACGCAAGATCGGCAGCCTTCCGTTCGGCCTCTATGCGGCGCCCGGCTACCTCAAAGCGAGAGGTCTGCCGGATTTCCGGCAAGGCGGCGCCGGCGCCACAGTCATCGCCATGAACGCGGCGCTTGCCGAAAGCGTCGCCGAGACAAAGTGGCTCCGCCACCATTTGGCACACGCCCACATTGCCTTTCGCAGCAACAGCCGCGAGAGCCAGGCGGCGGCGGCCGTTGCCGGCGCCGGCCTGGTCTGTCTGCCGGCGCGTCTCGCCGGCGCATATCCGCAGCTGCGCGCGATCGAGACGCCGACCCCCGTTCCGAGCCGCGACGTATGGCTCGGATTCCACCGCGACACGCGCGGGATTCCCCGGGTGCGCGGTGTTGTGGACTTCCTCGCCGAGCGCACGCGTCGGCTCCGCTGACGGTCTCCGGTCCGCGTATAGGGATCATACGCCGGCAGCCGATGGGCATCGGCGCAGCTGCCGCCTATGTCGTCTCCCGAGCCCCCTGCAATCGAGGAGATCTGCAATGTTGGACTGGAAGACCTATCAAGGCGAACTGCTGGCGCGCATCGGTGACGTCGGCAAGCTCAGCCCGGAGACGGTGAAGGGCTATCGCGCGCTCAGCGCCGCGGGCGCACAGAGCAGCCGGCTCGGCGACAAGACCCGCGAGCTGATCGCGCTCGCCGCCGCGGTGACCGCACGCTGCGATGGCTGTATCGCCGTCCATGCCGAAGCCGCGACCCGGCACGGCGCGAGCCGCGAAGAGCTCGCGGAAGCACTTGGCGTCGCGATCGCAATCGGAGCGGGGGCCGCGCTGGTGTATTCCGCCCGCACGCTCGATGCATTCGAGGCGAACAATGCGGCGAGCCCAGGGGCGGTCCGATGACGGAGGCGGCCCTTCAGACTGTCGCCTTTTCCGAGAGCGGCACCGCGGCAGCTTCTTTCCAACGCGCCCTCTCCTCGACACTGCCGGTCGAGGAGATCGTGACGCGCCTCAAAGAAAGAATCCTCGCTGCCGATCTCTGGGTGCTGCACGAGATCAATCCGCAGATGCTGCTGCATCGCGGCGGATACGACATCGGCCCGGCTCGGCAGATCCTGTTCTTTCACCCGCGGCTGATGTCGCGTCTGCTGGCGGCCGATTCGGCGGCCTTGCTCGAAGCCCCGCTGAAGTTTGCAGTCATCGGCTTCCGCGAAGGACGAACCGAACTGCGCTGGCTCGATCCCGGCAAAGCCTTTGCGCGATATCGATCGCCGGCGCTTGCTGCGCTTGGCAGCGAACTGGCCGACGTTTGCGAGACCATCATCGCCGGCCTCGATCCCTGAGAGGCAGGCCCTCGCCCATGTTCCGGGCGCGTCGACGCCATCCGGAACATGGCCGAGAGCGTTCTTGACTCTCCTCGTCCAAATCCCGAAAAAGCCCCCTCGATTTCCCGCAAATAACTCCGGTTTTGAGGAAGCCTCCGATGTCCCTGTCCGCCCTGGAATCCACCATCAACAGCGCCTTCGACGCGCGTGACGGCATCTCGACCACGACCAAGGGCGAGGTGCGCGAGGCCGTGGACCAGTCGCTGGAGATCCTGGACAAGGGCGAGGCGCGTGTTGCCGAGCGCGGGAGCGACGGCAAGTGGAAGGTCAATCAATGGCTGAAGAAGGCCGTGCTGCTCTCCTTCCGCCTCAACGACATGGGCGTCATTCCCGGCGGATCGGGCAAGGCGACCTGGTGGGACAAGGTGCCCTCGAAGTTCGAAGGCTGGGGCGAGAACCGTTTTCGCGATGCCGGTTTCCGTGCCGTCCCCGGCTCCATCGTGCGCCGCTCGGCCTTCATCGCCAAGAACGTCGTGCTGATGCCGTCCTTCGTCAATCTCGGCGCCTATGTCGATGAGAGCACCATGGTCGACACCTGGGCCACCGTCGGCTCCTGCGCCCAGATCGGCAAGCGCGTGCACATCTCCGGCGGCGCCGGCATCGGCGGCGTGCTCGAGCCGCTCCAGGCCGAGCCCGTGATCATCGAGGACGACTGCTTCATCGGCGCGCGCAGCGAGGTCGCCGAAGGCGTGATCGTACGCAAGGGCGCGGTGCTGGCGATGGGCGTGTTCCTGGGCGCCTCGACCAAGATCGTCGATCGCGAAACCGGCGAAATCTTCATGGGCGAAGTGCCTGAATATTCGGTCGTGGTGCCCGGCGCCCTGCCCGGCAAGCCGATGAAGAACGGCCAGCCCGGTCCGAGCACGGCCTGCGCCGTCATCGTCAAGCGCGTCGACGAACGCACGCGGTCCAAGACCAGCATCAACGAGCTGCTGCGGGATTGATCGGACGCGCATGACCGATGCTCTCTCCATTGCCCGCGATCTCATCCGCTGCCCCTCGGTAACCCCGGCCGACGCCGGTGCGCTCGGGGTGCTTGAAAAAGCCCTCAGCGCCGCCGGCTTCATCTGTCACCGCGTGACGTTCAGCGAACCCGGCACCGCCGACGTCGACAATCTCTATGCGCGGATCGGCAGCGAGGGACCGCACATCACCTTTGCCGGACACACCGACGTGGTGCCGCCGGGCGACGAGAGCGCCTGGAGCGTCGGCGCGTTCTCGGGCGAGGTGAAGGACGGTTTCCTGCACGGCCGCGGCGCGGTCGACATGAAGGGCGGCATCGCCTGCTCGGTGGCGGCGGTGCTGGAGCATCTCGCCGCCAATGGCGGCAAGCCGCGCGATGACGGCCAAAGATCGGGCTCGGGCTCGATCTCGTTCCTGATCACCGGCGATGAGGAAGACGTCTCCATCAACGGCACGATCAAGCTGCTGAAATGGGCCGCCGAGCGCGGCGAAAAGTTCGACCATTGCGTGCTGGGCGAGCCATCCAATGTCGAGACGCTCGGCGACACCATCAAGGTCGGCCGTCGCGGCTCGCAATCGGGCACGCTCTATGTCGACGGCGTGCAGGGCCACGTCGCCTATCCGCATCGCGCCTCCAACCCGGTGCCTGATATCGCGCGGCTGATCGTGGCGATCTCCGACGAGCCGCTCGACCATGGCAGCGCCCAGTTCCAGGCCTCCAATCTCGAGTTCACCTCGGTCGACGTCGGCAACAAGGCCAGCAACGTCATCCCCGGCGAGGCCCGCGCGAAATTCAACATCCGCTACAACGACAACCACACCCAGGCGAGCCTGCGCGAATTGGTCGAGACGCGCCTCGCAAAGGCCTGCGGCAACCGCGTCCGCGCCCGCATCGTCTGGGAGCCCTCGAACTCCAACGTGTTCGTGACCAAGCCCGGCCCGTTCACCGATCTCGCGGTCTCCGCGATCGAGGAGGTGACGGGCCGCAAGCCGGAGCTGTCGACGAGCGGGGGTACGTCGGATGCGCGGTTCATCTCCAGCTACTGCCCGGTGATCGAGTTCGGCCTGGTCGGGCAGACTATGCACCAGATCGACGAGCGGGTGCCGGTGACGGATTTGGAGAAGCTGACCAAGGTGTATCGCGGGATTTTGGCGCGGTATTTTGGGTGAGGCGCTGGCTCCTCATTCTCCGCCGTCATGCCCCGGCTTGTCCCGGGCATCCACGTTCTTCGGCGCCTCCAGCAAGAAAGATCGTGGATGGCCGGGACAAGCCCGGCCATGACGATGTGGCGAGAACCGGGGCACGCCTTACTGGACGATCGTGTCGTAGAGATCCTTCCATTCAGGATTATCCCTGAGGATCAACCTGACTTCCAAGTCCGTGACCAGTGCTTGATGTTGTGCTCGCGCTGGATGGCGGTTTGGATATCCTCGTAGCGTTCGAAATGGACGAGTAGCTTGATACCGTACTTTTTGGTGAAGCCAGGCACGAGTCCATTTCGATGCTCGTAGACACGACGAATAATATCGCTCGTCACGCCGACGTACAAAATGCCATTTGGAGCGCTCGCCAGGATGTAGACCCACCCACCATGCATGGTTGCATGTTGGCGCACGTGGATGGCCGGGGCAAGCCCGGCCATGACGCCCGAGGTGGCATCAGGCGCTAGTAATCCACCTTCACCAGATACAATCCCTCCGGCGGCGCAACGATGCCGCACGCCGCACGGTTGCGGGCAGCTAGGGCTGCGGAGAGATCATCCGCGCTCCAGCGTCCCTCGCCGACCCAGACCAGCGAGCCCACCATCGAGCGCACCTGGCTATGCAGGAACGAGCGCGCCGTGGTGAGAATCGTGATCTCGCGGCCATCGCGCGCGACGTCGAGCTGGTCGAGCGTCTTCTCCGGTGATTTGGCCTGGCACTCGGTATCGCGGAACGTCGTGAAATCGTGCTTGCCGAGCAGGCGTTGTGCCGCCGCATGCATCGCATCGGCGTCGAGCCGGCGCGGCACGCGCCAGGCGTGGCCGACGTCGAGGGTAAGATTGGCGCGGGTGTTGATGATGCGGTAGCGGTAATGGCGCTTGATGGCCGAGAAGCGCGCCTCGAAGGTCTCGGGGACGATCTCGGCCTCGAGCACCGCGACCGGATGCGGGCGCAGATGCGCGTTGAGCCCGTCGCGAAAACGATCCGGCGCAAATTGCTTTGCGATGTCGACATGCGCGACCTGGCCGAGCGCGTGCACGCCGGCATCGGTGCGGCCGGCACCATGCACCCGCGCGTCCGCGCCGGTCATCGCCTTGACGGCAGCTTCCAGCGCGCCCTGCACCGAGGGCAGCGTCTCCTGCACCTGCCAGCCGCAGAACGGCGCGCCGTCATATTCGATGGTGAGCTTGTAGCGGGGCATCTCAATCCGGGTGGTGTCATCATCCGCGAAGGCGGATGATCCAGTACTCTGAGACAGCTCCGTTCGACCGAGACGCCTCGGCGTACTGGATACCCCGCCTTCGCGGCGTATGATAGCGTCAGCTGAACTTCGATCCCGCCTTCAGCGGCACGCCACGCAAAAAGTCAGCGGCCTGCATCCTCGCCTTGCCTTCGCGCTGGAGCTCGATGATGCGGATGGCACCCTCGCCGCAGGCGATGGTAAGGTGGCCGTCGAGCACCTCGCCGGGCGCAGCTGAGCCGTTCGCCAATTCACATCGCAGGATTTTGACGCGCGCATTCTCGCTGACGTCCGCGAGCTCGGCCCAGGCGCCGGGGAACGGCGACAGTCCGTGGATGTGGCGCAGCACCGCGCGTGCGGGTTTCGTCCAATCGATCCGCGCCTCGGCCTTATCGATCTTGGCGGCATAGGTGACGCCGTCCTCGCTCTGCTTTTTGAGCTGGAGCCCGCCGCGTCCGAGCGCCGCCATGGCGCGCACCATCAAATCGGCACCTAACCGGGACAGGCGATCGTGCAGATCGAGCGCGGTCATGCTGTCGGTGATCGCGAGGCGTTCCGCCATGGCGACGTCGCCGGTGTCGAGGCCGACGTCCATCTTCATCACCATCACGCCGCTCTCGGCATCGCCTGCCATGATGGCGCGGTTGATGGGGGCGGCGCCGCGCCAGCGCGGCAACAGCGAAGCGTGCAGATTGTAGCAACCGAGTTTTGGCGCATCGAGGATGGCCTGCGGCAGGATCATGCCATAGGCGACGACGACCGCGGCATCGGCATCGAAGGCGCGAAATTCGTCGAGCGCCTCCGGCGCCTTCAACGTCTTCGGCGTCAGCACGGGAACGCCGAGCTTTCGCGCAGCTTCTTCAACCGGCGTGGGCTGCAATTGCAGACCGCGGCGGCCGCCGGGCTTCGGCGCGCGGGTGTAGACCGCCGCGATCTCGTGGCCATGCGCGACCAGCTCGAGCAGCGTCGGCACGGAGAAATCGGGCGTGCCCATGAAGATCAGGCGAAGGGGCATGTGGCAGCGTTCGGTGAGAGTTCTGGTTCTCCGTCATGCCCGGGCCTGTCCCGGGCATCCACGGACTTGGCGATAAAGCAAGCAAGGCGTGGATGGCCGGGTCAAGCCCGGCCATGACGACGTGAGGGAGAGACCTACTCCCCCGCGCGCTTGGCGGCCTTCTCGAACTTCTTCATCACGCGGTCGCGCTTGAGCTTCGACAGATAGTCGACGAACAAGACGCCGTTGAGATGATCGATCTCGTGCTGGATGCAGGTGGCGTAGAGGCCTTCGGCATCCTCCTCGTGCACCTTGCCGTCGAGGTCGGTGAAGCGCACGCGCACCTTCGCGGGACGCTCGACCTCCTCGTAATATTCGGGGATCGACAGGCAGCCTTCCTCGTACACCGAAAGTTCCTCCGAGGAGGAGAGAATCTCCGGGTTGATGAAGACGCGCGGCTCGTGCTTGGTCTCGCCGTTCTCGTCGCGTTTGGCGAGGTCCATGGTGATCAGCCGCAGCGGCTGCGCGACCTGGATCGCCGCGAGGCCGATGCCGGGCGCGTCGTACATGGTCTCGAACATGTCGTCGGCAAGCTTGCGGATCTCCGGCGTGACCTTCTCGATCGGCTTGGAGATCAGACGCAGCTGCTTGTCGGGCAGGATGATGATTTCTCTGAGGGCCATGGCGGCGATTTAAGCTGCGCGCCGGATGCGGTCAATCCGGCGAGGAACCTCGTTAACCCGCCGCTAACCATAAAACTTCAGGCTTCGTTAACCATAAAAATTAGTGGGTCGTTAACCACCGACGTTCCCTCTTCGTTCGCGCATGCCGGCGAATCGGGTAGAAAGGGACGCATGAACGAGATCATTGTCATGCTGGGCGACTGGCCGGTGCGCACGATCGATGCGCTGATCGGCTTCGGCGCCCTGGTCCTCATCCTGCTGGTGGTGATTGCCGTCGTGATCGCGCGCTCCGGGCGGCGCGGCGCGGAACTCGCGATGGCGCATGCGATCCGGGCCGACGAGCTCGAGGAGCGCCTGAGCGAGGTGCTGCGGGCCCAGAGCGAGGCTTCGGGCCGGGTCGACGCCATGACCCAGGCGCTGGCCGGCCGCCAGACCGAGATGGCGCGGGCGGTCAACGAGCGGCTGGATTCGGTGACGCATCGCGTCGGCCAGTCCATGGAACATTCGACCCGCAACACCATGGAGAGCCTGCGCGCGCTGCACGAGCGGCTCGGCATCATCGACAGCGCGCACAAGAACCTCACCGACCTCACCACGCAGGTCACGACCCTGCGCGACGTGCTCGCCAACAAGCAATCGCGCGGCGCCTTCGGCCAGGCGCGGATGGAGGCGATCGTCCAGGACGGGCTGCCGAAGGGGTCGTACGAGTTCCAGTTCACGCTCTCGACCGGCAAGCGCCCCGATTGCGTCGTGTTCCTGCCCGACCAGCGCCCGCTCTGCATCGATGCGAAATTTCCGCTGGAGGCGATGACCGCGCTGCACGACGCCCGCACCGACGAGGAGCGGCGCCTCGCCACGCAGCGGCTGCGCGGCGATGTGATGAAGCACGTCAGCGACATCGCCGAAAAATATCTCGTCACCGGCGAGACCCAGGAAATGGCGCTGATGTTCGTGCCGTCGGAATCGGTCTACGCCGAGATCCATGACGGCTTCGACGACGTGATCCAGAAGGCCTATCGCGCCCGCGTCGTGCTGGTGTCGCCCTCGCTGCTGATGCTCGCGATCCAAGTCATGCAGCAGATCATGAAGGACGCGCGCATGCGCGATGCCGCCGACCAGATCCGAACCGAGGTGATCAAGCTCGGCGACGATTTGGGCCGCCTGCGCGACCGCGTGCTGAAGCTGCAAAAGCATTTTGCCGACGTCAACGAGGACGTGCGGCAGGTGCTGATCTCCGCCGACAAGATCGAGAAACGCGCCGGGCGAATCGAGGAGCTCGATTTCAGCAAGGCGGATGCGCCCGAAGGCCCACATTTGGTGGCCACCGGTGCGCCGGAGCTGTTTCCGAGGAAGCTCCAGGCGGGGGAGTGACTTGAGGCACACTGTCATGGCCCGCGCAGGCGGGGCATCCAGTACGCCGCGGCAGTCATTGTTGAGTCGAAACGCTGCGGAGTACTGGATCGTCCGCCCCAGTGCGCAATTGCGCACAAGGCGGACGATGACACCGAGGGAAGCCGTGAGGGCTTCCGTCTAACCGGCTAGCAGAGTCTTTTCTCCCAGAATCTGCTAACACCTCCCCATGACCGCACCCGACGCGACCTCCTCCGCCGGCGCTCCCGCCGCCTCCTGGCGTGACAGCCTTGCCGTGTACCTGCAACCGCGGGTGCTGATCGTGCTGTTCCTCGGCTTCTCCTCCGGCCTGCCGCTGGCGTTGTCGGGCTCGACGTTGCTGGTGTGGATGCGGGAGGTCGGTGTCGATCTCAAGACCATCGGGCTGTTTGCGCTGGTCGGCACGCCCTACACGCTGAAATTTTTGTGGGCGCCACTGGTGGATGCGATGCATGTGCCGCTGTTCACCCGCGCCTTCGGGCGCCGGCGCGGCTGGCTTTTGTTCTCGCAGCTGCTGCTGATCATCGCCATCCTGCTGCTGGCGATGACCGATCCCGCGCGCTCGCCGTTCTACGTCGCGGTCGGCGCGCTGCTGGTCGCGACCACGTCCTCGACCCAGGACATCGTGGTCGATGCCTTCCGCGTCGAGAGCCTCCCGGAGAGCGAGCAGGCGGCCGGCATGGCCGCTTATGTCGCCGCCTATCGCATCGGCATGCTGGTCTCGACCGCGGGCGCGCTGTTCATCGTCTCCGGCTTCGAGGGCACCGGCATTACGCGACACTCGGCCTGGATGTGGGGCTATGTGGTGATGGCCGCGATGGTGCTGATCGGGACGGTCACGGCGCTCGTCGCAACCGAGCCCGAGCAATCGACAAAGGCAGAAGCGGCGACGCACGCAGAGCCGGCCTTCCATCGCGTGGTTCAGGCCGCGATCGGCGCCTTCGCCGAATTCCTCTCCCGCAAGGACGCGCTCGCCGCGCTGGCTTTCGTGGTGCTGTTCAAGTTCACCGATGCTTTCTCCGGCACGATGACGGCGCCGTTCGTGATCGACCTCGGCTTCTCGCGCAACGATTATGCTGCGATCGTGAAGGGCGTCGGGCTCGCCGCGACGCTGATCGGCGGCTTTGCCGGCGGTTTTGTCGCGCGGCGTTATTCGCTGGCGACCAGCCTCTGGATCGGTGGCGTCGTACAGGCGCTCGCCAACCTTTCGTTCTCCTGGCTGGCGTTCGTCGGCACCAGCCAATGGGCGCTCGCCTTCGCCATCACGGCCGAGAACTTCACCAGCGCCATCGGCACCGTGATCTTCGTCGCCTATCTCTCCGCCCTGTGCAGGAACCCGCTGCACACGGCGACGCAATACGCGTTGCTCACCGCGCTTGCCGCGGTGGGACGAACGTATCTGTCATCAGGTGCCGGCTTCGTGGCTGATACGACCGGCTGGGCGCTGTTCTTCGTGATCTGCGTGCTGGTGGCGATCCCGAGCCTGGTGCTGCTGGCCTGGCTGCAGAAGCGCGGGCATTTCGAGACGTTGGGGCCGGTGCGGGTTTGACACCGCGAGCGCCACGCCCGCGATGCCGTAGGGTGGGCAAAGCGAAGCGTGCCCACCAACCTTCAGCGCGATCGACGAAAGATGGTGGGCACGGCGCTTTGCGCCTTTGCCCACCCTACGGCACCTCGCCTTCGTCATTGCGAGCCAACGGGTCCGCGCGAAGCGCGGCCCGATGACAGGCTCCGCGAAGCAATCCAGACTGCCGCTGCGGAGACAGTCTGGATTGCTTCGTCGCACCAGCGCAAAATTGCTTCGCAATTTTGTCGCGGGCTCCTCGCAATGACGACGGAGAAGGCGTCGCGGCCGCCCCCTACTGCTTTTTGATCAAACTCCACTTCGTGATCACGGCCTCGCTCATCTGACCGGCATCGCTGGCGCAGGCGATCTCGTCGACCTTGACCGAGATCTCCTTGCCGACGAACGATTTCAGCTGCGCGGCCTGCGCATCGCTGGAGGTGACGAGCTGGAAGGTTTCGGGGCCGGTCTCGAGGTTGCACAGCCCGTTCGGCGGCGGCAGGCGGCGCGGCTCGGAGGTGATCTGATAAGTCGCGACGCGCTTGCCGTTCTTGGCATCGCGCACTTTCATCGCATTCAGTTCGCCGGAGAGCACGTCGCCGGTGTTGATCGGCTTGCCGGGCTTGGACGGCGGCGGCGTCTCGTCGCCCTGCTGCGCGGAGATGGCCGGGCTCACCAGCACCATCATCGTCGCGACCAAAGCCAATCGTGTGGCGAAAAGTTTCGTCATGTCGTCCGTTCCATAAAGTCTGGATGGCTAGAACAGGGTGCGCTGCCGCATCGCAGCCGATAGCGTACCTTCATCGAGATAATCAAGCTCGCCGCCGACAGGCACGCCATGGGCGAGCCGCGTCACCTTCACATTGGCGTCCTGAAGCAGGTCGGTGATGTAATGCGCGGTGGTCTGGCCGTCCACCGTCGCATTCAGCGCCAGGATGATCTCCTGCACCTGCGAATCATGCGCGCGCGCCACCAGCGCGTCGATGGTGAGGTCCTGCGGGCCGACGCCGTCGAGCGGCGACAATGTCGCGCCGAGCACGTGATAGCGCCCCTGGGTGGCATTGGCGCGCTCCAGCGCCCAGAGGTCGGCGACGTCGGCGACGACGACGATGATGGAGGGATCGCGCTTCGGATCGGTGCAGACGGTGCAGGGATTTTGCGTGTCGATGTTGCCGCAGGTCTTGCACACCTCGACCTTGTCGAGCGCGACCTGCAATGCCGAGGACAACGGCATCATCAGCGCCTCGCGCTTCTTGATCAGATGCAGCGCCGCGCGTCGCGCCGAGCGCGGGCCGAGGCCCGGCAGCCGCGCGAGCAGCTGGACCAGCCGCTCGATTTCAGGTCCTGCAACGGCGCCCATCTTACTGGCCGAACAACCCCGGCGGCAGGCCGAGCCCGCCGGTGAGGGCCTGCATCTTCTCCTGCATCGCAGTCTCCGCCTTGCGGCGGGCATCACCGAAGGCGGTGACGAGCAGGTCTTCCAGCACCTCGCGCTCTTCCGCCTTCATCAGCGAGGGATCGATCTTGATGCCCTTTACGTCCATCTTTGCGGTCATGCGCACGGTGACGAGGCCGCCGCCGGAGATGCCTTCGACCTCGACGTTGGCAAGCTGGTCCTGCATCTCCTGCATCTTGGATTGCAGCTGTGCCGCCTGCTTCATCATGCCGAGAAAATCAGCCATAGCTCGCGTGTCCTTGAAAGAGACTAAGGCGCTATGAATCATCATCGCGCCTTAGCATAGTGTTTGCGCATGATCTTATCGGAAAACCGCTTCGCACTTTTCGCTACGCGGCCCTTCGGGTCCGGATCATGCGCTAGAGATCGTCGCCATCGGAACCCTCTAGCGGATCGTCACTACCATAGTCCGAATTAATATTGGTTTCCGGCGTCTCGGGGGCAAGCCTGCGGACCTCGACGACCTTCGCACCGGGGAAACGCGACAGCACCTCCTGCACGCGCGGGTCGGCCTCGGCGGTGCGCGCATGCTCCTGCTTCGCGGCCTGGTTCACCGAGCGCAGCGTCGGCTGGCCCTGCTCGTTGGAGACGATCACGGTCCAGCGGCGCCCGGTCCACAGCTCGAATTTCTTCGCGAGCTCGGAGATCATGGTCTTGGAAGCGTTGGGCTCGAGCGCGACTTCCAGCCGGCCCTCCTCGAAACGGACGAGGCGCATGTCGCCTTCAAGCGCGCCCTTGGTCAGGAGGTCGCGCTTCTGCCCCGCCAGCGCGACGAGCTGGGTGAAGCTGGTGACGCGTAGCAGCGGCGCTGCGCCTTGCGGATCGGGCGCGGGCGCCGCCATCTGCGGCCGGGCAGCGCCACCGCCGAACGAGGACGGCGAGGATGTCGGCATGCGAACCGGGGCCACGGAAGCGACCGGCGCCGAAGGCGCGCTGCGCGCGGCACTGCCGCCGCTCACGACCGGCGAGCCGCCGCCGTTCTGCTCCAGCATCCGGATCGCTTCGTCGGGCGTCGGCAGGTCGGCGACATAGGCGATGCGCACCAGCACCATTTCGGCGGCCGCGGCGGGACGCGTCGCGGCCTGCACCTCGGTGATGCCCTTGAGCAGCATCTGCCACATCCGCGACAGCACGCGCATCGAGATCTTCGAGGCGAAGTCTCGCGCGCGGACCCGCTCGGTCTCGCCATAGGCGACGTTGTCGGCGGTCGCCGGAACGATCTTCACACGGGTGACGAAATTGACGAATTCGGCGAGGTCCGAGAGCACGACGATAGGATCGGCGCCGACGTCGTACTGGTCGCGGAACTCCTTGAAAGCGGCCGCGATGTCGCCGCGCGCCAGCGAATCGAAGAGATCGATGACGCGGGTGCGATCAGCGAGGCCCAGCATCTGCCTGACGGCATCGGCCTTCACCTGCCCCGCCGCATGCGCGATCGCCTGGTCGAGCAGCGACAGCGAATCGCGCACCGAGCCTTCGGCGGCACGCGCGATGATGCCGAGCGCCTCCGGCTCGATCTCGACGCTCTCCTTCGCCGCGATGTTGGCGAGGTGCTTCATCAGCACATCGGCCTCGACCCGGCGCAGGTCAAAGCGCTGGCAGCGCGACAGCACCGTGACTGGAACCTTACGAATCTCCGTCGTGGCGAACACGAACTTGGCGTGCTCCGGCGGCTCCTCCAGCGTCTTCAGGAAGGCGTTGAACGCCGCCGTCGACAGCATGTGGACTTCGTCGATGATGTAGACCTTGTAGCGGGCGCTGGCGGGGGCATAACGCACGCTGTCGTTGATCTGGCGGACGTCGTCGACGCCGGTATGCGACGCCGCGTCCATCTCCAGCACGTCCATGTGCCGGCTTTCCATGATCGCCTGGCAGTGCACCCCCAGCGCCGGCATATGGATGGTCGGGCCCTTCACCGAACCATCCGGCACCTCATAGTTGAGCGCACGTGCTAGGATACGCGCAGTGGTGGTCTTGCCGACCCCGCGGACGCCGGTGAGGATCCAGGCCTGCGGGATGCGCCCGGTCTCGAACGCGTTGGAGACGGTGCGGACCACGGCCTCCTGGCCGATCAGATCATCGAAAGAGGAAGGGCGGTATTTGCGCGCCAGCACCCGGTAGGGCGTGCCCGGCTCGGCGCCGAGTGCGAAGCCAGCCTGGCTGACGCTGTCGGGATTGGGAGGGGCGCCAGCGTCGGTCATCGGTCGATCCGCAATGAAATCTCTCTCGGCCGGCTTTTGCGGAAAGGAGCGCGCCAGCGGCAGGCCCGCCGGCGCAATTCGCTCGGAAAAACAGGTAGGAGACTGACGAGCGACCCGATCCAGACCTCGTTAGGGCTGCTTCCTTCCGGACCTGACCCGGTTGGCGAGTGGCTCGTCCACCGCCAATCTCCCGGTCCCTATTTGGGGCCAAAGGGAGCGGAAAGCAAGCGGGTATCGGCTTGAACCGGTTGAGTTTGCCCAGCATCCGGGCAATCCCCGATCTGCCCAGCCGATAGGCTGTGCTTTCGCTGCTGGGACCACCTTGCTAAGAACGCTTGGCGGAACTCCATCCAACCAGAAAAATCCAACCAGAAAAGCGATTTCCCAATGGTTACACGTCGTGATGTTGCATCGATTGTCGGACTTGGCGCCATTGGTGCAGCGGCCGCGGGGGCACTGGCCTCCCCGGCCGTGGCCCAGGCGGCAGATCCGAACGAATCGACCTTCGCCCGCATCCGCCGGACCAAGAAGATGCGGATCGGCGCGGTCGGCGGCGGCGCGCCCTACTACATGAAGGACCTCGCCTCCGGCCAGTGGAAGGGTTTTTACATCGACATCGCCAAGGGGCTGGCCGACGACATGGAGGCCGAGCTCGAGATCACCGAAACCACCTGGGGCAATTCGGTGCTCGATCTGCAGGCCAACAAGATCGATATCTTTTTCGGCCTCAATCCGACCCCGAAGCGCGCGCTGGTGGTGGACTTCTCGGTGCCGGTCTTCAACAACGCCTTCGCCATCCTCTGCAAGAAGGACTTCAAGCCGAAAAGCTGGGCCGAGCTGAACTCGCCCGACATCAAGATCGCGGTCGACCAGGGCTCCTCGCACGACCAGGTCGTCAGCCGCCTGACGCCGAAGGCGCAGATCACGCGGCTGAAGACCGCGGACGATGCCACCGCCGCACTCCAGACCGGCCGCGTCGACGCGCAGTGCCTGATCACCATGCTGTCGCTGACCGTACTGAAGAAGAACCCCTCGCTCGGCCAGCTCGTGCTGCCGACACCGATCTTCGCCACCACGTCCAATGCCGGCTTCCGCCGCGAGACCGACAAGACCTGGCGCGATTACGTCAACACCTGGATCGACTTCAACAAAGGCCTCGGCTTCATCCGCAACGCGATCATCACCAACATGGAGCTGGTGGGCGTGACCGAGGCGGACATTCCGCCGGGCGTGTCGCTGTAGGGTATGATTGGGCGCCGCTGCATCGGCGATCTCGCTGCCCCCCTCTCCCGCTTGCGGGAGAGGGCTGGGGAGAGGGTGTCTCGGCTGACAGGATTCCCCTAGAGGAAAGAACCCTCACCCGTGCCGCATCTTCGATGCGACACGACCTCTCCCGCAAGCGGGAGAGGTGAAGCAAGAAAGCACGCATGTATCAGTGGGACTTCGGCATCCTCTGGGGCTATCGCTGGCTCTTTCTCAACGGGCTCGGCGTCACCGTCGGCTTCACCGTGGTCATCGTCGTCTGCGGGCTGCTGTTCGGCCTGCTTGGTGCGTTCGGCAGCCTGTCGCGCTTCAGGGCGCTGCGTCTTGCCGCGCTCGCCTTCATCGAGGCGTTCCGCTGCACGCCGATCCTGGTCCAGCTGATCTGGTTCTATTACGCGCTGCCGATCCTCGCCGGCGTCGAGATGACGCCGATCACCGCCTCGGCGCTGGCGCTCTCGCTCTATGGCGGCTCGTTCTATTCGGAGATCATCCGCGGCGGCATCGTCTCGATCGACAGCGGCCAGTCCGAAGCCGGCGCCGCGCTCGGCATGACGCCGATCCAGAGCATGCGCCGCATCGTGCTGCCGCAGGCGATCAAGCGCATGATCCCGGCGCTGATGAACCAGTCGATCATCCAGTTCAAGAACACCTCGCTGGTCTCGGTGCTGGCCGTGCCCGACCTCGTCTATCAGAGCCAGGTCGCCGCCCATGACAGCTACCGGCCGCTGGAAACCTACACCGCCGTCGCGGTCGCCTATGCGGCGATCCTGATTCCCCTGACCATCCTCGTCCGGCGTGGCGAGAAGCGATTGGCGGTGAGTGAATGAGCGAGACGCCCAATAACACCTCAAAAATCGAAATCCGCGGCCTGCGCAAGAGCTTTGGCAGCAACGAGGTCCTGAAGAACATCAATCTCGATGTCGCCAAGGGCGGCGTGGTCGCGCTGATCGGCCCGTCCGGCTCCGGCAAATCGACGCTGCTCCGCTGCATCAATCTCCTGGTCGTGCCCGACGGCGGCAGCGTCCGCGTCGGGGACACTCGCTTTTCATTTGGCGACGGTTCGAAGCTGCCCGACGTGACGACGCTGGCAAGATTCCGCGCCACCACCGGCATGGTGTTCCAGCACTTTAATCTGTTCCCGCACATGACCACGCTCCAGAACGTGATGGAGGGGCCGGTTACGGTGCGGCGGATGGCCAAGGCGGACGCCGAGAAACTCGCGCGTGCGCAGCTCGCCAAGGTCGGGCTTGCAGAGAAGGCCGATCAATATCCGGCGACGCTCTCCGGCGGGCAGAAGCAGCGCGTCGCGATTGCACGTGCGCTCGCGATGGAGCCTGACGTCATGCTGTTCGACGAGGCCACCTCGGCACTCGATCCTGAACTCGTCGGCGAGGTCTTGAGCGTGATGCAGCGGCTGGCATCGGAAGGCATGACCATGGTGATCGTGACCCATGAAATCGCCTTTGCCCGCGAGGTCGCCGACCGCCTCATCTTCATGCGCGACGGCATCGTGGTCGAGGAGGGCCCGGCGCGGCAGGTGATCGACAATCCCAAGGAAAGCGCGACGCGCGCCTTCCTCAGCCATTTCCACCGCACCGGCGCACTGCCGCCGGCCAACGCGACACCATGATGCCTGATATCGAACGCGTCTATCTCGTCACCGGTGCCGCCAGCGGCATCGGCCGCGCCACCGCAAAGCTGCTCGCCGCGCCTGGTGTTGGGCTCGTTCTGCACACACGCGCGAATGCAGAAGGCCTCGACGCCACCGCGGCGGACGCCGAAGCGAAGGGCGCTGTCAACGCAAAGTGTCTCGGCGATCTTGCCGAGGAGGCCGCGGCCACCGATGCCGTCGCCGCCGCGCAAGCCGCCTTTGGCCGGCTCGATGGATTGATCCTGGTCGGTGGCCACGCCCGCCGCGGCAGCGCGATCGGCACGCCCGCGGATCAATTTCGACAGGCGATGGACGAATCCGCGCTGGCGTTCACGCGAATGGTCGAGGCCGCGCTGCCGTTGCTGCGTGCAGGACGAGGCGCACGGATCGTGGCAGTCTCCTCATTCGTCGCGCATGCGATCCGGCCCGAGTTCGCGCCGTTCGCCGCGACCGCCGCAAGCCGCTCGGCGCTGGAAGCGCTGGTGCGGCTGACTGCGATCGAGCTCGCGAAAGATGGCATCACCGTCAACGCGGTGGCGCCGGGCCTCATCGTCAAGGACAAGCCGAGCGAGAGCCGGCTGTCGCCCGAGCAGATCGCTGCGACCGAGGCGCTGATCCCGATGCGCCGCCGCGGGCGGCCGGAGGAAGTCGCCGAGATCATCGCCTTCCTGGCATCACCGAAGGCGTCCTACGTCACCGGCCAGGTCTGGCACGTCAATGGAGGCCTGACATGACCGAAGCGACCATCGAACGTCTCAGGCTGTTCCTGATCGAGAGCCCGATCAAGATGGCGCGCCTGCAGGGCGTCGGCAACGTCAAGGGCACGGTGAAGCGCGTGCTGATCGAGCTCACCTCCAGTGACGGCGTGATCGGCTGGGGCGAGGCAGCGCCGTGGGAGGTGTTTACGGGAACGCCGGAAGCGGCGTACTCGGCGCTCGACATTTACTTAAGGCCGATCGTGCTCGGCAAGCCGGTGCGCCGTATCCGCGCGCTGATGGCGGAGCTCGACCGTGCGCTGGTCGGACATGCCGAGGCCAAGGTCGCCATCGAGATGGCGCTGCTCGACATCGTCGGCAAGTCGTCCGGCTTGTCGGTCGCCGACCTCCTCGGCGGCCGCGTGCGTGACACCATCCCGCTCTCTTTCTCGATCGCCGATCCGGATTTCGCCGCCGATCTCGAACGCATGCGATACATGGTGCCGGACGGCAATTTCATCTACAAGGTCAAGACCGGCGTGAAGCCGCATCGCGAGGACCTCGACCACCTCGCGGCGATCCGGAAAGAATTCGGCGGCAAGGTCGATTTGCGCGTCGACTACAACCAGGCCCTGGCGCCGTTCGGCGCTATCAAGATTTTGCGCGATGTCGAAGAGTTTGCGCCGACCTTCATCGAGCAACCGGTGCCGCGCAAATATCTGGACGTGATGGCACAGCTCACCGCGGCGCTGGAAACGCCGGTGCTGGCCGACGAAAGCTGTTTCGATCGCCGCGACATGATGGAGGTGGTGCGCCGCGAGGCAGCCGACGCCGTGTCGATCAAGCTGATGAAGGCCGGCGGCCTGTTCGAGGCGCAGGCGATCATGGCAATCGCCGACATCGCCGGCCTGCCCGGCTATGGCGGCACGCTGTGGGAGGGCGGCATTGGGCTCGCCGCCGGCACGCAGCTGATCGCGGCGACGCCGGGCATCTCGCTCGGCTGCGAGTTCTACATGCCGCATCACGTGCTGACCGAGGACGTGCTGGAGGAGCGCATCGCCAACCGCGCCGGCCATGTCGTGGTGCCCGACGGCCCCGGCCTTGGGATTCATGTGAGCGAGGCGTCGATCCGCGCCAATGCGCGGGTGATTGCGGAGGCGTAGGAAGACGCCACAAATTCGCTGTCGTCCCGGCGAAGGCCGGGACCCATACCGCGAGATCTATCGATAGGCGCAGTTGGTCGCACCGCGGGACGACTCTTTACTGCCGGCTTTCGCCAAACTTCTTCCTGTGGTTATGGGTCCCGGCCTTCGCCGGGACGACAACGGTGCATGAGGCCCCTGCGGAGCCCCAACCTTTCCCTCGCTAACCGCGTATCGTATGGTCGGCCCCAACACGCCCGCCCCCCGGCTATCCGGAAACACATATGCCCGAACCCGCCTGGTCGCTGCACTCCCGCCTGAAAGAGGACACCATCGACATCGGCGATTTGCCGCTGTCGAAGGTGCTGGTCATCAAGGACGCGCATTATCCCTGGCTACTGCTGGTGCCGCGGCGGCCTGACGCGGTCGAGATCATCGATCTCGACGAGGTGCAGCAGGCGCAGCTGATGACCGAGATCTCCCGCGTCTCGCGCGCGCTGAAGGACATCACCAAATGCGACAAGCTCAACATCGCCGCGCTCGGCAACCTCGTGCCGCAGCTTCACGTTCACGTCATCGCGCGCCGGACCAGTGATGCGGCCTGGCCGCGGCCGGTGTGGGGCGTGATGCCGCCGCTGGCGCACGACGCCACTGAAGTGCAGAATTTCATCAGCGCGCTCCGCCGCAAGATCTGGTTGGGTTGAAAGAATAATAATGTCAGCATTCAACGCGTTTCCGCTGGGACAGCCGGCCTTCGTCACCAACGTCCTCGACCGCGCCGCGCATCTGCGCCGCGACGACGAGAAGCTGTTCGCGATGGAGCAGAAACCGTCATCGCGCGCCTATGTCGTCTATCGCGACTCGCTTCTGGTGAAGCGCGAGGGCGAGAGGGTTCGGGCGCTGCTGGGAATCGACGAGGCGCTGAAATGCGGCGCCAATCCCGGCACGGTCTTCTTGGGGCTGCGCGATGGCGCGGCGATGTTCGGCATGGGAATGTCGCAGGCGGCGGCCGAGAAGCTGGTCGGCCGCGACGACTACACCGTGACCGAGCTGCGCGGCATGGCGATGCAGGGTGCAGTCCCGCCGCAGGAGCTGTCGGCGATCGCGATGGCGAAATCGATGGTGGGCTGGCATCAGCGCCACGGCTATTGCGCCAATTGCGGCGCACGCACCAGCATGAAGGAAGGCGGCTGGAAGCGCGACTGTCCCGCCTGCAAGGCCGAGCATTTTCCGCGCACGGATCCCGTCGTGATCATGCTGGTCGCCTCCGGCGACAAGTGCCTGCTCGGCCGCCAGAAGCAATTTCCGCCCGGCATGTATTCCTGCCTCGCCGGCTTCGTCGAGGCGGCCGAGACCATCGAAGACGCGGTGCGCCGCGAGATCCTGGAAGAGTCCGGGATCCGCTGCACCGACGTGCAGTATTACATGACCCAGCCCTGGCCCTATCCGTCGTCGCTGATGATCGGCTGCAGCGCGCGGGCGCTGAACGAGGACATCGTCGTCGATCGCATGGAGCTGGAAGACGCGCGCTGGTTCACGCGCGAGGAGGCCGCCTTGATGCTGACGCGGACGCATCCGGACGGGCTCGCCGGCCCGCATCCGTTCGCGATCGCCCATCATCTGCTCGGCCGCTGGGTGCACGACAAGAGCGGCGCTTGAGCTGAGAGCGCCGATGACCGCAACGGGACTCGCGCCGCGCATCCTCTGCATCGGCATTCCCGTGCGCGACCTCACCTTTCGCGTCGAGGCCGTGCCCGAACGCGGCAGCAAGGCCAACGCGAGCCACCTTGCGGAGATCTGCGGCGGCAACGCACTCAATGCCGCGATCGCCATCGCCCGCCTCGGCGGCCGCGTCGCGTTCGCCGGACCGATGGGCGATGCCGGCGAGACGTCGAGCAGCTTCATTCTCGAACGGATGGCGCAGGAGGGCATCGAAACCACGCACATCGTACGCATGCCAGGTCTGACAACGCCGGTCTCGGCGATCATGATCGAGCCCTCCGGCGAGCGGACCCTCACCATCTATCGTGATCCGGCCTTATGGACCGTAAAGTTGCCGGACGCGGACGAATTGCTCACCGATTGCCGCGTGGTCCTCGTCGAAAGCCGCAGTGCTTCGTTCGCGACCTCGCTCTGCACTGAGGCGCGCCGGCGCGGCATTCCCGTCATCGTCGGCGTCGACCGCGCGATGTCGTTGCAGGACGGCCTGCTCACGACAGCCTCGCATTTGCTGTTCGCCAGCGAACAGGTGCAGGAGACCGCCGGCATCGCCGACGACGGCGAGGCCTTGAAGCGCCTGGCCGGGCTGACGCCGGCCTTCCTCGCCGCCACCCGCGGTCCCCTCGGCACGATCTGGCTGAACGAAGTGGGCGAGCTGGAGCAGACACCAGCCTTCCCGATCCAGGCGGTCGATACGCTCGGCGCCGGTGACGTCTTCCATGGCGCCTTCACACTTCGCCTCGCCGAGGGCGAAGGGGCGCGGGAGGCGCTGCAATTCGCCGCGGCCGCCGCGGCGCTGAAATGCACTCGCCATGGCGGTGGCCTAGCCGCACCACAACGCGTTGAAGTTGAAGAGTTTTTGAGCGAGCAGGCGGCGGCGATGCCGGGCCGGGCGCCAACATTATAGACTTGCTATAGAATGATTTTCTCTATATCAGGGAAATCTGCCCCTGAAATGGAACAAAGTTCTTCAAATGACCGACCTTGCCGTCCAGATTCCCGAGACCAGCCGCCGCCTCGATGCCATCGACCGCAAGATCCTGATGGTCCTCCAGGAGGATGCCTCCCTCTCCGTCGCCGAGATCGGCGATCGCGTCGGCCTGTCCTCGACCCCCTGCTGGAAGCGCATCCAGCGGCTGGAGGCCGATGGCGTGATCATCAAGCGCGTCGCCCTCGTCGACCAGAACAAGATCGGGCTCGGCATCTCCGTGTTCGTCTCGGTGGAGAGCTCCGACCATTCCGACGCCTGGCTGAAGCGGTTCGCCGAAGCCGTCAGCGCCATGCCGGAGGTGATGGAGTTCTATCGCATGGCCGGCGACGTCGACTACATGCTGCGCGTCGTGGTGGCGGACATGCAGGCCTATGACGTGTTCTACAAGAAGCTGATCAGCGCCGTGCCACTGAAGAACGTCACCTCGCGCTTCGCGATGGAGAAGATCAAGTCGGTCACCGCGCTGCCGATCCCGGCGGTGGTGGCGGCTTAGGTCGCGCCACACAGACGCTGTCATCGCCCGGCTTGACCGGGCGATCCAGTAGTCCAGAGAGAAGGCGATTGGATACGGAGAAGCTGCGGCGTACTGGATGCCCCGGCCAAGCCGGGGCATGACAGCGGAGATTTACGGCGCGTGTTGTGCTCCCCTGACGCCCCTTAGATCTTCTGATTGTACTCGCCGACCTCGGGATGGGTGCGCAGCACGCTGTTCACCATCTCAAACATGTCGTGCATGCGCTGCTCCGAGACCGGGCTCTCGACCACGACGACGAGCTCGGGCTTGTTGGAGGAGGCGCGCATCAGGCCCCAGCTGCCGTCTTCGACCGTGACGCGCACGCCGTTGACGGTGACGAGATCGCGGATCGATTGGCCGCCGATCTTGGCGCCCTTCGCCTGCAAGCCTTCGAAGTGCTTCACCACCTTGTCGATGACGCCGTATTTGACCTCGTCGGCACAGTGCGGCGACATGGTCGGCGACGACCAGGTCTTCGGCAGCGCGTTCTTCAGGTCGGCCATCGACTTGCCGGGCGCGCGGTCGAGCATGTCGCAGATCGCGATCGCCGAGACCAGGCCGTCGTCATAGCCGCGGCCGAACGGCTTGTTGAAGAAGAAGTGACCCGACTTCTCGAAGCCCGCCAGCGCGCCCATCTCGTTGGTGCGGCGCTTCATGTAGGAATGACCGGTCTTCCAATAGGCGACCTTCGCGCCCTGCTTCTGCAGCACGGGATCAGTGACGAACAGGCCGGTCGACTTCACGTCGACGACGAACTGCGCCTCCTTGTGGATCGCCGACATGTCGCGCGCCAGCATCACGCCGACCTTGTCGGCAAAGATCTCCTCGCCGGTGTTGTCGACGACGCCGCAGCGGTCGCCGTCGCCGTCGAAGCCGAGACCGACATCGGCCTTGTGGTGCAGTACCGCGTCGCGGATCGCGTGCAGCATCTCCATGTCCTCGGGGTTCGGATTGTATTTCGGGAAGGTGTGATCGAGCTCGGTATCGAGCGGGATCACCTCGCAGCCGATCGCCTCCAGCACCTGCGGCGCGAACGCGCCGGCGGTGCCGTTGCCGCAGGCAGCGACGACCTTCAGCTTGCGCGTCAGCTTCGGACGAGAGGTGAGGTCGGCGATGTAACGCGCCGGATAATTCTCGTGGAATTGATAGGAGCCGCCGGCCTTATTCTTGAACTCGGCATTGAGCACGATCTCTTTCAGCCGCGTCATCTCGTCGGGACCGAAGGTCAGCGGGCGGTTGGCGCCCATCTTCACGCCGGTCCAGCCATTGTCGTTATGCGAGGCCGTCACCATGGCGACGCAGGGCACGTCGAGATCGAACTGCGCGAAATAGGCCATCGGCGTCACCGCAAGCCCGATGTCGTGCACCTTGCAGCCGCCGGCCATCAGGCCGGAGATCAGCGCGTATTTGATCGAGGCCGAATAGCCGCGGAAATCGTGGCCAGTGACGATCTCCTGCTTGACGCCGAGCTCGGCGATCAACGCGCCCAGCCCCATGCCGAGCGCCTGCACACCCATCAGGTTGATTTCCTTTTGGAACAACCAGCGCGCGTCATACTCGCGAAAGCCCGTCGGCTTCACCATCGGCTCGGATTCGAAAGCATAGGTGTTGGGCAACAATACGGATTTCGGCTTCGGGAACATTGAGACAGTCTCGTGAAAAGGGGGGCAGGATTTGCTGCAGCCTTAGCGAATGCCGGGCCGCAGCGGAAGGCGGGAATGAAGGCTTATGGCCGATAATTGCGGCAGTTTGGTAACGAAGAAACGTTACCGCGCGGGCGGCGAAAGCAAAGATATGTTCTTGAAATGGACGCTCGCGCGATTGCGCGGGCCGCGCCTACTGCTCGAGCACCATCTGGCCGTTGGCGTATTCGAAGCGCTTCAGGCGGGACAGGAAGGAGAGGCCGAGCAGGTTCTCCGACAGCGCGGCGTCCGGCAGCACCATGGCATCGACGTCACGCACGACGAGGCCGCCGACCTCCAGCATGGCGATGCGGGTGCGCGCGGCCTTGATGGTGCCGTTGGCGGTCGAGACGGTGGCGTTGTACTCGCTGCGCGAAGGACGCAGGCCAAAGCGTGCGGCCGAGGTCTCGTTAAGCGCAACGACGGAGGCGCCGGTGTCGACCATGAAGCCGATACGCTGGCCCTCGATCCGGCCCTCGGCCTGGAAATGACCGCGACCGTCGCGGGAAATGGCCAGGCTGCGGCCGCCGGCGGGCGCGGTGGAGGCGACTGCCACCGTCGTGCGCGGCACCGAGGTGGCGGAGGCGGAGCTCATCTTGTCCGCCATCTGGGCCATGAAGGTGCCGAGACCGATCATGACGGCCGCGAAGATCACTATGTTACGCATCACACCACTTCCGAGCCGAAAGCTCGATTTCACCACGCGGCGCGCCTGTCCGCGAGCGAAGGCACGCCGGGGCTCGTGTCATTTTGCCGAAAAGGATGAGCGGACGGTTAATGCGGTCGCTTGAACCTCTCCCCGCAAGAGCGAGGCGAGGGAGTCACGTCCCGCGCGGCTTTGCCCGCCGGGTCGGCAGCGCACTGGCGGGATCGTCCGGCCAGGGATGGCGCGGATAGCGGCCGCGCAGGTCTGAGCGTACCGCGCTGTAGCTGCCGCGCCAGAAGCCGGGGAGATCGCGCGTCACCTGCACCGGGCGCTGCGCCGGCGACAGCAATTCCAGCACCAGCGGCACCTTGCCGGCAGCAATCGACGGATGGGTGTTGAGGCCGAACAATTCCTGCAGCCGCACCGCGATGGTTGGCCCCTGCTCGGCTTCGTAGTCGATCGCCAGCATGGTGCCGGTTGGCGCCTCGAAATGCGTCGGCGCCTCGCGGTCGAGGCGCGCGCGCATCTCCCACGGCAGCAGCGCCATCAGCGCATCGGAGAGATCGCCGGCGGAGATGTCCTTCAGCGCGATCTTGTCGTAGAGCGCGGGCACCAGCCAGTCGTCGCGGCGCGCGATTAGTCCGTCATCGGAGAGATCCGGCCAGCTGTCGCCCTCGGCCTTGCGCAGGAACATCACGCGGTCGCGCCACTGCTTGGCCGCCTTCGACCAGGGCAGCCGGTCGAGGCCCGCGGCGATCAGGCCATCCGCGAAGATGCGCGCCGTTTCCTCCGAGGGCGACACGGCAAGCGTCGCCTCGGAGAGCGTGATCGCATGCAGCGCGCGCTTGCGCCGCGCCCGCAATGCCATGGCACCACGATCGAACGAGATCTCGTCGGCACTCTCGATATGCTCGGCGAAATGCCGCTCGATCTCGTCCTGCGTAATTTGCGCGGCGAGCAGGATGCGTCCGCTCGCCGCCGTTCCCGTCATTTCGCCGATCGCGATGTAGGGCGCGCGGGCGAGCGAGGAGGTCTGCTCGACGGACGCGCCGCGGCCATTGGCCAGCACGAAACTGCCATTGCCGCGGTTGCGCGCGACGCGGTCCGGGAACGCATAGGCGAGCATCAGGCCGGTGGAGAGATCCTCCTGCTGCCCCGCCGTCTCCGAGGCCGCCACCTGCGAGGCCCAGCGCCGCGCCAGGTCGCGCGCGCTCACCGCGCGCGGCGAGCGATCGCGGCGAAACTGGTCGCGCCTGTGCTCGAGATCGACGCTGTCGCCGCCGAGCCCACGCTCGGTGATGATCGCCGCGATCTCGGCCGCGGCCTCGCCGCTGCCTGCACGATGCGAATCCACGATCATGCGCGCCAGCCGCGGCGGCAGCGCCAGCGCGCGCAGGCTTTTGCCCTCCGCGGTGATGCGGCCGTCGCCATCGACGGCGTTGAGCTCGGTGAGCAGGCTCTTGGCTTCCTTCCAGGCCGGCTGCGGCGGCGGATCGAGGAACGACAGCGCCGCGGGATCGGTGACGCCCCATTGCGCGAGATCGAGCACCAGCGACGACAGATCGGCGCTGAGGATTTCCGGCTGGGTGTAAGGCGCGAGTGAGGCCGTCTGTGGCTCGTCCCAGAGCCGGTAGCAGACACCAGGCTCGGTGCGGCCGGCGCGGCCGCGGCGCTGGTCCACCGCCGCGCGCGAGGCGCGCACGGTCTCAAGCCGGGTCAGCCCGATGTCGGGCTCGTAGCGCGGCACGCGGGCAAGACCGGAATCGACGACGATACGCACGCCTTCGATGGTGAGCGAGGTCTCGGCGATCGATGTCGCCAGCACCACCTTGCGTGTGCCCTTGGGCGCCGGCGCGATGGCGCGGTCCTGCACAGCGGCATCGAGCGCGCCGAACAGCGGCACGATCTCGATGGAAGCGTCGTGCACGCGTTCGCCCAGGAAGTTCTCGGTACGGCGGATCTCGGCGGCGCCGGGGAGGAACGCCAGCACCGAGCCGCTATCGGCGCGCAGCGCGGATGCGATGGCGTCGGCCATCTGCCGCTCCACCGGCGCGTCCGCCTTGCGGCCGAGATAGCGCGTCTCGACCGGAAAGGCGCGGCCCTCGCTCTCGACGACGGGCGCCTCGCCGAGCAATCTTGCCACGCGCGCGCCATCGAGCGTGGCCGACATCACGAGGATGCGGAGATCCTCGCGCAGGCCGGTTTGCGCATCGCGCGCCAAAGCGAGTCCAAGATCGGCATCGAGCGAGCGCTCGTGGAATTCGTCGAACAGGATCGCGGCGATGCCGGAGAGTTCGGGATCGTCGAGGATCTGGCGGGTGAAAATGCCCTCGGTCACCACTTCGATGCGCGTCGCGCGCGAGATCTTGGAGCCGAAGCGGACGCGATAGCCGACGGTTTCCCCGGCACGTTCCCCAAGCGATTTTGCCATGCGATCGGCACTGGCGCGCGCCGCGATGCGGCGCGGCTCCAGCACGATGATCTTCTGACCCTTGGCCCAGGGCGCATCCAGCAGCGCCAGCGGCACCCGCGTGGTCTTGCCCGCACCCGGCGGCGCCACCAGCACGGCCGCGTTGTGCGCTTCCAGCGTGCGCGACAAATCGTCGAGCACGGCATCGATCGGAAGGGGCGTGTCGAAGCTGCGGGGCAAGAAATCATCCCGTCGTCATGCCCGGGCTTGTCCCGGGCATCCACGTGGTCTGGCCAGCCTAGAAAACAGACGTGGATGGCCGGGACAAGCCCGGTCATGACGGATTTAGCGGATAACTAGTCCGCGATCAGCCTTGCACCGACGGGCGGCCGATGCTCTCGTAGACGAAGCCGGCGGCTTCCATGTCCTCGGGGCGGTAGATGTTGCGGAGATCGACGACGACGGGCTTTGCCATGGTCGCCTTCAGCCGGCCGAGATCGAGCGCGCGGAACTGAACCCATTCGGTGACGATGACGAGCGCATCGGCACCTTGCGCGCAGCTATAGGCATCCTCGCAATAGGTGATGTTGGGCAGTTCGCCCTTGGCCTGCTCCATGCCGACGGGATCGAACGCCTTCACATTTGCACCCATGTCGATCAGGCCTGTCACCAGCGGGATCGACGGCGCATCGCGCATGTCGTCGGTGTCGGGCTTGAAGGTGAGGCCGAGCACCGCGATGGTCTTGCCGCGCAGCGAGCCGCCGAGCGCCTGGCTCACTTTGCGCGCCATCGCGCGTTTGCGGTTCTCGTTCACGGCCAAGACGGATTCGACGATGCGCAAGGAGACGTCGTAGTCCTGCGCGATCTTGATCAGCGCCTTGGTGTCCTTCGGGAAGCACGAGCCGCCGAAGCCGGGACCCGCATGCAGGAATTTGGTGCCGATGCGGTTGTCGAGGCCAATGCCGCGCGCGACCTCCTGGACGTTGGCGCCGGCTTTTTCGGAGAGATCGGCGATCTCGTTGATGAAGGTGATCTTGGTCGCCAGGAACGCGTTGGCGGCGTATTTGATCATCTCGGCGGTGCGGCGCGCGTGAACATCAGCGGCGCCTGGTTCAGCGACAGCGGACGATAGATGTCGCCCATCACCTTGCGGCCGCGCTCGTCGGAGGTGCCGACCACGACGCGGTCGGGGAATTTGAAGTCGCGGATCGCGGCACCCTCGCGCAGGAATTCGGGGTTGGAGGCGACGACGACGTCGGCTGACGGATTGGTCTCGCGGATGATGCGCTCGACCTCGTCGCCGGTGCCGACCGGCACGGTCGACTTCGTCACCACGACGGTGAAGCCGGTGAGCGATTGCGCGATCTCACGGGCGGCGGCGTAGACATAGGAGAGGTCAGCGTGGCCATCGCCGCGGCGCGACGGCGTGCCGACCGCAATGAAGACGGCATCGGCCTCCGCGACCGGCTTGGACAGGTCGGTGGTGAAATCCAGCCGCTTGGCTTTCACATTGTTCGCCACCAGCTCGTCCAGCCCGGGCTCGTAGATCGGGATTTCGCCGCGATGAAGGCCAGCGATCTTCTTCTCGTCCTTGTCGACGCAGGTGACGTCGTGACCGAAATCCGCAAAGCAGGCCCCGGACACCAGTCCCACATAGCCCGTGCCGATCATCGCGATGCGCATGAAAATCCCTGTTTTAGATTGGTTAATGAAACCCCGACGCGGGGCGGTTTAGCATTTTCCTGAGGGAAGAGAACAGTGGCGCATACAAAAAAGCGGTACGGAAATTGAACCGGTAAAGAAGTCTGAAACCGCAAGGCGCCACACTGCCCCGCTGACGGACAGGGACCGGCGGAACACGCCTCAAAAAGGGACACCATGGCACGATCAGGCACAATCGCTGCGACCGGGCGTTCCAAGGCCGCTTCTGCCGTGCGTGTCGACTGGGTCGACTACGCCAAGGGCATCTGTATCGTCATGGTCGTGATGATGCATTCGGTGCTCGGGGTCGAGTTCGCAGCCGGACAGACCGGCTTCATGCATGTCGCCGTGGCCTTCGCAAAGCCGTTCCGGATGCCGGATTTCTTCCTGATTTCGGGCCTGTTCCTGTCCCTGGTGATCGACCGGGACTGGCGAACCTATCTCGACCGCAAGGTGGTGCATTTCGCCTATTTCTATGTCGTCTGGGTGACAATCCAATTCGGCTTCAAGGCGCCGGCCTTCGCGGCGGAAACGAGCTGGCGCGACGTTGGCCTCTTGTACCTCGAATCCTTCATCGAGCCGTTCGGCACGCTGTGGTTCATCTATCTGCTGCCGATCTTCTTCGTCGTCACAAAACTGACACGCAAAATCCCGCCGCTCGCAATCTGGCTCGTCGCCGCCGCGCTGGAGGCGGCACGCGTCACGACCGGCTGGACCGTCATCGACGAGTTCTGCGCGCGCTTCGTTTATTTCTATTCAGGCTATCTGTTCGCGCCTTACGTGTTCGCCCTGTCGGATCGCGCACGGAAGCATCCGGCCCTTGCGCTTGCAGCACTCGCGACCTGGGCGCTGGTCAATGCCGGGCTGGTCACATTCGGCGCCAGCGAATGGAAGATCGTCTCGCTCGTTCTGGGCTTCGCCGGTGCCTGCGCCATCATCACGATCGGCACGCTGCTCGCGCGCGCGCAATGGCTGAATTTCCTCCGCTTCTGCGGCGAGCATTCGATCGTGATCTACCTCGCCTTCTTCCTGCCGATGGCGGCGACGCGGACGCTGCTGCTGCGCACGGGCATCATTGCCGATATCGGCGCGGTGTCGCTGGTCGTCACGGTTCTCGGCGTGCTCGGGGCGCTGGCGATCTGGCAGATGGCATTGCGGCTCAATGCGCACTTCCTGTTCGAGCGCCCGGACGCGTTCTGGATCGCGCCGAAGAAAACGGGGCCGGTGTTGCAGGCGGCGGAGTAGTGGAGCGACGTTCTCTCCACGCTGTCGTCCCGGCGAAGGCCGGGACCCATACTCCGAGAACCTTGCTGCGGCGGAAGATGGCAACTCCGAGTCTTCGCCAAACCACTTCCTGTGGTTATGGGTCCCGGCCCCCGTGCGCAATTGCGCACTAGGCCGGGACGACGATGAAGTGTGGGAATTGAGCCAAAAATCCGCCTTCCAAGGCTGTCAAAGCCCGCAAAAATTCATACATTGCGGCCATGCCCAAAACCTCCCCGAAGACCACTGTCAAAGCTGAAACCAAGGCTGCCGCGCCCAAGGCGGCCGCCGAGAGCAAATCCGCTGCTGCCAAGGCAGCTGCCAAGCCGGTCGCGGCGAAAGCGGCCGGCAAGGGCGACCATGTCTTCCTGGTCGACGGTTCCTCCTACATCTTCCGCGCCTATCACGCGCTGCCGCCGCTGAACCGCAAGTCAGATGGCCTCCAGGTCAATGCGGTGCTCGGCTTCTGCAATATGTTGTGGAAGCTCCTGCGCGACATGCCCGAGGACAACCGGCCGACGCATCTCGCCATCGTCTTCGACAAGTCGGAGATCACCTTCCGCAACAAGATCTATCCCGAATACAAGGCGCACCGGCCACCGGCGCCTGATGACCTGATCCCGCAATTCGCGCTGATCCGTGAAGCGGTGCGCGCCTTTGACCTGCCCTGCCTGGAACAGGTCGGGTTCGAGGCCGACGATCTGATCGCGACCTATGTGCGGCAGGCCTGCGAGCGCGGCGCGAGCGTGACCATCGTGTCCTCCGACAAGGACCTGATGCAACTCGTCACCGATTGCGTCACCATGTACGACACCATGAAGGACCGCCGCATCGGCATCCCCGAGGTAATCGAGAAATTCGGCGTGCCTCCGGAGAAGGTGGTGGAGGTGCAGGCGCTCGCCGGCGATTCCACTGACAACGTGCCTGGCGTGCCCGGCATCGGCGTCAAAACCGCGGCGCAGCTGATCACCGAATATGGCGACCTCGATCAATTGTTGTTCCGCGCCGGCGAGATCAAACAGCCGAAGCGGCGCGAAGCGTTGCTCGAGAACGCGGAGAAGGCACGGATCTCGCGGCAGCTCGTGCTGCTCGACGACAAGGTCGACCTCGAGGTGCCCCTCGACGACCTCGCCGTCCACGAGCCGGATGCACGCAAGCTGATCGCCTTCCTCAAGGCGATGGAATTCACGACGCTGACGCGGCGCGTCGCCGATTATTCGCAGATCGATCCCGCCAACGTCGATGCCGATCCCGGCTATGCCAAGGGCGCCAGCGTGTTCTCGCCGCTGCCGCCTTCGGACGTCGTGCCCCCGCCGGGCACAGGCGCGCCGGCGCAAGCTGCGCCGGGCCAACCCAACAAATCGGCGAGCAAGGAGGACAAGGCCGCGAGCCCGAAGGGGGCGCCGATCTCGCTCGCCGCCGCGCGCGAAGAGGCGCTGCGCAAGCTTCCAGTCGAGCGCGGCAAGTATCAGGCGATCAAGACGCTCAAAGAGCTCAACGCCTTCATCGCCCGCATCCATGACGTCGGCCACGTCGCGATCGAGACGAGAGCGAACTCAATTAATCCGATGCAGGCCGATCTCTGCGGCATCGCACTGGCGGTGGCGCCGAACGAGGCCTGCTATGTGCCGCTGGCGCACAAGCAATCCGGCGGCGGCGCCGGCCTGTTCGACGCGGGCCTGGCACTCGACCAGGTCAAGCACGACGACGCGATCCAAGCGCTGCGGCCGGTGCTGGAATCATCAGGCATTCTCAAGGTCGGCTTCGACGTCAAGTTCACCGCGGTGATGCTGGCACAGCACGGCATCACCTTGCGCAACATCGACGACGCGCAACTGATCTCCTACGTGCTCGACGCCGGCCGCGGCTCGCATGCGATCGAATCGCTGTCCGAGCGCTGGTTCGGCCATGCCATGCTGAAGGAGAACGAGCTGCTCGGCAGCGGCAAGGGCAGGATCACCTTCGACCAGGTGCCGATCGACAAGGCCGCACCGCTGTCGGCGGAAGGCGCCGACATCGCCCTGCGCGTCTGGCGCGTGCTGAAGCCGCGCCTCGTCGCCGAGCATATGACCACCATCTACGAGACGCTGGAGCGGCCGCTGGTATCCGTGCTCGCGCGCATGGAGCGGCGCGGCATCTCGATCGACCGCCAGGTGCTGTCGCGGTTGTCGGGCGAATTCGCCCAGACCGCAGCGCGGGTCGAGGCCGAGATCCAGGAGATCGCGGGCGAGCCCGTCAATGTCGGCAGCCCCAAGCAGATCGGCGACATCTTGTTCGGCAAGATGGGATTGCCCGGGGGCAGCAAGACAAAAACCGGCGCATGGTCGACCACCGCCCAGGTGCTCGATGAGCTCGCTGAGCAGGGCCACGACTTCCCGAAGAAGATTTTGGAGTGGCGCCAGGTTTCAAAGCTGAAATCGACCTATACCGACGCTCTGCCGACTTACGTCAATCCACAGACCCATCGCGTCCACACCACCTACGCGCTGGCCGCGACCACGACCGGCCGGCTGTCGTCGAACGAGCCGAACTTGCAGAACATCCCGGTGCGCACCGAGGACGGCCGCAAGATCCGCCGGGCCTTCGTTGCGACGCCCGGGCACAAGCTGGTCTCCGCCGACTATTCGCAGATCGAGCTGCGGCTGCTGGCCGAGATCGCCGACATTCCCGTGCTGAAGCAGGCGTTCCGCGACGGGCTCGACATTCACGCCATGACCGCGTCGGAAATGTTCGGCGTGCCGATCAAGGGCATGCCCAGCGAAATCCGCCGCCGCGCCAAAGCGATCAATTTTGGTATCATCTACGGCATCTCGGCGTTCGGCCTCGCCAACCAGCTCGGCATCGCGCGCGAGGAAGCCTCGGCCTACATCAAGAAATACTTCGAGCGCTTCCCCGGCATCCGCGCCTATATGGACGAGACGCGCGACTTCTGCCGCAGCCACGGCTACGTCACCACGCTGTTCGGCCGCAAATGCCACTACCCCGATATCAAGGCCTCCAACGCCTCGGTGCGCGCCTTCAACGAGCGCGCCGCGATCAACGCCCGGCTCCAGGGCACCGCCGCCGACATCATCCGCCGCGCCATGACGCGCGTGGAGGATGCGCTGGCCAAGAAGAAGCTGTCGGCGCAGATGCTGCTCCAGGTGCATGACGAATTGATCTTCGAGGTGCCCGACGCCGAGGTCGAGGCGACGCTGCCGGTCGTGCAGCACGTGATGCAGGACGCCCCGTTCCCGGCCGTGCTGCTGTCGGTGCCGCTGCACGTCGATGCGCGTGCCGCAACGAACTGGGACGAGGCGCATTGACAATGTGTCGTCCCGGCGAAGGCCGGGACCCATACCCCCAGGGAGAAGTTGTGGCGCGAGATGGTGGTTGGCAGCCTTCGCCAAACCTAATTCGGTGGCTATGGGTCCCGGCCCCCCGTGCGCAATTGCGCACTAGGCCGGGACGACCCAAGTGAGATGCAGCGCCGCTTGAATTGTCCTCCGAGCAATTGCGCGATGGCCCCACTTCGCCGCGCATATTAGAACCATCGCGTCCCCGCACCGGTTCGCCCATGCCCCACACATCCGCCCTGCTCGGCTTTGCCCTCGTCTGCCTTGGTCTCGTGCTCACGCCCGGGCCGAACATGATCTACCTGATCTCGCGCTCGATCACGCAGGGCCCAGTGGCGGGCATCGTCTCGCTCGGCGGCGTGGCGCTGGGCTTCGTGTTCTACATGCTGTGCGCGGCGTTCGGCATCACGGCGCTGCTGCTCGCCATTCCCTTCGCCTATGACGCGCTGCGCTTCGCCGGCGCCGGCTATCTGCTGTGGCTCGCCTGGCAGGCGGTGAAGCCGGGCGGGCGCTCGCCGTTCCAGGTCAGGAAGCTCGCGATCGACAGCCCGCGCAAATTGTTCGCGATGGGCTTCGTCACCAATTTGCTCAATCCGAAGATCGCGATGCTGTATCTGGCGCTGCTGCCGCAGTTCATCGATCCCACCGTCGGCAGCGTGCTGACGCAGTCGGTGGTGTTAGGGGCGATTCAGATCGCGATCAGCGTCAGCGTCAATGCGATGATCGCGCTCGCGGCCGGATCGATCGCGCTGTTCCTGGCGAGCCGGCCGAGCTGGATGCTGGTGCAGCGCTGGCTGATGGGCACGGTGCTGGCCGGGCTCGCGGTGCGGATGGCGGTGGAAGCGAAGAAGGTGTGAGCTTTCTTACCCCCTGGAGGGGAGGGTCGGCTCACATTGAGCGCAGCGAAATGTGAGACGGGGTGGGGTGAAGGTCCCTCCCCGTCCAACAGTGTCCGTGCAGAGAGATCACCCCACCCCGCTCGCGCTGCGCGCGATCGACCCTCCCCCTCCAGGGGAGGGTAAGCGAAAGATCAATCCAGCTTCGCTTCCATCCCCCGCTTCACGGCCGGCCGCGCCATCAGGGCGTCGTACCAGCGCTTGACGTTGGGGAAGTCGGCGAGGTCGACCTTGTGGCGCGGGTGGCGCCAGGCCCAGCCCAGGATGGCGAAATCGGCAACCGAGAGCTCGCCGGCGACGAAGTCGCGGCCCTCCAGCCGGCGGTCGAGCACGCCATAGAGCCGGCGCGTCTCCGCCATGAAGCGCTTCAGACCATAAGCGCGGTCCTGCTCGTTCTCGAGCGCGATGAAATGATGCACCTGGCCGGGCATCGGGCCGAAGCCGCCCATCTGCCACATCAGCCATTCATAGACGGGGATGCGCGCGGAAAGCGATTTCGGCAGGAATTTGCCGGTCTTTTCGCCGAGATAGAGCAGGATGGCGCCGGATTCGAAGATGCTGACGGGCTTGCCGTCGGGACCCTCGGGGTCGACGATCGCGGGGATCTTGTTATTGGGGGAAAGCTTGAGGAACTCCGGGGCCATCTGCTCACCCTTGGTGATGTTCACCGGGATCACCTTGTAGGGCAGTCCCATCTCCTCCAGCGCGACCGAGATCTTGCGGCCGTTCGGTGTGTTCCAGGTGTGCAGTTCGGCGGTCATGCCTTGCTTCCTTCCCCCTGACAGGTTCGGCCCTCACCTACTCCAGAAGGTTGCACCCCCACAACCGGCGGGCCGAGATGGCCGATCCCTGTTGACGGGAGACGCCCCCTCTGGAATGTCGCGGCGGTCGCGGATAAATTCCGCCTCCTCCAAAAACGCTGTTCGAGGGACCGCCGTGTCGAAATCAGCCTCCCGCGCCCGCCTGTTCGAAATCATCCGCCGGCGCTCCTTTGGCCGCGGCGAGGTGACGCTCGCGTCGGGCCGCAAGAGCGATTTCTACTTCAACCTGAAGCCGACCATGCTCGACCCCGAGGGCGCGACGCTGCTCGCCGAGCTCACTTACGAGGCGCTGAAGGACGACAAGCTCGATTTCATCGGCGGGCTCGAGATGGGCGCGGTGCCGCTGGCCGGCGCGCTGGCGCAGATCTCCTGGATCAAGGGCCATCCGATCGCGGCGTTCTTCGTGCGCAAGAAGCCGAAGGAACACGGCGCCAAGCTCGCGATCGAGGGCCTGCCCAAGGGCGAGACCTTGGCGGGCAAGCGCGTCGTGATCGTCGAGGACGTCACCACCACAGGCGGCTCGGCGATGAAGGCGGTGGAATCCGTGCGCGAGACCGGCGCCAATGTGGTGCTGGTGCTGACCATGGTCGACCGCGAGGAAGGCGCGACCGACACGTTCGGCGCGGCCGGCCTGCCGTTCCGCTCGCTCTACAAGGCGTCGGAGTTTTTGAAGGCTTGAGGCCGCGAAACAGCCGTGGCCGTCATGCGGGCGTGGCCCGGAAGCAACGATCTGCCGGAAGCTGTGCCCGGCCTCAAAGAGGTCACGGCCTCGACTTGAAACCGCCTCCGCTCAACTGCTCATTTACCATCCCGCTTTATGGTGAATCATGCGCCAAGACCTCGCTGGTCTCGGCCAGGTTCAGTAGCGTCCGTGGAGTGAGCGTTGCGTACAATCTCGTCCCATGCGCGCCGGCGGCGTCGCGCAATGCTTGTGGCCGCCAGCCTTGCAGCACCGCTGATCGCGGCCCCGGCTCCGGTTTCGGCCGAAGGCCTGTTCGACTTCTTCTTCGGTGGCCTGCAGCAGCAGCGCCCGCAGCGCGAGGTGCCGCAGCAGGCGAACTCCTACGCCGATCCCTTCACCGGCCAGCAGAATGCAGCAACCCCGCAATATGCGCCGCCGACCCGTTCGGCGGCGGCCGGCGGCTCCGGCCCGGCCTTCTGCGTGCGCAGCTGCGACGGCAAATATTTCCCGCTGATGCGCGGGCTCGTCGCGCCGGCGCAGATGTGTCAGGCGTTCTGCCCTGCCAGCGCGACGAAGGTCTATTTCGGCTCGTCGATCGAGGGCGCCGCGTCGCAGACCGGCGAGCGCTACGCCGACAGTGAGAATGCGTTCGCCTATCGCAAGGCGCTGCGCGCCGACTGTACCTGCAATGGGCGCGAGCCGGTGGGCCTCGCCCCGGTCGACCTCGCGCTGGATTCATCGCTGAAGGCCGGCGATGTGATTGCGACCGCCGACGGCCTCGTCGCCTATACCGGCATCCGTGTCGGCAACGATCAGGCTGCGGACTTCACCCCGGTTGCCTCCTATCCCGGCCTCACCGCGCAGGTCCGCGCGCGGCTCGGCGAGATGAAGGTGGCACCGGTGCGCGCCGAGACGGTCGCGGCGGATGCGCCGGCCGCGGAAATCGTGCGCGAGGCGCAGCCTGACGTGACGGTGCCGAAGACGCAGAAGCCGGCAAAGCGGGCGGGATTGGATTAGTCGCACCCGCCTACAACAAAGCCGTCATTGCGAGGAGCCCTTGCGACGAAGCAATCCAGAATCCCTCCGCGGAAGGATCCTGGATTGCTTCGCTTCGCTCGCAATGACGGAGGTTGCTGCACTACCGCCCGATGATCACCCCGATCACGTTCGGGGCCGCCAGATATTTCTGCTCGATTGCGGCGCGCGCAGCGGCGCGGTTTTCCGGCGTCAAGAGGCCGCGCTTCTCGGCCAGGATCATCCAGCAAAAGCCCCACCAATCGGTCAGCATGCCCTGGTCATCGACGAGGTCATAACCCTGCTCGGCCGCGAAGATGCGCGCATGCGCTTCGTCCAGCGTGTCGAGGAACAGATGGTCGTCGGTCGAAAACAGCTCGTCGCTGATGTCATCGATGGTGTAGCCCCAGATCGACTGGCACACCGTATTGAACTCGCGGTCGAACTGATCGTCATCGATCCTCTGGCGCCGCGCCGCCTGATGCAGTCGCGACAGCGACCGCGCGAAATCGGCGATCCGGGTGAGGGCAAATTGATCGAAGGCAATGGTGGACATGTAGTCCTCGCGAAGTCTGAACGACGCTAGATATTGTGTCGGCGCGATGCCGAATCACAATGATATATCAAAGACTTGCTAAAGTGTTCTTAATTTGTTCTGATGCCTCCACAATGTCGTCCCGGCGAAGGCCGGGACCCATAACCGCCGCTCTCGGACGTTTTCGGAAATGGGCGCCCAACGATGAACGCACCCGCAGCGTACTATGTCTACATTCTCGCGAGCCGGCGCTACGGCACGCTGTACATCGGCATCTGCAACGACCTCAACAATCGGCTGACATTGCATCGCTCTGGACGCGGTTCGAAGTTCGTCACGAAATATGGCGTGACACGACTTGTCTACGTTGAAACTTACACTTCGCCATCCGAAGCACGCGAGAAGGCACTGAAGGAATGGTGCCGCGACTGGAAGATTCGCTTGATCGAGCAGGAAAATCCGGATTGGCGCGATCTATCGCATCTCATTTGACAACGGTGGTTATGGGTCCCCGCCTTCGCCGGGACGACAACCCAGTGAAAGCCTTCGGCCAAACGAACGCTGTTTCCGCCGTACGACCCCCTCAATTCACCGCCGACATCAGCCTGTCTCCGCACGCGCTCGCATAAAACTTGCCGCCGCATTGGCGCTTGATGGCGGCGCAGCGGGCTGCTGGCGTTGTGTTTTGCGGGAGCGAGACGGCGCAGCTGAGGCCGTCGGCGCTGCGGCCCATTTTGCCGGCGGCGGAGGCGGCGGTGGAGACGCTGATGCAGATAACGAGCAGGGTCGCAGTGGCGATTTCGATCAGCAGTCTCATCAGAGGTCTCATGGGGTCTCCTCCACAGTGATGGCTGAATTGGCCGCCATTGTAGCAGCAAATCCGTGTTTCTCCGTGCTGGTCCGGGTTCCCAAATCGGCCCGTTCCTTGCATAAATTTGCATCAACGCAGTGCACGACCGCGCCAGCGATGGTTCCGGTGCAGGGGCATGACGCGTAGGGTGCGTAGTGTTCGTTCGACTAGGAAGTGACGGCCTTGCAAGATCAATCGTTCCAGCCAAATTTTCCTGCCCCCGGCCAGCCCATCGACGAGCTCGCGCTGGCTGAGATCAAGGGTGCGATCCTGGCGAAGCTGCGCCTTGCCATCGGCAAGGACGCGGGCATGGCGACCAGGCACGATTGGTACCAGGCCGCGGCGCTCGCGCTGCGTGACCGCATCGTGCATCGCTGGCTCACGGCGGAAAAGCGCAGCTACGACGCCGGGCGCAAGCGCGTCTATTATCTCTCGCTCGAATTCCTGATCGGCCGCCTCTTCACCGACGCGCTCAACAACATGGGGCTCCTGAAGATCTTCGAGGTCGCGCTCGGCGATCTCGGCGTGTCGCTGCCCGAGCTCCGCAAATGCGAGCCGGACGCGGCGCTCGGCAATGGCGGCCTGGGGCGGCTCGCCGCCTGCTTCATGGAAAGCATGGCGACGCTGTCGATCCCCGCGATCGGCTATGGCATCCGCTACGATTACGGCCTGTTCCGCCAGATCATCAATCAGGGCTGGCAGCAGGAATATCCGGACGAATGGCTGAGCTTCGGCAACCCCTGGGAGTTGCAGCGGCCGGAGGTGATCTACGACGTCAATTTCGGCGGCGGCGTCGAGCATGTCGACGACAAGGGCCGTGACCGCGCCATCTGGCACCCGGGCGAGACCGTGCAGGCGATCGCCTATGACACGCCGATCGTCGGCTGGCGCGGCCAGCACGTCAATGCGCTCCGCCTGTGGTCGGCGCGCTCGCCCGATCCGCTCAGGCTCGATGCCTTCAACAAGGGCGACTATGTCAGCGCCAGCGCCGAGCAGGCGCGCGCGGAGGCGATCTGCAAATTCCTCTATCCGAACGACGAGAGCCCGGCGGGCCGCGAGCTGCGGCTGCGCCAGGAATATTTCTTCGTCTCCGCCTCGCTCCAGGATCTGGTGAAACGGCATCTCGCCTCCGACGGCCAGCTCCGCAGCCTCGCCGGCAAGGTCGCGGTGCAGCTCAACGACACCCATCCGAGCCTCGCCGTCACCGAGCTGATGCGGATCCTCGTCGACCTCCACAATTTCCGCTGGGACGAGGCCTGGAAGATCACGGTCGCCACGCTCTCCTACACCAATCACACGCTGCTGCCCGAAGCGCTCGAGACCTGGCCGGTCGAGCTGTTCGAGCGGCTGTTGCCGCGGCATCTGGAGATCATCTATCGCATCAACGTGCAGCATCTGGCGCTCGCGGAGGCGCGCTGCCCCGGCGACATCGACTTCCGCGCTTCGGTCTCGCTGATCGACGAGAAGAGCGGCCGCCGCGTGCGCATGGGCCAGCTCGCCTTCGTCGGCTCGCACCGCATCAACGGCGTCTCGGCGATGCATTCCGACCTGATGCGCGAGACCGTGTTCCATGATCTCAACCATCTCTATCCCGGCCGCATCACCAACAAGACCAACGGCATCACCTTCCGCCGCTGGCTGATGCTGGCGAACCCGAAGCTGACCGATCTGTTGCGCGAGACCTGCGGCGATGCCGTGCTCGACGATCCCTCCCAGCTCAGCCTGATCGAAGCCCGCGCCAGCGACGTCGAATTCCAGAAGAAATTCCGCGCCGTCAAGCACGCCAACAAGGCGGCGCTGGCGCGGCTGATCGGCGAGCGGCTCGGCATCAAGGTCGATCCTGGCGCACTGTTCGACGTGCAGATCAAGCGCATCCACGAGTACAAGCGCCAGCTCCTCAACGTCATCGAGACGGTCGCGCTGTACCAGGCGATCAAGGACGATCCCAACGGCAATTGGGTGCCGCGGGTGAAGATCTTTGCCGGCAAGGCGGCGGCGAGCTATCGCTACGCCAAGCTGATCATCAAGCTGATCAACGACGTCGCCGAGGTCGTCAACAACGATCCCGCGATCGGCGGCAAGCTCAAGGTCGCCTTCCTGCCCGACTACAATGTCAGCCTGGCCGAAGTGATCATTCCCGCAGCCGACCTGTCCGAGCAGATCTCGACCGCCGGCATGGAAGCCTCCGGCACCGGCAACATGAAGCTGGCGCTGAACGGCGCCATCACCATCGGCACGCTCGACGGCGCCAATATCGAGATCCGCGACCATGTCGGCGCCGAGAACATCGCGATCTTCGGCCTGGAGGCCGGCGACGTGATGATCCGGCGCAAGCAGGGCCTGGATGCGTCCGACGTCATCCGTAATTCGCCGAAGCTCCAGCGTGCCATCAATGCGATCGGGACCGGCGAATTCTCAAACGGCGATCCCGGCCGCTTCGAATCCATCGCGCATGCGCTGCGCTATCTCGACCATTACATGGTCAGCGCCGATTTCGATTCCTATTACGAGGCGCAGCGCGCGATCGATGCGCGCTGGCAGGTGGCGCCGGCCTGGACGCGCGCGTCCATCCTCAACGTCGCGCGCATGGCGTGGTTCTCGTCCGACCGCACCATCCGCGAATACGCCGAGGAAATCTGGAACGTGCCGGTCAATCCGACCACGCCGCTGCTGCCAGATCTTCGCGACGTCGCAGGCTGATTTTCCGTGGCGTGAAATCGGCGTTACCTGCGAGGTTATTGCATATCGCGCGAAGGATGATGATATGATCATCATCATTTCCCAAACCGGCGCCAATGATACAGACGCCGCAGCCTCAACCGCCGTCATTGCGAGCACAGCGAAGCAATCCAGATTCTTTCCGCGGGGACAGTCTGGATTGCTTCGCTGCGCTCGCAATGAGCGTCGGGGAGATACCGAGGACCACCAATGCACGCCAAGCTCCCGCACCCGTTCGATGACGCCACCCGCGTCAGTGCCGGTGACTCCAGCTGGCAGGGGCACACCAGCGACGATTACTGGGCCTTTGTCGGCCCGTTCGGCGGCGCCACCGCCGCGACCATTTTGCGCGCGCTGATCGATCATCCCGAACGCGCCGGCGATCCGCTCGCGCTCACCGTCAATTACTGCGCACCGATCGCCAAGGGGCCGTTCGATCTCGATTTGCGGCTGGTGAAGGCCAACCGCTCCAGCCAGCATTGGAGCGTCGAGCTCAGCCAAGGCGGCGGCGAGGTCGCAACGCTCGCCACCGCCGTGTTCGCCGAGCGTCGGCCGTCCTGGGAGCACGGGGTGGCGAAGTGCCCAGACGCCAAGCCGTTCGAACAGACGCTGCCATTCCCGAAGATCGCGGCGTCCTGGGCCAACCAGTATGAATTCCGCTTCGTCGAGGGCGAGATGCGGATCGGCCCGCCGCAGACCGAGCCCGCCAGCACCTATTCGAAGATCTGGATCAGCGACCGCACGCCGCGCAAGCTCGACATGCTGTCACTGATGTCGATGTCGGATGCCTTCTTCGGCCGCATCTTCCACGCGCGGCGCGAGCTGGTGCCGTTCGGCACAGTGTCGCTGACGACGTATTTCCACACCGATGCCGAAGAGCTGGCGGCGGAAGACATCACGCGCGTGCTCGCGACCGCGGACGCCAAGATCTTCCACAAGAGCTATGGCGATCAGAACGGCGAGCTGTGGTCACCGAACGGCAGATTGCTCGCGACCACGACGCAGATCGCCTATTTCAAGGCGTAGCTGCTCTCGCAGGCTCGTCATTGCGAGCGCAGCGAAGCAATCCAGACTGTCTCCGCGGAGGGATTCTGGATTGCTTCGCTGCGCTCGCAATGACGGTGGAGAGATATCGCGCAAAGCAATAAGGGCGGCCTCGCGGCCGCCCTTTTGTATTCCGTTTCGAGAGCCAAGTTACTCCGCTGCGAGCTTCACGTCCGGCGCAGCGGCGCGCACCTCGGCGTCGACCTGGGCTTCGAACTTGGCGAAGTTCTTCTGGAACATGCCGACCAGCGCGCGGGCGGTCTTGTCGAACTCGTCCTTGTCCTTCCAGGTGTTGACCGGGTTGAGGATTTCGCTCGGCACGCCCGGCAGGGCGGTCGGGACCGCGAAGCCGAAATATTTGTCGGTGCGGAATTCGACGTTGCGAAGCGAGCCGTCGAGCGCGGCGGTGAGCAGCGCGCGCGTCACCTTGATCGGCATGCGGGAGCCGACACCATACTTGCCGCCGGTCCAGCCGGTGTTGACCAGCCAGCAGTCGACATTGTGCCGGGCGATGAGGTCACGCAGCATGTTGCCGTAGACGCTGGGGTCGAGCGGCAGGAAGGGCGAGCCGAAGCAGGTCGAGAATTCCGGCTGCGGTTCGTTGCCGAGGCCGCGCTCGGTGCCGGCCACCTTGGCGGTGTAGCCGGACAGGAAGTGATACATCGCCTGCGCCGGCGAGAGCTTTGCGATCGGCGGCAGCACGCCGAAGGCGTCGGCGGCGAGCATCACCACGTTCTTCGGCTGCGGCGCACGGCCGGTGCGCGAGGCGTTCGGAATGAAATCGAGCGGGTACGCCGAGCGCGTGTTCTCGGTCTTGGAGCCGTCGTCGAAATCGACGATGCGGGTGTCTTCGTCGAGCACGCAATTCTCGAGCACCGCACCGAAGCGCGTCGATGCAGCAAAGATCTCGGGCTCGGCTTCCTTCGACAGCTTGATGCACTTGGCATAGCAGCCGCCTTCGAAATTGAATACGCCGTTCGGGCCCCAGCCGTGCTCGTCGTCGCCGATCAGGGTGCGGTTGGGATCAGCCGACAGCGTGGTCTTGCCGGTGCCTGATAGCCCGAAGAAGATCGCGGTGTCGTCGTTGGCGCCGACATTGGCCGAACAGTGCATCGGCATCACGCCGCGCTCGGGCAGGTAATAGTTCAGCGTGGTGAAGACCGACTTCTTCATCTCGCCGGCATAATAAGACCCGCCGATCAGGACGATCTTGCGGGCGAAATCGATCGCGACGACGTTCTCCGAGCGGCAGCCGTGACGTTTGGGATCGGCGCGGAAGCTCGGCATGTCGATGATGGTAAGCTCCGGCGTAAAGCTCGACAGCTCGACGGCCTCGGGGCGGATCAGCAGCGTGCGGATGAACAGCGAGTGCCAGGCGAGTTCGGTGAAGACACGTGTCTTGATCCGGTAGGCCGGATCGGCGCCGCCATAGAGGTCCTGCGCGAACAGCGTCTTGCCTTCGGCGTGTTTGAGGAAATCCTGATAGAGCGTCTCGAACTGCTCCGCGGTGATCGATTGGTTGCCGGCCCACCACATCTTCTTGTCGGTGGTGGCGTCACGCACCGTGAACTTGTCCTTCGGGCTGCGGCCGGTGAACTCGCCGGTGTCGGCGCAGAGTGCACCGTCGGCGGACAGCACCGCCTCGCCTGCCGAGAGCGAGTATTGATAGAGTTGTGGCGCACCGAGGTTCCAGTGAACCTGCTTGAGATTCTTTAAGCCGAATTTGTCGGCGCCGAAGGCACCGTTGCGCACGCCCGTCTCTTGCACGAAAAAATCCTCCTAGAACCCGCGACACTTAGCGCGACCAAACCTTGGCGCCCTCGCGGTCACCGTGAATATAGGCCATTTAGCCTCGGTTGGGCGACCTAATACTGATGAACGCCGGCGTTGCCAAGCTGATCCCGTAGGATTTGGTTTATTCAAAGACCGCGCCAAACGTCGCGCATGTCAGCTCTGAGCAGGCGCATTCAAAAAGTTCGAATGATCGCGCAACCAAACGCGCATTTGCGCGTTACTCCCGGTTATTGCGACGCACAATGCCCGACGTGGCTTCCTATCTTACCTCACCTTCGCCGATGAGTGCGAACGGCCCCCACATCGCAGGGTAGGCGTTGCGCGGGGACGAAGCGTCGTTGAGATAAGTTAGCATCGCGCGGCGCAAGGCTTCGGCGCGACCGATCTTCGGTTCGTTCTTGAGCAGCTCGAACGTCGACGTGGTCAAGCGCGTGGCAGCTTCCGAATCCACCGCCCAATGCGAGACCAGGAGAGCACGGGCACCGGCATAAAAGAACGAACGCGCCAATCCCGACAGGGCTTCAGCGCCCGGCTTGTCGCCCGCGATGGTGTTGCAGGCCGACAGCACAACCCAATCCGCATTGAGCTTGAGCTGGGCCACTTCGCTCGCGGTGAGCAGGCCGTCGTCGAGCTCCGATGGCTGATCGGGAATGGAGAGTGCAAGCGAGGGCTCACCCAGTCCCTTGATGTCGCCGGCGACAAGGCCGTGGGTGGCAAAGTAGATGATGCCATATTGAGCAAGCGCTGCACGCTTGAGCGTCGTTTCGCTGGCGTCGCGACCGAGATGGATGTCGGCATCGGTCGCGCCGACATCCCTCGCCACCGCGTTCAGCTCGTCCGCAGTATCCGGCAGTTGCGGCAGCGCCTGCGCCAGCCGCGCACGATCGACGCCGGCACCGCGCCAGAAGTCGGTATAGGCGATGGTCGCGATGCTGCGCGCTGCGACCTTGCCGCTTGCGGCACGACGCTCGGCCGGCCCCTCCAGCGCAGGGTTGAACACGGGATCGCCGAAGCCGGTCATCGGCTTGATGCCTTGATCGCTGCGCGCAAAGGCGCGCAGCGATTTCAGGCTGATCACCGACGGCAGCACCGAGACGGCCTGGCGCCGCAACAGCCAGGCGGCGCTGCGATAGCCTTCGAGCCTGTCCGGGATCGCCGCTCGCGGCTTCTCCGTGACCAGCAGATGAAACGGCAACGCGGTCAGCGCCGCCGACGGCACGACCAACAAATTGCGTTTGTCTTTTGTCAGCGCCTCCACCGGACCAAGCAGCGCGGCATAGAGCTCGTTCGCGAGCGCAAGGTCGAACAATCCGGCTTTGCCGGAGGCATCGTGCGCCTTGCCGACGTCTAATCCCCGACGGAAGGCGGACACTTTCTGCGCCAGCGCATCAGCGCCGAGCGGGATCTCCTTCCAGTCGACGCCGTCGCGGGTGATCGCGATGACGTAGCTCTGCTTGTCGACGATCGAATAAAGCACCATCGCCTCGTCGGCCGACAGCAATGCCTGAATGTCCTTCACCGCCAGCGGCAGCGGGTTGGAGAGCGAAGAATAGTGGGGAAACTCGACCGCGAGGGTCTTCTGCAATCCGCTGCGCTCGCTCGCGATTGCCGCGATCCGCGCGCGGCTGCGCTGTTCGGCCACGCGGTCGCGCTGAGCGGAAGGCTTCGACACCGCAGTGATGATCGCCTTGTCGAGCGCGTCGGACTCGGCCGCGAGATCCTGATCTTTGCGCACGAGCTCGGCGAGCCGGTCGCTGCCGGCGGCCAACCGCACCGCGAGCTTGTTCACGGCGGCGGCGGCAGAGGATTGCGTGCCGCGCTGGATCGCCGCGAGCGCCTCGTCCAGCGCCTTGTCGTCCGGCAGGAGACGCTGCTGCCGCGCGGAAAACAGGATCGGCAATACGACGCGTAACTGCGCACGATTGTTGGCGAGCGTCTTTTCTGCGAGCGGCAAGGCGTCGGCAGTCCGCCCGGACATCTGGAGGAAATAGGCGAAATTGCTGGTCGAGATTGCGGCGTCAGGGTGATCGGCGCCGAATGCGCGCTCACGGATCGCCAGCGCGCGGCAATACAGCGGCTCGGCCTCGACATAGCGCTGCTGGTGCTGATAGAGACCCGCGAGATTGTTCAGCGAGCGGGCGACGTCGGGATGCTCCGGCCCCAGCACTTTCTCGCGGATCGCGAGCGAGCGCTTGATCGGCGCTTCGGCATCAGCATCGCGATTGAGGTCGCGATCGACCTGACCGATGTTGTTCAGGACGGTCGCAACCGCGGGATGCTCGGGCCCGGCTGCTTTCTGGTAGATCGCAAGCGCCCGCTGGAACAGCGGCTCGGCGTCGGCAAAATGCTCCTGCTTGACATAGAGCGTGGCCAGATTGTTGAGGGCCTGGCCGACATCGGGGTGCTCACGCGGCAAGCTCTTTTCGCGCACGGCGAGCGCGCGCTTGAACAGCGGCTCGGCCTCGGCGAAGCGGCCCTGCCGCTGATACAGCGCGGCGAGATTTGTCAGTTCGGCCGCGACCAATGGAGTGTCGAGGCCGAGCGACTTTTCCATCAATGCAATCGCGCGCTTGTAGAGCGGCTCGGCCAGATCGTCTCGGCCCTGGCCGGCATGGACCTGACCGAGATTGTTGAGAGCAGCGGCGAGTTCACGGCCGTTGTCGCTCTTCTCGAGGCTCGCAACCGTCGCCTGCGCGAGCGGGAGCGCTTCCGAATACTTGCCGGCAGCCATGAGCGCGTTGATCCTGGCGCCCTGCGCGGCAAGATTGCCCTTCTGGGCAAGAGCAGCCGTGGGCAGCAATGCGCTCGCCGCGAGCGCGAGGCCTGCGATCAGCGCCACTCGATTCCATCTTGCCATGAACACTCTCGCTGCCGCCGTCGGACCGATCACGGTCTTGGGTCGCAGCGATCAGCGGCGACGTTCAAAATGTTTCGCCCTGGTCCATCTTCTTGCGCGCCTCACCTGCGAGGCGGACCAGCATCTTGCGCAGTGCCGTGCCATCCGTCACCCGCTCCGGGAACTCCAGCCGCAGCGCGGTCTGATCCATCTGCATGTCGAGGCCTTCCGGATCGCAGCCGGTGCAGCGCCAGTCGCCCTCGGCCGCGCCGAGCAGCCTTGTGGCATAGAGGTTCATGGCGTCGCGATGGTCGGCATTCATGTGCTCGACGGCGCCCTGTTCCGCCGCCAGCAGATCCTCGGCACCGGTGAGGTCCGTGAGGAACTGCTCGGGCTTGAGGTCGACGATCCGGCCGAAGCCGGCAACCAGATGGGTTCCCGTGGGTCGGATCCGGAAGAAGGAGAAATCCTTAAACGAAACAAAGCCTTCCGCCGAGGGATGGGCATTGAGATACCGTCGCTGGAGCAACTCCTTGTCGGCATCGGCCTGTTCGGCCCGGCCGGACAGCATGATCCGGGCTCCTTCCAGGGGATCGCCGGCCGCGCGCTCGTCCAGCATCAGCGAGATCCGACTGTCCGCCAAGATGTTCCGGGTATGCACCGCGAGGCGCGAGATCAGCAGGATCGGCGAGCCATCGGGATGGCTCGCCAGATTGACCAGGGAACAATAGGGATCGCCGCTGCCGGCCATCAGGGTTGCCAGCGCCCCCTGCCGCGACCGTCGCAGCAGCGATTTGGCGAGTTTCGCGGGGTCGAAATCCGGGGTCGGTTGCATCGGCTTTCTCGGGGTCAGGTGGTTGCAAGGGAGGCCTTTTTTCGGGTAAACGGGGGCCAGGTTATGGGTCGAGACGCGGCGGATCTGCCGCGTTTCGTGGAACTTGGTCACACTTCAGCCTAGCTTGCATTGCTCGGTGACAAGGTTCGTATGCCGAGTTCGGCACCCATTGTATGCGGCGCATCACTGGATTGCTCGCCGTTTCAAGCCACGACCCAAACGGAAAGCAGAAAGCAGAGGCTCATGCCCACAATCGCTTTGGTCGACGACGACCGCAACATTCTCACATCCGTCTCGATCGCGCTGGAAGCCGAAGGCTACCGCATCATGACCTACACCGACGGTGCCTCCGCGCTTGACGGTTTTCGCACCACCCAGCCCGATCTCGCCATCCTCGACATCAAGATGCCGCGCATGGACGGCATGGAGACGCTGCGGCGTCTGCGGCAGAAATCGGACCTGCCAGTGATCTTCCTGACCTCCAAGGACGAAGAGATCGACGAGTTGTTCGGCCTCAAGATGGGCGCCGACGACTTCATCCGCAAACCGTTCTCGCAGCGCCTTTTGGTCGAGCGCGTCAAGGCGGTGCTGCGCCGCTCGGCGCCCAAGGACCCGACCGTCGCGCCGAAGGAGAACGATGCCAAGGCGCTCGACCGGGGCCTTTTGCGCATGGATCCGGAACGGCATACCTGCACCTGGAAGAACGAGCCGGTGACGCTGACCGTCACCGAATTCCTGATCCTCCAGGCGCTGGCGACCCGGCCCGGCGTGGTGAAGAGCCGCAACGCGCTGATGGATGCGGCCTATGACGACCAGGTCTATGTCGACGACCGCACCATCGACAGCCACATCAAGCGGCTCCGCAAGAAGTTCAAGGTGGTCGACAACGAGTTCGAGATGATCGAGACGCTCTACGGCGTCGGCTACCGCTTCAAGGAAGCCTGAGGCGGCAGGCAGCTTCACCAAAGACGAGAGCATCGCCGGTTCTGATTCCATCGGGACCGGGATCGCTCTAGGATGCGGGGACCTTCTCAACGAGCTGTCCTAACGCGGGCATAAGCATTGCTTGACCGAACGCAGCCTGATCCAAACCAGAGCGCCGAGGATGTCGCATCCCACGGCGTTCCGGAGCACGTTGCCGAAGACAAGCCGCAGGGTTGGCGGCCGCTGAACTGGTTGAAGCGCGCCGGGCAGTTCTTCTTCGCGCTGTCCTTCTCGAGCCTGACCCGCCGCATCGTCTCCCTCAACCTCGCCGGCCTCGTCGCGCTGGTCGCCAGCATCCTGTATCTATCGCAATTCCGCGCCGGCCTGATCGACGCGCGGGCTCAGAGCCTCCTGGTGCAGGCCGAGATCATCGCCGGCGCCATCGCGGCCTCAGCGACCGTGCAGACCAACGCCATCACCATCGACCCCGACCGGCTGCTTGATCTGAAGCCGGGCGAGACCTATGGCGGCTCGGACGAATATTCGCCGCTGGACTTCCCGATCAATCCGGAGCGCGTGGCGCCGGTGCTGCGCACGCTGATCTCGCCGACCAAGACGCGCGCGCGCATCTACGATCCGAACGGCAGCCTGCTGGTCGACAGCCGCAACCTCGAAAACGTGCTGCGCTACAACCTGCCGCCACCGGCCGAGAAGCCCGGCATCGTCGAGCGCGGCATGGTCGCGGTGCGGACCTGGCTGAACCGCGGCGACCTGCCGCTCTACCGCGAGCTCGGGCCCGAGAATGGCAATGGTTATGCGGAGGTGGGCGACGCACTCCAGGGCCAGAAGCGCTCGATGGTGCGGGTCAATGCACGCGGCGAGGTGATCGTCTCGGTCGCGGTCCCCGTGCTGCGCTCGCGTGCCATCCACGGCGCCTTGATGCTGTCGACCCAGGGCGACGACATCGACCAGATGGTCACCGCCGAGCGCCTCGCCATCCTGAAGGTCGGCGGTGTTGCCGCAACGGTCATGATCATGCTGTCGCTGCTGCTTGCCAGCACGATCGCAGGTCCGGTGCGCCGGCTCGCCGACAGCGCCGAGCGCGTCCGCCGCCGCATCAAGGCCCGCATCGAGATCCCCGATTTCACCCGCCGCCGCGACGAGATCGGCCACCTCTCCGGCGCGCTGCGCGACATGACCAGCGCGCTCTACAGCCGCATCGAGGCGATCGAGATGTTCGCCGCCGACGTCGCCCATGAACTGAAGAACCCGCTGACCTCGCTGCGCTCTGCGGTCGAGACGCTGCCGCTGGCGCGCAACGAGACCAGCCGCGCACGCCTGCTCGAGGTGATCGAGCACGACGTCAAGCGGCTCGACCGTCTGATCTCGGACATCTCGGACGCCAGCCGGCTCGATGCCGAATTGCAGCGCCAGGATGCGATCCCGGTCGACTTGCGCCGCCTGCTGACGACGCTGGCGTCCGTCGCCAACGAGACCAAGCTCGGCCACGACGTCGCGGTCGAGACCCGCTTCGAGGGCCGCAGCCCGACCGACACGTTCGCCGTGACTGGCCACGATTCACGGCTCGGACAGGTCGTCTCCAACCTGCTGTCCAACGCGCAATCGTTCTCGCAAGCCGGCAGCAAGGTGCGCCTCACCTGCCGCCGCGCGCGCGGCGAGATCGAGATCGTGATCGACGACGACGGCCCCGGCATCCGCGACGACGCGCTGGAGCGCATCTTCGAGCGCTTCTACACCGACCGTCCGCATCAGGGCTTTGGCCAGAACTCCGGCCTCGGATTGTCGATCTCCAAGCAGATCGTCGATGCCCATGGCGGGCGCATCTGGGCCGAGAACCGCGCAGGCCCGCTCGATGCCGACGGCGCGCCGACGGTCACGGGCGCGCGCTTCGTGGTGAGGCTGCCGGCGCTATGAGCGACGGCGGCCCCAGCGTGCACGCCTCCGCCGTCAAGGTCGGGAATTTTGCCGTGCTGATCCGCGGTCCCTCGGGCTCCGGCAAGTCGCGCCTTGCCTTCGATTTAATCATGGCGGGCCGGTCGGGCCTGATCGAAAGGGCCGTTCTGGTCGGAGATGACCGTGTCCATCTGGCGACAGTCGGCCAGGAAATTGAAGTCCGCCCCGCTCCGGTATTGGCCGGCCTGATCGAGATCCGGGGCTTGGGAATCCGCCGCTGCGACTTCGTGGAGCATGCGACCGTCGGCCTCGTGGTCGATCTGGACGCGGCGGACGCCGAGCGCCTGCCTGCGACAGAATCGCTGAAAACCAGCATTTCTGGTGTCGAAATACCGCGAATCCCTGTTAGCCGCGGCTATTCGCCCCTCCCATTGGTTGTTGCGGCCTTGACCACTACCAAGAGTTCATCTTCCGTTAAGCCCTCAGCCGATTGTTTGAAGGGAAATGGTAACCATATGAACCCCACTATCGCGACCGAATAGACCGGCGCAGCTCCCCTCATCCATCCGTCTAGATTCAGGGAGATACGCAACATCCCCTCTTGCGCAGGGGCTCTGGATGGTCAAAGTGGCGCGTTCGTGCGGCGCACCAAAAGCGCGCGCGAGGAGTTTTCCGATGATTGGTCTAGTACTTGTGACCCACGGGCGCCTTGCCGACGAATTCAAGGCAGCGCTTGAGCATGTCATGGGCCCACAAAAGCAAATCGAAGCGATCACGATCGGTGCCGAAGATGATTCCGATCTCTGCCGAAGCGACATCATCGAGGCGGTTAACCGCGTCGATTCCGGCGACGGGGTTGCGATCCTCACCGACATGTTCGGCGGTACACCGTCGAACCTCGCAATATCCTGCATGAGCCGCCCCAAGGTCGAAGTGCTTGCGGGCATCAACCTGCCCATGCTGGTGAAGCTCGCCAAGGTGCGCGAGGAGCGTCCGCTGCCCGACGCGATCGCGATGGCCCAGGAAGCCGGCCGCAAATACGTCACCATCGCCAGCCGCGTGCTCGCCGGCAAATGAGCGACGACGCGCCGCAAGCCGCAACGGGCGTGCCCGCGGGGGCGATCTCCAAAGAGCTTCTGATCATCAACAAGCGCGGCCTGCACGCCCGCGCCTCGGCGAAATTCGTCCAGGCGGTCGAGCGCTTCAACGCGCAAGTATGGGTGACGCGCGGCGGCGAGACCGTCGGCGGCACCTCGATCATGGGCCTGATGATGCTGGCTGCGGGTCCCGGCACGACCATCACGGTCGCGGCTGCCGGCGACGAAGCCGAAGCGGCGCTCACGGCAATCACCGAGCTGGTCGAGAGCAAGTTCAATGAGGAAGGGGTTTAGGCTGCTTCGTCAATGAAGCTGCCGTAGGGTGGGCAAAGCGAAGCGTGCCCACCACGCCTGTCACGCTCGCCGAAAGATGGTGGGCACGGCGCTTCGCGCCTTTGCCCACCCTACGGCACCGCTACGAGATCCTACTATTTCCCCGGCGGCACGATGTAGATGTTCCAGCTCATTGCCGGACCGGCCTTGCCGTGGGTGAAGCGGCGCGTGGTCATCACCATGCGCTCGGCGTCCGGCGCGACTTCCGAGACCCACTTCTCGAACTTGGGCAGACGCTCGTCGGTCGGATCGAACACGCCGATGAAGCCGTAGGTCCTGACGTCCTCGAGCGAGGTCAGCCCGGACGCCCAGGCTTCGTTCGGCGTGAACGGGCTGGGGTGATCGGGGCTGTAGAACACCATCGGCTGAATCGTCTCCATCGTCCCGGCGACGACCGCCCAGCGCGAGGCAAAGCGCGCGTGCCAGGCCTGCGTCAGCTCGCGCGCCAGCTCCGAGCGCGCGCCATAGGTCGCCGTGTTGCCGGCATTAGCCGCCATCTCGCGTGCGGCGATCCAGGGCGAGGCGGCGAGCGTGGCGGCGCTGAGCACGAGCCAGATCGCGGCGATGTTGAACAGCACCGAGCCCTGCACCCGCAATGCAGGGATCGCGACCAGCGCCAAGGGCACCAGGAAGAACAGCGAGATGCCCCAATCGGTCTTCATGTAGATGCTGAACACCAGCGCGCCGAGCGGCGGGCCGAACGCGACGATGATCTGGATGATCCAGACGTTCAGCGCCTGCGAGAGGTTGACGCCCGGATTGATCCCGCGCGCCCAGGCTCGCGTGACGATGCGCAAGGGGGCGCGCATGAGCAGCGTGAGCCACGGCGGCACCAGCGCCATCGCCAGCGCGGCAAGCGCGACCGGCAGGGCCAACAGCGCGAAATTATGCAGGAAGTAGCCGGCGACGAGCTGATGCACCTGGCTGCTGTCCTGGAGGCTGTAGGTGTCGCCGGCATAGGTCAGCGGCACGAAATGCGCATCCGCCAGCCAGACGATGTGCGGGATCATCGCCACCACCATCGTCGCGATCCCAACCCATGGCGCCGGCGACGACAGGAAGCGCAACCGCTCGGGATGGATCAGCGCGGCAAGGCCAATGGCGCCGATCATGGTCAGCACCCAATATTTGGTCATCAGCGCCAGCGCGCCGGCCAGCCCGAGCAAGACGCCGGATTGCCAGCTCCGCTTCGCAAAGGCGTTGAGATAAGCGAGCACGAGCAGCGGCAGCGTGACGAGCTGGAGCAGATCCGGGTTGTACTTGAAACCCTTGAAATTGAAGATCGGGTAGAGCGCGACCATCACCACAACAAGGAACGCGCGCCGCGCATCGACCACGCGCAAGGCAACCAGCCAGCAGATCACCATGCCGACACCGACGGTCGCCATCGCAAGCGCATAAGTCGCCCAGTCCGCCGCCGGGAACAGCTTGAACCAGAGACCGGCGATCCAGCCCGACAGCGGCGGATGCTTGCCATAACCCCAGAGGAATTTCTGGCCCCAGCCATAGGCTTCTGCGACGTCCATGTGAACGTCCTGCGCCGCCTTGAGATTGATCAGGATGAAGGTCCAGAGCACCGCATGCAGGATAGCGAGCTGGATCACCAGCCAGAGGCGGGCCTCGGGACGGATCGCGCAGGCAACCAGCCAGGCCCGAAAGCGGTTGTAACTGAGCCGGGTCTTGGTGCGCGCTCTGGCGGAGGGAAGTGACGTGGTCGACATGGAGCGTTGCGTAGCGCGTTTTGCGCTGGAGTGAAATCAGCTTGGCGTGAATGAAGGACGCGGGGACCCCGAGCACGAAAAATCCGCAATCACCGGGCCAGCAGTTCCGGGCGATATTCAAAGTGCATCGTGTCGTAGTGATACCATTTGCCGCCCCAGATGAACCCGTGGCGTTCGAAGATGTCGACGATCTCCTGCGGCATCCTGTTCTTGTACGGGATGGACTTCCCCCGGCCCGCCCACAGCCAATAGTTGGAATATCCCAAATTCAGATCGATCGCGGCTGCATAGCCATGCATGCTCATCTTTCCGGTATCGGCGACCGGCCGGCACGACAGCACACCGGCAATTGGAAAAGCAGCGGCCTTCAGCGCCGGCGCGAGCTTGTCGATTTCCGCCGACACCTCCTTGAGCCGGTCCGCTACGCCATTGATCCGGGTCACCTGGATCGCCTTCCCCCATGTTCGAGGCAGCCAGGTGATGGTGACGAGATTCCGCTGAACCGCTCCACTGTGACAGTCGCCATACATCTTCCTGAAGAATGCTTCGTTTCGAAATCTTCCTGGATCGGCGTTCAATGCGGGCGGCGCGGAAACGCCGACGGGATAGGGCAAACGGAGCTGGTCCACGATCGAGGCGTCGCGCAGGCGCTGATCAAACGACTTGTCGTCGATGCCGTCGTCGACTGGCATCGCCGTGCCATCGCGCCAGACAATTTCGTTGCCGTCGTGACCGGACAGAGCTTCGGGATAGGCGCGAACCAGCCGATCGAGAAGCTCGGTTCTGGTCTGGGCCGTCGCCGGGGCAGAGGCAAGAAGAACGAGGAGGACGTGTGCTGCCCGCAGCGCCAGCATCATCGACGCTTGCCGGCCTGATCGAGCAGCGCGACATTCGCCTCCTCGATCGAATTGAGCTTTGGATTCCATGTATTGGGCAAATACCACGAGAAGCGCTCAAAGCGGGCCTTGAGATCTGCCGCTTCAAAGTAGCGCCCTCGCCGTGCAAAGATCTCGTTGCGCGCGATACGGAGTTCGTCGTTCGAAAGCCCACGCAGATCAGCGGACGTGAGCAGGCGTCGATCGGAATCGGGAAAGATGAAGCCGCTCTGAGCCGGGCCGCCGGATTCATAGCGTTCGATCAGGGCGATATTTTCCTTCTCGACGGCGCTGAGCTGAGGGTCCCAGGTCCGGGGTACGTACCAGGCGAACTTGCTGAACCTCGCCGTCAGATCGGGCGCGTTGAAGTAGCGCCCTCGCCGTGCAAAGATCTCGTTGCGCGCAAGGCGCAGTTCATCCTTGCCCAGCGCCCTCAGATCGGCATCGGCAAGCAGCCGGCTATCGGAATCCGGAAACAGGAAATCCGACTGCGTCCTCGTCACCGGCGCGGAAGACGGAAGGTTTGAGGTAGGCGCCGTGACCGTCGTCGGCACGTCGACTGCCGCCACCTGCCCTGCCGCTGCGCCCGAAAAGTAGAATGAGCCGTCGATCGGCGAGGTGGAAACCCAGGGCTGCTGGGCGCTGCCGGTCGCACGCTTGACGATGAGTCCCACCTGATTGAATGTCTGCAGCACGTCGAGCCCGGGTCGCTGCATCGTTTCGACCAGCGCCCGCGTGTAGGGACTATGCCCGTCGGCGCCGTCGAGCGCGACGTTTCCAGGCTGGGTGGCGTAGGAGAGCAGCGTTCCCTCCGGGGCCCGGATTTGCGCCAGGCCGCCGTCGGAGCCACGGAGGCCACGCCCGCCAAACGGATTGTTCCTGCAAGCATCGAGAATGACGATGTTCAGCTTGGTTCCTGCTCCATCCATCTGCCGAAGCACCAGTGCGGCATCGACCATCTGGAAGTCCACGTCGGTCTCGCGCGTCGGATTCGCCGTGATCGGCACGAGATAGTTCGTCCCGCGAACCTGGATGCCGTGCCCGGCGTAGTAAAACAAGGCGACGTCGGCGCCGATCAATTGGTTGCCGAAGCGCTGGACCGCGTTGTCGAAGCCCGCCTTGTCCAGCTCGACCTGGGCACCCCCGCCGACCAGCGTGAAGCCGAGCCGCTGCAACGTATCGGCCACCAGCTGCGCGTCGTTCGCGGGGTTCTCCAGCCGCGGTACGCTCCGGTAAGCGGAATTGCCGATGACGAGTGCGACGCGCTTTTCAGCGGCGGCCGGGAAGGCGAAACATGCGGTAAACAACAAGGCAGAAAGAATCTTCCAATGCATGGCCCGTTTCCATGACCGAAAGGTGGGAAAATAGCAGAGGCCGCCACTGAAATCGACGGCGGGAGCCCCATGCCGGCGCAGGAGGGTAAGGGAATGGTTGCCGCACCGCGGCGTGAGTGGTATCCCGCGCCCATGACGACCGTCCCCATTTCCAACATCCGCAATTTCTCCATCGTCGCCCATATCGACCATGGCAAATCGACGCTGGCCGACCGCCTGATCCAGATGACCGGCGGCCTCTCCGACCGCGAGATGGCGGGCAAGGAGCAGGTGCTCGATTCCATGGACATCGAGCGCGAGCGCGGCATCACCATCAAGGCGCAGACGGTGCGCCTCGCCTACCGCGCCAAGGACGGCAAGGATTACATCTTCAACCTGATGGACACGCCCGGCCATGTCGACTTCGCCTACGAGGTCTCGCGGTCGCTGGCGGCCTGTGAGGGTTCCCTGCTGGTGGTCGACGCCAGCCAGGGCGTCGAAGCGCAGACGCTCGCCAACGTCTACCAGGCGCTCGACAACAATCACGAGATCGTCCCGGTCCTGAACAAAGTCGATCTGCCCGCCGCCGAGCCCGAGAAGATCAAGCAGCAGATCGAGGACGTGATCGGCATCGACGCCTCCGACGCGGTGATGATCTCGGCCAAGACCGGCCTCGGCGTCCCCGACGTGCTGGAGGCGATCGTGACCCGCCTGCCGCCGCCGAAGGGCGATCGCGACGCGACGTTGAAGGCGCTGCTGGTCGACAGCTGGTATGACGTCTATCTCGGCGTCGTGGTGCTGGTGCGCATCGTTGACGGCACGATGAAGAAGGGCCAGCGCGTCCGCATGATGGGCACGGGCGCGGCCTACGACGTCGAGCGCGTCGGCTTCTTCACGCCGAAGATGCAGCAGGTCGACGAGCTCGGCCCCGGCGAGATCGGCTTCATCACCGCCGCGATCAAGGAGGTCGCCGACACCCGCGTCGGCGACACCATCACCGATGACAGGAAGCCGGTGGCGGACATGCTGCCCGGCTTCAAGCCGGCGATCCCGGTGGTGTTCTGCGGCCTGTTCCCGGTCGATGCCGACGACTTCGAGACGCTGCGCGCCGCGATGGGCAAGCTGCGGCTGAACGATGCCAGCTTCTCCTTCGAGATGGAGACCTCGGCCGCACTCGGCTTCGGCTTCCGCTGCGGCTTCCTCGGCCTGTTGCACCTCGAGATCATCCAGGAGCGGCTGTCGCGCGAATTCGATCTCAATTTGATCGCGACCGCGCCGAGCGTCATCTACAAGATGAAGCTGACCGACGGCACCGAGCTCGAGATTCACAATCCCGTCGACATGCCCGACGTGGTCAAGATCGCCGAGATCGACGAGCCCTGGATCGAGGCGACGATCCTCACCCCGGACGAATATCTCGGCAGCGTGCTGAAGCTGTGCCAGGACCGCCGCGGCGCGCAGAAGGAGCTCACTTACGTCGGCTCCCGCGCCATGGTGAAATACGATCTGCCGCTCAACGAGGTCGTGTTCGATTTCTACGACCGCTTGAAGTCGGTCTCCAAGGGCTACGCCTCGTTCGACTATCATCTCACCGACTACAAGCCGGCCGATCTGGTCAAGATGCAGATCCTGGTCAATGCCGAGCCGGTCGATGCGCTCTCGATGCTGGTGCATCGCACCCGCGCCGAAGGGCGCGGCCGTGCCATGGTCGAGAAGATGAAGGAGCTGATCCCGCCGCACATGTTCCAGATCCCGATCCAGGCGGCGATCGGCGGCAAGGTGATCGCGCGCGAAACCGTGCGCGCGCTGCGCAAGGACGTCACCGCAAAGTGCTACGGCGGCGACATCACCCGTAAGCGCAAACTTCTGGAGAAGCAGAAGGAAGGCAAGAAGAAGATGCGGCAGTTCGGCAAGGTCGACATCCCGCAGGAAGCGTTCATTGCCGCGCTGAAGGTGGATAGCTGAGGCGGGCTTAGGCCCGTTTCAAGCTTAGCGAGAGTGGTCGGTCCGGGACGTTTGGGGCCCGAAAACAAAATTATCGAAAAACAACCCCATGCACAGTAGCCGGGGTCTTGTTTGCACTGCGCTTTTTCGATTTTACGAAATTCCTTTGACCCGTCGGGCAAAACAGGGGTATGGTGGCATCATCGCAACGGGCGTGAGGCTGGCGCCCATCCGCACGCAACATCTCGACCGCCGACCGATTAGCCTTCGATCTCGGCATCCGAGCGCCACATCGGTGATGGCTTCCGTTGGCTTCCGGCCCGTAAACCTTCCTGCCAAGCCGTTCTGTCCGAGGTCAAGTTCTGAACTTAGCTACGGCATGCACTCATTAAGCGGCTGGCCGATTGACGTCCGGTCATTCCCAGCAGCGGCCGAAGAGCGGACATTCCCCGAGGTCGCGGAGGCCAGAAGCGGCAATTAATTCGTCCAAGCTGCTCTGACTCTAAGGCATTCCGACTACCATTTACGGAACTTTAGTGCCTTGCGACCCACAACCAGGGGATGTTGGTGTGCGGCAGTTCATACCGGCTATTACTCACCGTCAGTCGTTGGAAAGACGATGGCTCAACATCGCGCGAAATGGCTGGTGGTCCTCTGCCTCTTGAGCAGCACTTTAACGGGGTGCGGCAACTCGCTAAGCGAGACAATCCGGTACAGATTGACGTTCAACGTGGTCGTGGATGGCAAACCCGTCAGCGGGTCTGGGATCATTCAGGTCAAACAGTCTGACACGAGAGCCCTCTTTGGATCTATGGGAGGTTTCGGCAACGAGGTGACTGGGGAAGCTGTTACAGTCGATCTCGGCTCCCACGGCGAGTTCTTCGCTCTACTACGCGGTCCGAGAGTTGGCCTTGGCAGGCTCGGCGATCCCGCGTGGTTGCTGTTTCACGCATTTGGTGACCTACTCAAATCGGAGACCGATCCCCTTCCACAAGTGCGACTTTTGAAGGAGCAGCGGCCGCGTCGAGTTTTGCATAGCGATGAAACCCCGATGTTGGTCCGCTTTCGTGATCTTGATGAGCCGAAGTCGGTCGAGCAGATTGATCCGGCAAATCTAGCCGCAACTTTCGGCACTGGAATTGTACTTCGTGAAGCCGTCATTGAGGTGACAGAAGACCCAGTGACGGCCGGTATTGAAGCGAAGCTGCCGTGGCTCAAGACCATGAAAACTCAGCTTGACGGCGATCGACTGCATTCGGGAGCTACGCTTGCCAACGAGCTGAATGCCTACGATTTTTATCGAAGATAGCGAATATGGCTGGCGTCCCGCTCGCAATTGAAATCTTGTGGTTAGCCCTTGCGCTCTTGGAAGCATGGTCGGCATTTCATTCAGCGCGACGTGATCCACGCTCCACCGCATTCATGAAAATCGCCTTGGCGGGCCTTCTACTGGCCGCGACTTGCACAGTGCCTTTCTGGCTACGGAGCGATGTAATTGGAGAGGGGGTATTCGCGCACTTTTTGCTCATCGCGTTCTGGACGATGATCGCTATTGGCGTGCCTATATGCTCTGGGTTGATGGTCGGCACATTGCTGGCTATGTACAAGAAGCGGTAACCTCCGCTACGGGTCTTGGCCGTGTAGCGTTTTCACACAGGTCGCAAGCGGCGGTTGGAGCATTTCCGCCGGGCAACACGCCTCGCGGACATGGGCCCCATGCACGGCAAGCGATTGCCTGGCCGCCGTTGCGGCTTTTGATTTTACGAAATCTGGTTGACGAGTCGGGCAAAACAGGGGCAGGATGGCATCGTGGGGCGGCGGCGCAGACGTCCATCAACACTTGCCGCCTCACAAGTCTTGGTGATGCGGTGCCGGCATGTGACGCGGAGGGCAAGAGAGCTCTATGCCTAAGGGCTTTTCGATTCTGGTGACGCTGCTAACAAGCTTGCTGATCGTTCATGGCTCTCTTTGGATCAGAGGCATCAAGCCATCGCCTCGAACGAGCTTCTGGGAACACCTAACCTGGGAAACTTTTCCAAGAGACGATCAACAACGGCAATATCTGAAGCAAAGTTTTTTAACGGGGATCGTGGTGCTTCCAATAGTAGCATTCCTCGTCCACGCACTGTTTGAACAGCTGGCCGGATAGGATGGGTTGAGCTCTTGCCAAACCATCGCTCAAATTGGCGGACGCAGAATCTAGATGAGCTCGATCCGATTTGTGAGGATGAAGCTTGATGGGTTTCGCTTCGCTCTACCCATCCTACGAGCTGTATCTATTCCGGACCTCTTTGCGCGATTCTCGCTCCATCGGTGATCCGGTCGCTCGGGTGCAGCACGACGCGGTCCCCGGCGGTCAGGCCTAGTCGAATCTCGGCCATGCGGCTGTTGCGGTGGCCGATCTGAACGAGAGTCGTTTTTGCACGACCGTTCTCGTCGGCAAAAACGGCCCACTGATCGCCTTTCCGGAACAAGGCGCTCACCGGCACGGTCAAAGCGTCCTGAGCACTCCAGGTGGTGACGTGGACGATGACCCGATAGTCATGTCCGAGTGAGGCCCACGCCTCAGGCGGGTCGCTGAAATCGATGGTCAGTCGAACCCGCTGCTCCTCGATGCCCAGCGCCGAGACCTTCAGGAAGCCGGCTGGGTCTACCCGGACCACCTTGCCCTTAATCGGCTTCCCGCCCCAGCCGTCGATCCGGACCGGCGCGCCGACCTTGACCTGGACGGCATCGGTCGAGAGCAGATCTGCCACGACCTCCAGATCGACGGGGTTGCCGATATCGACCAGCGGCGTCCCGGGCAGGACCGTGGCCTCGCTGTCCTGGACGATCTTTAGCACCCGTCCGCTGGTGGGCGCGAGCACCCGAACACAGCACGTCGGCGCGGCCGACGGCGCGGCGTTGGCAGGATCCATCAACCGCGCCGCCAGGCTGGTCCGCACCGCGCGGCGCATGTCGACCTGAGCCTTCGCGCTCGCCAAGGCGGCCTCGTTGGTGGCGACCTCGAACTTCGCCTTGTCGAAGGCCTGGGCAGAGATGGTCTGGGTGCGCGACAGTGCCTGAGCCCGCTGAAATTCAGTCCTTGAGAAATCCAACGCGGCTTCGATCCGCTTCACTTCCGCCTCCTGCTGCTGGATCGCCGCATCCGCGGCCAGGACCTCGGCCTGGAGCTGATCGCGCGAACGCGCGTCGATGAACCCCGGCAGCGTCGGCTGCATCAGGGCGATGACGGTCTGATTGGCAACGACCTCGTCGCCGACGTGAAGCGAAGGTCCCTGCTCGCCAAGCGGATGCGAGATCCTCAAGACCTTGCCCGCGATGGGCGCCGAGACCGTGTAGACATGGCGGACATGGGTTTTTCCGTCGTCATCCGCCGTGACTTCGATCGGCCCTTTCGAGACGGTCGCAAGATCCACCAGAACCGGGCGTGGCCAGGCAAACCAGGCCAGGCCTCCCGCGATCGCGACCAGGGCCGCAGCACCGATGATACGTTTGGTCCACTTTGCCGGCATGGCTAGTCTCGCGTCTTGAGGACCGCGACGAGGTCCAGTTTGTCGATGCGTTCGCGGATAACGACTGCGGAGGCGGCAGCCGCCAGCACCACGACGGAGGTGGCGATGACGTACGTCGAATGTTCGACGACGAGGCGGACGCGCATCAATTCGCCGGCCAGGTTCGTCTTCATGACCCATGCAAGCCCGTAGCCCATCAGCCAGCCGGGCGGCTGGGCGATCAGGGTGAGGATGGCGAGCTCCAGCAGCAGGATGCGCAGCACCTCGCCGCGCGTGAAACCGAGCACGCGCAGACTCGCCAGCTCTCGCGCCCGTTCGGACAGCGAGATGCGGGCGTTGTTGTAGACGACGCCGAACGCGATCACGGCGGCGAGCCCGGTGTAGATGCTCGCCATCGTGGTGACGAGCAGCGCGACGGTCTTGCGGAAGTTCGCCAGCGAGACGCGCTGCAGCGCCACGCCGCCGACCGTCGGCATGGACTTCACGGCGGCGTAGAAGTCCTCCGTCCGGTTCTCGTCGAGGCTGAGATTGACGCTGGTCACGACGGGCGCCTCGCGCATCAGCTTGCGCAGTGCCTCGATCTCCATCATGCCCCTGATGCCGAAATAGTCCTCGACGGTGGCGACGACCGGCACCGTGACGGTTCGCCGGGCTCCCTCCATCAGATCGATCTCGACGCTGTCGCCGGGCCCGACGCCGAGGATGTAGGCGAGCATGCCGGAGATGGCGAGGCCCGTCTCCGGGAGCACGACTGGCCGAAGCTCGGCGTCGATGATGCGCCGGAGGTCGGCGTCGGCCGGCCGGCCGCTGATGACGATGCGGCGTTCGACGTTGCCGTGGCGAATCCGGACCGGCACCTCGCGGAACGGCTCGGCGGCAAGAACGCCCGGTAGCCGGTTCACCTGCTCCACGACATTCGCGATCCGCTTCTCGGCAAAGCCGACGGCTGCGTCCTGCCGGTCGGCGAGGAAGTAGGTCACGTCGGTCAGGTGCTCCATGCTGTCCCTCGTGAACAGCGAGACCACAAGGATCGCAGTCGCGAGCGCCATGCCGAGCGCGGTGAAGAAGGCCCGCACCGGATGCCGGGCGATGTTGCGGATCATCATCAGCGTCGGCTGTGACACGATCTGGTCGAGCTGGATGCGGGCCGGCAGCAGCCGCCGATAGACCGGCGGGGCCGGCGGTTGCATGGCGACGGCAGGCGGCAGCTTCACCACCCCGCGCAGCGCCCGGAACGCGCCGATCGCAGCGGCAGCCGCGCTGAGCGCGCCCGCAGTGACGTAGAGGTCCGGCGCCTTCGCGAACACCAGGAACGGGAAGTGGAAGAAGTCGCCGAACAGCGCGGTGACGCGCAAGCCGAGCCAGGTGCCGGCGACGCCGCCCAGGAGGATTCCGATCACGACGATCAGCGCCACGAACTTGAAATAGTGCAGCACGATGCTGCTGTCGGCGTAGCCGAGCGCCTTCAGCAGGCCGATCTGCTCGCGCTCGAGCGCGACCAGCCGGGTCAAAGTGAGATTGACCAGGAACGCGGCGACCAGCAGGAAGATCGGCGGCAGCGTGCGGCTCATGTTGTTGAGCATGTCGAGCTCATGATCGAGCCAGGCGTGCGAGGTCTGGTCCTTGCGGCCATGACCCGCCTGCCCGCCATAGGGGTCGAGCAAGGTGTCGAGCCGCCAGATCACCTCGCGCTCCGAGGTGCCGGGTTGCAGCTTGACCGAGACCACCGAAAAGGCGCCATCGAGATCGTAGACGCCGGCGAGCGCCTTCTCCGACATCCAGACGATGGCGTAGTGGCAGTCGTCCGGCATCAGGTCGCCGGGCCCGACGGTGTAGACGAACTCGGGCGACAGCGCCGTGCCGACGATGACGAGCTCGCGCTTCTTGCCGTTCAGGATGGCCGAGAACCGCGCGCCTTCCGAGAAGCCGTGAGCCCGGGCGAACGGTTCGTTGACGACAACCTCTTCGGTCCGTCCGGCCTCCGGAAGACGTCCGGAACGCATGTAGAGTCGATTGAGGTGCGGCTCGCCGTTATCGGGCAGCGAGACGAATTGGGCGCTGGCAGGCGCGGAGAAGCCGGGAATATCCAGCAGCGCCAGCTTGGCGATGCGGGTGTCGACGACGGCGACACCCGGGATCTCGCCGATCCTGTCGGCGAGCGCCTTGGGCGCGCGCTTCGCTTGCGCGAACACGTCGGCGAAGCCATAGCGTTCGTAATAGGCGATCCGGGTCTCTTCCAGGGAACGATGGGAGCCGACCGCAAGCACCAGCGTCGCAACGCCGCCTCCGACGACCAAGGCGACGGCGAGCACCTGAGCCCAGAGCCGCCTGACGTCGCGAAACAATTTGATGTCGAGCGCTGTCATGTCGTCACCAGGTGAGCTCGGCGGCTTGCCGCCGGCTCGCGTTCTTCTGGATCCGGGAGATCCGGCCGTCGGCGAAGAACATCACCCGGTCGGCGACCTCCTGGATGCTGGCATTGTGGGTGATGATGACCGTGGTGGTGCCGAGCTGCCGGTTCACCCCGAGCAGCGCTTCGATGACGCGGTTGCCGGTCTTCGAGTCCAGCGCCCCGGTCGGCTCGTCGCACAGCAGCACCGCCGGTCGCTTCGCGATCGCGCGGGCGATGGCGACGCGTTGCTGCTCGCCGCCGGAGAGCTGGGCGGGAAAGTGATGCATGCGCTCCTCGAGCCCGACCAGCGCGAGCGCGTCGGCGGGCCGCATCGGGTTCCTCGCAACCTCGGTGACCAGCGCAACGTTTTCATACGCGGTGAGGCTCGGCACCAGATTGTAAAACTGGAAGACGAAGCCGACATGGTCGCGGCGATACTTCGTCAGCTCGCGATCCTCGAGACCGGTCAGATCCAGATCGCGGAAGAACAGCCGGCCGCCGGTCGGCCGGTCGAGGCCGCCCATGATGTTGAGCAAAGTCGTCTTGCCGCTTCCGGAGGGGCCGAGCAGCACGACCACTTCCTTCTCGGCGATTTCGAGATCCACGTCGTTGAGGGCATGCACCATCACCTCGCCCGAGACGTAGGTCTTGGTCAGCGCTTTCGCGGTGAAGACTGGCACGCCCATCGACGTCCTTTCAAGCCAGTGCCGTTCGCGGGCATCTCCTCGCGCGAGGGTCAGCCGTGACGATAGCCGCCGGAAGAGCCCTGACCGGATTGCCGGTTGAGATAGGGAAAGAACGCCGGCACCTGCGCAGCGTACCGCGCATAGGTCTCGCCGAACTCGGCCCGGGCCTCGCGCTCCTCGTCTCTGGCAAGCTTCACATACATGACGGTCAGCACCGGAAACATCGCCAGCGTCAGAATCGTTGGCCACTGCAACAGGAAGCCGAACATCACCAGCACGAAGCCGACATATTGCGGGTGCCGGACATAGCTGTAGGGGCCGATGGTGGCTAAGCTGCGGGTCTGCTGCGCCTCGTACAGCACCCTCCAGGCGACAGAGATCAGGATGAAGCCGGCGGCGATGAAGATGTAGCTGAGAACGTGGAACGGTCCGGCATGCGGATTGGTCTTCCAGCCGAACATCATCTCGAGCAGGTGGCCGGCGTCGTGGGAGAACCAGTCGACGTTCGGGTAACGCGACTGCAGCCAGCCCGACAGGAAGTAGATGGTGAGCGGGAAGCCGTACATCTCCACGAACAGCGCCACCAGAAACGCGCTTAAGGCGCCGAAGGAGCGCCAGCCGCGGGAGGTCTGCGGCTTGAAGAAGCTGTAGGCGAACAGGATGAACACCGCCGAGTTGACGATGACGAGGCCCCAGAGGCCGTAGGCGGGCGCGGCATCGTGCATCAGGCGCTCCTCGAATCGTCCGGCCGGCCGCTGCCGTGATGGTGAGCGTGTCCGCCGTGCATGAAGAGGTGCATCAGAGGACAGGCGAGGAGCGGGAGCCAGATCAGGAGCCCGAGCACGTGAGCCCTGTGCTCGGTAAACAGAAGTGCGCCGGCGATGACCAGGAATCCGATCAGGACCAGACCGGCCTTGGCTTTGACGGACATGCCCTCCTGCGGGGGCTCTCGATACCCGGAATGGTCCTGTACCGACATCGGCACGCTCCTATGTCCCTCGGAGCATAGGAGCAGCGCTGCGATCATTGTTGACGCAGATCAACGGCTCTCAAACTGCGGCGCTAGAGCTACGAAGCTCATTCCTTGACCTTGCTCAAAGCCGATGTGCCGCGGCAGGCCTACCATGAAAGCTCCCGCAATCCGGAGAACCGAACATGATCACCAAGAAATTCGTCGCCGCCATTGGCATCGTTTCCCTGCTGGCCGTTCCTGCGATGGCTCAAACCACGGACAAAGAGAAGAATGGCCATCACTACAGCGGCGGGCCGAAGACCGAAGTCCCGCATCACATGGGCAGCAAGAACGAGACCACCGGCGCCTCGTCGAAGTCCTCATCGGGCGGTCATCATTACACCGGCGGACCCAGCACCTCGACGCCTCACCACATGGGCGACAAGAACAAGTAATACCGTCATTCCGCGCGCCCGGTCCTCCGCCTTGCTTGCCGCACGATGGATTCCGGGCTCGCGCTGCGTGCGGCCCGGGATGACAGGCGCGGGGCTGCCTTGATCCTTCCCCCCAAATAGACCACCTTTGCGCCTCTCACCGCCCACAACGAGAATGAGCGAGGAAACGCCGATGTCGGCTGGCGCCCATCAGCAGCGACCTCTCGACCGCCGACCGATTAGCCTCTGATCTCAGCATCGGAGCGCCACATCGGTGATGGCTTCTGTCGGCTTCGGGCCCGTAAAACGACCTGCCAAGCCCTATCCCGAATACCGTTTTCTGACCCGGCCTGACAACGGTTCTGTCCGAGGTCAAGTTCTGACCTGAGCTAGGCATGCACTCATTATGCGGCTGGCCGATTGACGTCCGGTCACCTCCCGACAGCGGCCGAAGACCGGACATTCTCCGAGGTCACAGATGGGCCAGGAGCCGACTTCGATCAGCCGAAAACTTCGACTAAACCGACGAAAATGACCCCAAACGGACCTCAACTATCATCCATCAGGCTCCCGTTTAGGTATCCAGAGCGCGCGAACGATTGCCGGGACCCCTGCACGGCAACGTAAGAATTGTGAGGAACGGATCGACCTCATCCGACTTTGTCGTCACGTACCCCTTCCGTGGTAGCGCCCTCGGAGCGTTGATTTACCCCCTGCGGACCGGCCCGACCGATCGGGCGATAGGTGCGCAAGTGGATGATCCTCTTCGCAACAAGCTCTTAGCCCTTCTTCCCCGACGGGACCTCGAATCTGTAAGGGAGAGGTCGTCGGTCGTCGGATATGCCCAAGGCGATGTTGTTCAACAGGAGGGGCAGGAAGTCACGGCCGTTCACTTCCCGCTATCGGGCATGTTCTCGCTTTTGGTCGTGCTGAAAGATGGTCGGATGGCCGAAACCTCCGTCGTCGGCCGGGAAGGCATGATCGGAGCCCGTGCGGGCCTTGGGGCGCCGCGCACGTCCCTCATTCGCGTCGTCGCCCAGCTACCGGTTCAAGCCTTGAAGATTTCAGCGAAGGAGTTTCGGAACATGGTGACGGACAGCGCGCCTATGGCGGAGCTGTGTCTCAGGAGTGCTGACATATTGCTCGACCAAACCACGATGACAGCTGCCTGCAATTCGCTGCATGGCGTCGAACAACGCTTCTGCCGGTGGTTGCTCCACACGGCGGACCGCGCGGAAAGTGATCACTTCGTACTTAAACAGGAGCTACTGTCTGAGATGCTGGGCGTGCACCGCACATACGTCACGGATGTCGCAAACAGGCTGCAAAAACGAGGAGCCATTGCCTATTCGCGGGGAAAAATCCAGATCCTGGATCGCAGCGTCGTGCGAGGTTTATCGTGCGAGTGCTATGGCCTTCTCAAGCGGAACAGTTCCTAACTTTCTTCGCCTTCGTGAATATTTACGTCGACAACTAGACATAACGGGTATCTAATTATGCGATCACCGCACCGTCCTTAGGCAGTCATCGGTGATGAGAACGCCGGTTGCGCTCCCGCCCCAACTTAAATGGAGCAGCGCCGATGCGACGCCGTTTCAAACAAACCAGCACCCTCGAACAGCGGCTGCTCGAACAGGCAGAACGTCTGCGCCAGCAGGCCCAAGCCACTCCGCCCGGCGTCGAACGCGAAGGACTTTTGCGTCGTGCGCGCCAAGCCGAGACCGCTTCCGACGTCAACGACTGGCTGTCGTCCAAGGAACTGCGGCCGCCAACCTAGCGCGGAGCAATTCAATATGGTCGGATACTGAGCATTTATTATCGGCGAGGATGGTCACATCTGCGATGCGCGGGTGTTTGAGGCGGCCAGTGATGAAGCCGCTGTGAAGGCCGCACGGCGCTTGATCAATCGCCACGGCGTCGAGATATGGCAACTTGATCGCAAGGTCGCGATCCTTGACGCCGATGCAGCGCAAAGCGCTGCCGCCACGCTCCCGCCTGTATGATAGCGAAGCAACGCGATGCTCATTCTAATCGACAACCCGGAGCGCCGCGCCGAGCTGATCTCGCGAGTTCGGGCCCGTATCGATTGCGAAATTGAAGAGGTGAGCGAAGCGCTGTGCGAAGGTCGCCCAGCGACCCGCTCCTTACGCTTGCTTGAGACGCTCACGAAAATCCTGGCAGAGCTGGAGGTGCAAAAGTAAGCCGCCTCGGTTGGCGGCCTTTTTCATTTCGAACGTCACCTGCTGGCCCTTCGCGACATTGCACTGCCGCGCGATCCCGGTCACTAACGGAGCATAGCGGAAGTTGGCAGGCAGCCCTCTTTTGCAGAACACGACGCTCG
>NZ_PSRT01000019.1 GCF_004212635.1 Bradyrhizobium genosp. SA-3 | reverse complement strand
GGTCGGGGTGAGGGGGAGCCTCCGCAACGACGGTAGCAGTTGGACTCGCGGAGGCTCCCCCTCACCCGGAATTTGCTCTCGCAAATTCCGGCCTCTCCCCGCAAGCGGGGAGAGGCGAAGAAGACCCGGCTTCACCTGACAATCACCATCCTGCGTCAGAGTTCACCGATGTCCGCAACCAGCACGCTCCCGGTCGAGGACTCAGTGATATAGAGACGATCCTTCCTTTCGCCACCGATCACCACATTCGTGCAATTCGGCCCCGCGCACGACTTGATCCGCGCAATCAATTCGCCGTTGGGCGCGAATACGAAGACGTGACCGAGCGAGGCGTGGCCGACGAACAGGCGGCCTTTGGCGTCCATGGTCATGCCATCAGGGCCGCTGGTGCCGAACAGCGAGCAGAAGCGGCCGACCTTCGACACGCTGCCATCCTTCATGAACGGCAGCCGCCACACCGCATTGTCGCGCGTCATGGCGACGAACAGGACGGTCTCGGTCGGGTCGAGCACGAGGCCGTTCGGGCTGATGCCGGTGTTGATCAGGCAGTCGAGCCGGCCACTCGATGCCAGCCGATAGACCCGACCACTCGGATCATGCAGGCCGGTCTGGCCCTGATCGGTGAAATAGATGTCTCCGTTGGAGGCGAGATGCAGATCGTTGCAGCCGCGAAACGATTCCGAATTGCGCGCGGTCAGGACCGGCGTGACGCGGCCGGCTTTGGCATCGAGCTCCATGATGCCATGCATGTAATCAGCGATCAGGATGCGGCCGTCGGATGCGATCTTCAGCCCGTTCGGCCAGCCCTCATATTCGACGACCTGCGACCACGCGCCATCGGGCGCAATACGGAAGATGCGGCCGAACGGAATATCGACAATGTAGAGATTGCCTTCCTTGTCGAAGGATGGCCCCTCGATGAAGCTATCGCTCGGCACGCCCGGCCGGTTGGCGTCGGCCCAATCCGTCCGCACGCCCTTGCGGCGGAACTTGTCAGGCATGGCGGAGAAGATTCTTGTTTCGATCAGGCGCGGCGGCGTTTCCAGGTACATCATTGTTGTTGTGTGGGTCGAGCTGGCGGGATGCGGAGCATAAGATACAAATCCGCTCTCGTCGATTGGCGCAACGGCCGCGCGACACTCTCCGAGTCGTCCTGGCGAAAGCCAGGACCCATTACCACAGTGAGATGTTGTTACGGATGACAGTCGCCACAGCGCGCCTCGGCAACGCTGACCGGGGTAATGGGTCCTGGCTTTCGCCAGGACGACGATAGGGAGAGGATCCCGCTCAGCTCGCCGCGCCCGCGAGCTTGGCCTGCTTCGCCGGCACTTCCGTCGTCGCGAGCAGCCGCTTCAGTTCGGGGATGCAGGAGCCGCAATTGGTGCCGGCCTTGAGCTTGGCGCCGATCTCGGCCGCGGTGCGTGCGCCGGTGGCGATGGCGTCGCAGATGGTGCCGCGGCCGACGCCGAAGCAGGCGCAGACGATTGGCCCGGTCGAGGCCGCTCCCTCCGTCGACTTGCCTGATAGCAGCATGCGGCGCTGCTCGTCGGTGACGTGATCGGCCGCAAAGGCAGTTCTGACCACTTCCCAATCGCCGGCGTCATGCCCGGGGCCGACGAACAGACAGGCCTCGATGCGATCGCCCGCGAACGAGGCAGCGCGATAGATGCCGCCGCCGAAATCGCGATATTCGGCGATGTCCTCGCCGGCAACGCCGTCGAGCCAAGCCGGCCAGCGCGACAGATCCGCGTTGTCGGCGAACAGATAGCCGAAACCGCCGGCAACCGTGACGCGGGTCCACAGCAGGTTCGCCGGCAGATCGAGCTGCCTACGCGACAGCGCAAAACCGCGGAAGACGAATTCGTAAGGCGCGATCGCGGCCGGTGTCGCCTTGGATTCCGGCTGGCCGGAGAACGGATCCGTGAACGACTGCACCAGCGCGCCGACGCGACCATGCGAGGCGTTCATCGCGCTCCAGTGGATCGGCGCGAACAGCGTGCCGCGCTGCTGGCGCTCGCTGACGACGACTTTCAGGATGCACTGTCCGTAATCGGTGGTGACGCGGGCATAGCCGTCGTGAGCGACGCCGTATTTGCTGGCGTCATCGGGATGGATCTCGACGAAAGGTTCGGGCAGATGTGCGCCCAGCCGCTGGCTGAGGCCCGTGCGCGTCATGGTGTGCCACTGGTCGCGGATGCGTCCGGTATTGAGCCTGAGGGGGCGCGAGGCGCCGGTCTCGCTGCGCAGCGACGGCACTTCCGGCGCGACGAAGCGGCCCTTGCCGTCATTGGTGAAGAAGCCGCCTTCCGCAAAGAAGCGCGCGCGGGGCGCCTCGTCTTGGCGCGCCGGCCACTGCACCGGCTTCAAGGCGTCGAAGGCTTCGTCAGACAGCGAGGTCAGCGCGCCGATATCGAAATCACGACAGCCATCGTTCTCGAAGGCCGAGAGCGCGGCGTGCTCGCGAAAGATCTCGGCGGCCGATTTGTAATTGAAGCTGTCGCCGAAGCCGAGACGTTTTGCGGTCTCGCTTAGGATCCACCAATCGGGGCGCGCCTCGCCCGGCGCCGGCAGGAACGAGCGCTGGCGCGAGATGCGGCGTTCGGAGTTGGTCACCGTGCCCGACTTCTCGCCCCAGGCGAGGGCCGGGAGCAGCACATGCGGCCCGGCCGCGACCGTGTCGTTGGAGAGCACGTTCTCGGACACCACGAATAGCTCGAGCTTCTTCAGCGCCTCGCGCACGAAGTCGGCATCGGGCAGCGACACCGCAGGGTTGGTGCCCATGACCCAGAGCGCCTTGACCTCACCGCGGTCGATCGCCTCGAACAACTGCACCGCCTTCAATCCCTCATGGGTGGCGATGCGCGGCGCCTTCCAGAACCGCCGGACACGATCGATGTCGGGCGGCGTAAAGCCCATGTGGGCGGCCAGCATATTGGCGAGGCCGCCGACCTCGCGGCCCCCCATCGCGTTGGGTTGGCCGGTGAGCGAGAACGGCGAGGCGCCCGGCTTGCCGATGCGCCCGGTGGCGAGATGGCAGTTCAGGATCGCGTTGACCTTGTCGGTGCCCTGCGCCGACTGGTTGACGCCCTGCGAATAGAGCGTGACGACGCGCGGCGTGTCGCGGAACATCTGGAAGAAGGTCGCAACGTCCTGCTCGGACAGTCCGGTGGCCAGCGCGGTCGCTGTGACGCTGCCGGCAATGTTGCGCGCGCGAGCCAGCGCGTCGTCGATGCCCGACGTGTTGTCCGCGATGTAGTTCTGATCCAGCGCGCCGTTGTCGGCGAGGTTGACGAACAGGCCGGAGAACAGCGCCGTGTCGGTGCCGGGCTTGAGCCCGAGGAACAGATCGACGTCATCCGCGGTGTCAGTGCGGCGCGGATCGATCACGATCATGCGTGCGCCACGCTCCTGCCGATTCCTGAGCATGCGCTGAAACAGGATGGGATGGCACCAGGCGGCGTTCGAGCCGACGAAGACCAACAGATCGGCCTGGTCGAGATCCTCATAGCAGCCGGGCACAGTGTCGGCCCCGAAGGCGCGGCGGTGGCCGGCGACCGAGGACGACATGCAGAGCCGTGAATTGGTGTCGACATTGGCGGTGCCGACAAACCCCTTCATCAGCTTGTTGGCGACGTAATAGTCCTCGGTCAGCAGCTGGCCGGAGAGATAGAACGCAACCGCGTCGGCGCCGTCGCGCGCCACGATGTGCTGCATGCGGTGGGCGACGTGATCGAGCGCATCGCTCCAGGCGACACGTTCCAGCACACCCTTGCAGCGGATCATCGGATAGAGCAGACGGCTTTCCAGCCCGACGGTCTCGCCGAGCGCCGAGCCTTTCGAGCACAGCCGGCCGAAATTGGCGGGATGATCAGGGTCGCCCGCGACCGCCGCCCCACCCTTGCCGTCGGGGGTCGCCAGCACGCCGCAGCCGACGCCGCAATAGGGACAGGTCGTCTTGGTGGCGCGGAGCGTGGGGTCGATCGCCGTCATATCGAGCTGCCTTATCAAGCTGCCTGGTCAAGCTGCCTTGGAGGGACGCGGCAGCGCGCGGCCGAACATCATGTCGGTGCGGATCGCCGTCACCTTGTCGCGATTGCGGATCAGCTCGAGATACCAGAGTGCATCGACGGTATCGCCGATCAGCACGGCGCCGGTGAGCCGGCCGTCGGCGATGACGAGCTTCTTGTAGGTGCCGCGCCTGCGGTCGGTGAGAACGAGGCTCTCGCTGCCCTCGCCGCCCATGAAGTCGCCGGCGGAGAACACGCTCACCCCGGAGACCTTCAGATTGGTCGAGACCACGCTGCCCTGATAGGCGGCGGGACGCCGGCCAGATGCCGCGCCAGCACGCGCGCCTGCTCATAGGCCGGCTCGACCAGGCCATAGCAGGTGCCGCGATGCTCGGCGCACTCGCCGAGGGCGAAGATGTCGGGCGAAGCCGTCTGCATCACATCGTTGACGACGACGCCACGGTTGACCGCGATGCCTGCTTCCTTGGCAAGCGCGACGTTCGGCCTGATGCCGGCGGCGAAAATCACGGCGTCGGCCTCGATGCGGCTGCCGTCGGCAAGCTCGACGGCCTCGACGTGACCATCGCCATGGATGCGGGTGGTGGAGGCGTTGAGCAGGATGCGGATGCCCTTGCGCTCGACCAGCGTCTTGAGCAGATCGGCGGCCGGCCCATCCAGCTGACGCTCCATCAGCCGGTCCATCAGATGCAGCAGCGTCACCGGCGCACCGGCCTTGGCGAGGCCGTAAGCCGCTTCGAGACCGAGCAGGCCGCCGCCGACCACGACGACGCGCTTCTTCGCCGCGGCCAGCGTCAGCAGCAGGTCGACGTCGCGGGTGTCGCGGAAGGTGTGCACGCCGGCGAGATCGGCGCCCGGCACGTTGAGCCGCAGCGGCGTCGAGCCGGTGGCGAGCACCAGCTTGGAATATTCCATGCTCTCTTCGCCGGCGATCTTGAGCTCGCGGCGGCCGGTGTCGATCTCGGTGACGCGGTAGCCGTAGCGCACGGTAACGCCGCGATGGCGCCACCAATCGGCCGGCCGAAGCTCGATCTCGTGCGAGCCGGTCTCGCCGGCCAGCACGGATGAGAGCAGCACGCGATTGTAAGCGAGCCGCGGCTCCTCGCCGATGACGGCGACCGCGTAGCGGCCGAGCGCGGTCTTGGCAAGCTCGTCGACCAGACGCGCGGCCGCCATACCGTTACCGACGATGACCAGCGGTTCACTCACGAAGCATCTCCTATTCAGCGGCCTGCGGCTGTGCGCCGTAGGCTTCGGACATCATGTAGCCGGACAGCACGCCGTAGGCGTCGGTCCAGGCCTTTGCCAGTTCGGGCGTCCAGGCTTCGCCGAGACCGTTCGCCAGGGTCCACAGCAGGGTCGCGCCGACCACCGGATAGTGCTCGGCCGTTGCGCCATAGGCGACGTGACGCTTGGCGAGCGCGGAGGCCGCGGGAAGAATCGAGTCCAGGTTCGACAGGCCGCCGACGACGGCGGCGAGCATGCCCATCAGCTTCTTGCGCTGCTCGGTCATGTCCTCGGGAAACATCGCGCGCACGGACGGCGCCACCTCGAACAGACGATCGTAGAACAGCACTGCGGCCTGCTCCGATATCGGTGCGACCTTGGCGAAGCTCTGCTGGATGAGGGCGATCTGTTCGGGCGTCATAGTGTTCTCCTGTCTGTTTCGGTCTGCCTTCGTCCGCGCCGTTGCGGAAAAAGTTCATGGATCAAACGTCATCAGAGAGACTCCTCCCCGCGTACGGGGAGAAGCGACATTCGTGCCAAGCGGTCATGCTCACACACGCGCTTCGGCGAGGCTTGGCGCGCCTTCACCCTGCGGGCTGCGACGCAGGTAGAACCACCAGGTCAGAGCCAGGCAGGAGGCGTAGAAGCCGAGATAGATCGCGAGCGCGAGCTGCGGCCCGCCGGTCATGGCGATCGACTTGCCGAAGCCGGTCGGGATCAGATAGCCACCGACCGCGCCGATGGCGCCGATGAAGCCGACCGCTGCGCCGCTCTCGATGCTCGCCGTCTTGAGCGCCAGCGCGCGTGCCGCATCGCCCTTGCCGCGCACCTTGAACAGGTTCTCCTCGCGGAAGATCGAGGGGATCATGCGGTAGGTCGAGCCGTTGCCGATGCCCGTCGTCACGAACAGGATCAGGAACATCGACAGGAAGCCGATGAAATCCTTCTGCCCGACGAAGTAGAGCACGCCGACCGTGGCGCCCGCCATCAGGATGAAATTCCAGAATGTGATGATGGAGCCGCCGACCCGGTCTGCGAGCCAGCCGCCGAGCGGCCGCGACAGCGAGCCGACCAGCGGGCCGAGGAAGGCGATTGAGATCGTCACGGTGGGGAACTGCGTCTTGATCAGCAGCGGGAACGCGGCGGAGTAGCCGATGAAGGATCCGAACGTGCCGATATAGAGGTACGCCATAATCCATGTGTGCTTGCGCTTCACGATCGCGAGCTGGTTCTTCACCGACGATTTCGCCGAGGTCAGGTTGTTCATGAAGAACACCGCGCCGAACACCGCGATCGCGATCGGCAGCACCCACATCAAGCCGGCATTCTGGAGGAAGATGCCATCGACGGGCGTTGCCTGGAACAGGTTGAAGACGGCGAGCGTCATCAGGATCGGGGTCAAGAGCTGCACGCTGGAGACACCGATGTTGCCGCCGGCGGCGTTGAGGCCAAGCGCCCATCCCTTCATCCGGTCGGGGAAGAAGAAGGAGATGTTGGTCATGCTGGAAGCGAAATTGCCGCCGCCGAGACCCGCGGTCGAGGCGATCAGCAGCATCAGCCAGAACGGCGTGTCGGGCTGGCTCACGAAATAGGCAAGCGACAGCGTCGGAATGAACAGGATCGCCGCACTGAAGATGGTCCAGTTGCGGCCGCCGAAGGTCGTCACCGCGAAGGTGTAGGGAAAGCGCATCAGGGCGCCGATCAGGCCCGGCACCGCGACGAGCTGGAACAGCTGGTCGGTGGTGTAGTGGAAGCCTGCCTGCGGCAGCTTGGTGGTGACGATGCTCCAGATCAGCCAGACCGAGAAGCCGATATGCTCGGCCACGATCGACCAGATCAGGTTGCGTCGCGCGATAGTCTTGCCAGTCGCATTCCAGAACGCCTCATCTTCGGGGCGCCAGTCTGAAATCCAGGTTGGACTTGAAGCCGGATTTCGTGTCGGATTCGTCGTCATTGAGTATCCCTTCCAGGCTCACCGCTGCGTCGTTGCAGGCTCAGCCTCCGGCCACGGAGGCACGCTCCGAGGCTTCACCCCGGTGGCGAGTTCACGATGCTGATTGATGATGTTGAGGGACGTCGTCGTTGGCGTCGCGCAAAGACGTTTCAATTTCCGTGCCAGTTGCGCGCACGCTGGAAATACAGGGATTTCAGCGCGTTATTCGCATTGCCCGAATTTCTTGCAGGGCTTTTTCGCACGCTAAATTTGCGATTCGCTCAATCCTTGTGCGGCGCACAAGGATTGAGCGGGATGTCGATTATTTAGGCGCGGACGTTTCGCGCATTAACCTTTGGTTTACGCGGCTTCTACGAAGCGATGACGCTCGTAGAGGAATTCGAGCACGCGCTGCCGGCACTTCAAGTAAGTGGCGCTGGTCGCAAGCTCGAGCCGCTTGCGCGGGCGCGCCAGCGGCACCTCCAGCACCTCGCCGATGCGCGCGGAAGGCCCATTGGTCATCATCACGATGCGGTCGGACAAGAGCACGGCCTCGTCGACGTCGTGGGTGATCATCAGAATCGTGTTGCCGAGCTTCTGGTGCAGCGCCATCACCGAGTCCTGCAAGTGGGCGCGGGTCAGCGCGTCGAGCGCGCCGAAGGGCTCGTCCAGCAGCAGCACCTTCGGTTCCATCGCCAGCGCCCGCGCAATGCCGACGCGCTGCTTCATGCCGCCGGAGATTTCGGAAGGACGCTTGTCCCTGGCGTGGGCCATCTGCACGAGGTTGAGATTGTGCATCACCCAGGCGTCGCGCTCGGCGCGGGACTTGGTCCTGGCGAAGACCTTGTCGACGCCGAGCCTGACGTTCTCGTACACGGTCAGCCACGGTAGCAGGCTGTGGTTCTGAAACACCACGGCGCGATCGGGCCCCGGCGAGTTCACCTCGCGGTTCTCCAGCAGCACGCCGCCGATGGTCGCACCGGTCAGGCCTGCAATGATGTTGAGCAGGGTCGACTTGCCGCAGCCGGAATGGCCGATGATCGAGACGTATTCGCCTTTCTCGATCGTGAGATTGATGTCCTTCAGCACCTCCGTGGTGGCGGCGCCGCGGGTGAAGACCTTGTCGATGTGGTCGAGCTTCAGATAGGCAGTCATGTGCCCCTCCTCTCAATTCTGCGCGGTGCCGCGGGTGACGAACTTGCCGAGGCCCGCGATCAGGCGGTCCAGCACGAAGCCGACGATGCCGACATAGAACAGCGCCAGGATGATCTCGCTGATATGCGAGGAGTTCCAGGCGTCCCAGATGAAGAAGCCGATACCGACGCCGCCGATCAGCATTTCGGCAGCGACGATCGCGAGCCACGACAGGCCGATGCCGATGCGTAGGCCGGTGAAGATGTAGGGCGCGGCCGCGGGGATCATGATCTTGGAGAAGAACTCGAGCGGATTGAGCTGCACCACCGCAGCGACGTTGCGATAGTCCCGCGGGATGTTGCGGATGCCGACCGCGGTATTGATGATGATCGGCCAGATCGAGGTGATGAAGATGACGAAGATCGCCGAGGGCTGGCCGTCGCGAAACGCTGCGAGCGAGAGCGGCAGCCAGGCCAGCGGCGGGATCGTGCGCAGCACCTGGAACAGCGGATCGAGCCCGCGCATGGCCCAGACCGACTGTCCGACCAGCACGCCGAGCGCGATGCCGGCGACGGCGGACAGCGAATAGCCGAACGCAACGCGCTGAAGACTGGCGGACAGATGCCAGAACAGGCCCTTGTCGATGCCGCCATGGTCGAAGAACGGATCGAAGATCAGCTCCTTTGTGTCCTTGAACACTTTTGACGGCGGCGGCAGCGCCGAGCCGGCGCGGCGGCAGACCAGTTCCCACACCAGCGTCAGCAGCGCGATCACGACCAGCGGCGGGATCACGCGCACGGCCGTCTCCCGTGCCATGCGTGCGTAAGCTTCGGTGCGCGGGGGACGCTTTGGCGTCATCGCGACGACGGGCGCGGCGCTGGCCGCAGGCGTCGCGGTCTCAATCTCAATCTTGGCGGCAGACATATTCATTGCAATCTCTCTCCGGCTTCAAAAGACGATGCGGCCGCCCGAAGGCGGCCGCTGGCTCCATCAGACTTCGACACGCTTGATCGCGAGCGACTTCAGATAGGCAGCCGGATTTTCCGGATCGAACACCTTGCCGTCGAAGAAGGTCTCCTTGCCGCGCGAGGTAGAGGCCGGGATCTCGGAGGCCGCGACACCGAGCGTCTTGGCCGCGTCGCGCCACAGGTCCTCGCGGTTGACCCTGGCGACCAGCGCCTTGCTGTCGAAATTCGCCTCGTATTTGCCCCAGCGGATGTCCTCGGTGAGGAACCAGAGATCGTGGCTCTGGAAGGGGTAAGAGGCGAAGTCGCGCCAGTACTTCATGATGTGTGGGGAATTCTCGACCACCTTACCGGGGATGCCGTAGTCGAACTTGCCTGCGGTGCGGTCGAGCACGTCCTCGACCGGGCAGTTCATCCACTGCCGCTTGCCCATGATGGCGGCGAGCTCGGCCTTGTTCTCGGCCTTGTCCGACCACTGCTGGGCTTCCATCACGGCCATCAGCAGCGCCTTTGCCGCCTTCGGATATTTGTCGACGAAGGCCGCGCGCATGCCGAAGGATTTTTCCGGATGCTTGTTCCAGAGCTCGCCGGTGGTGACAGCGGTATAGCCAATCTTCTGGTGGATGAGCTGCAGGTTCCATGGCTCGCCAACGCAGAAGCAGTCCATGGTACCGACCTTCATATTTGCCACCATCTGCGGCGGCGGCACCACGATGGTCTCGATGTCCTTGTCGGGATCGATGCCGCCGGCGGCGAGCCAATAGCGGATCCAGAGGTCGTGCGTGCCGCCGGGGAAGGTCATCGCGGCCTTCACGGCCTTGCCGGAGGCCTTCTTCTTCTCCAGCGCCGCCTTGAAGGGCGATGCATCGACGCCGAGCTTGAGATCGGCATATTCGTTGGCGACGGAGATGCACTGACTGTCGAGATTGAGCCGCGCCAGGATGTACATCGGCGTCGGCTGGTTGTTCTGCGTCACCTTGCCGGCCGAGATCAGATACGGCATCGGTGTGAGGATATGCGCGCCGTCGATGCCGTTGCCCTCGGAGCCGAGCACGAGGTTGTCGCGCGTCGTGCCCCAAGAGGCCTGCTTCTGTACGTCGGTATCGGGCATGCCGTATTTGGCAAACAGGCCCTTGTCCTTGGCGACGAAGAGCGGGCCGGCGTCGCTGAGCGCGATGAAGCCGAGCTTGGCGCCCTTGACCTCGGGGCCTGCCTCCTGCGCGAAGGCGCCGGCGGGGAAATTCAGCTTTGCGGCGGCAAGGAGTGCGGCGGTAGAGCCTGCGGCCTTCAACAATTGGCGGCGGCTGAGCCCGTTATCCGAGGGCCGGCGGGTGCGCTTCGTCATAGGCAGTGTCGTCCTTTGCGTCGTTGCAGAATTGATTGGCGTCAGTGCACACGAGCAGCCCGTCCGTCCGATGACGCCGTCTTTGGCGCATGCGAACGCACGACGGGGAGACCCCCGTCTGGTGGCGTCAGCAAATCGGATGAGAAGTCTCGCGGGACGGCTTCAATGGCGTCGGCCTGGAACCATTCAAGCTTCATGCCAAGCCCGGCGACCTAGAAACAATCGAATAATCAATATGTTATGGATGATGCGACAGGTCGCCGCAGGACCGCTCCGCATGTGAAACTTGCGGGCTGCTCAATCCTTGTGCGCCGCACAAAGTTTGTGCAGCAGCTCAAGCACAAGGCCGGCGGCGCGGTGGGAGAGAATCAGGACGCGGCCCATCGCATTGATGTTGCGTTCATTTTTCTCACGCGCCCAGACGGCACGCAACTTGCATGTCCTTTAACGTCAACGAAGACTGCGGCTTGCCGCATTGTTGCAGCCTCTGGCGGCTGCATTCCGGAAGCTCAACTGCTTCGCGGCCCTCTCGGCCGTCGTGACGCGATTCCCAAGGCTTCCAATCTCCATAGCCCTCGTGCGCGGCAGGCCAGCCCGCACGGCCCAAGACGTTCAGCCGCGCTCTCCAAGAGGGTGTGTCGATCTCACTTACGAAGCAAAAGGAACCATTGATGTCGTATCTCGCGCCTTCGGAATTCGTCACCAAGATGGTGGATGCAGGCGAGTCCAAGATCTTCATGTCCACCCGGGATACCATCATCCGCGCCTACATGGCCGGCGCAATCCTCACGCTCGCCGCATGGTTCGCCGTCACGATCAACGTGAACACGGGCCAGCCGCTGATCGGCGCGCTGCTGTTTCCGGTCGGATTCGTCATGCTCTATCTGCTGGGCTTCGACCTCCTGACCGGCGTATTCGTGCTCTCGCCGCTTGCGCTGATCGACAAGCGCCCGGGCGTCACTCTTGGCGGTGTGCTGCGCAATTGGGGCCTGGTCTTCGTCGGCAATTTCGCAGGCGCCTTCACCGTGGCCTTCATGATGGCCTTCGTCACAACGTTCGGCTTCACGCAGGCCCCCGACAAGGTCGGCACCGCCATCGGCATCATCGGCGAAAGCCGGACGCTCGGCTACGCCGCGCACGGTGCGGCCGGCATGGCGACGCTGTTCATGCGCGGCATGCTCTGCAACTGGATGGTCTCGACCGGCGTCGTCGGCGCCATGATCTCGACCTCGGTCCCGGGCAAGGTCATCGCGATGTGGATGCCGATCCTGGTGTTCTTCTACATGGTGTTCGAGCATTCCGTCGTGAACATGTTCCTGTTCCCGTCCGGGCTGCTGCTCGGCGCAAAATTCTCGATCCTGGACTATCTGATCTGGAACGAGATCCCGACCGTGCTCGGCAATCTCGTCGGCGGCCTCGCCTTCACCGGCATGACCCTCTATGCCACGCACGTCATGACCCTGCCGAAGCGCCAGGCCGACAAGGCCGTAAAGCCCCGCGTCGCGGCCTGATCAAACACGACTCGACAGGGGAGCCACGCCCGCGCAGGGTGAGGCTCCCCTCTCCTGGTGATGACGATGACCCCCGGTCTCCTGATTTCGGTCGGCCAGCATTCTGACAAGGGTCGCAAGCCCATCAACCAGGATTTTCACGGCGTCCTCATTCCGGAGGAGCCGCTGCTCAGCCTGAAGGGCATCGCCGCCGTCCTCGCCGACGGCATCTCGAGCAGCACGGTGAGCCAGATCGCCAGCGAGTCGGCGGTCAAGAGCTTCCTGATGGACTATTACTGCACGTCGGAATCCTGGACGGCGAAGACGTCCGCCCGCCGCGTGCTGGACGCCACCAATTCCTGGCTACATGCGCAGACGCGCAAGAGCCAATACGCCTATGACCGCGACAAGGGCTATGTCTGCACGCTGAGCGCCATGGTCATCAAGGCGACCACCGCGCACATCTTCCATGTCGGCGATTGTCGCGTCTACCGCATCGCCGGCAAGGCGCTCGAGCAGCTGACCGACGATCACCGCATCATCGTGTCGTCGGAGCAGACCTATCTCGGCCGCGCACTCGGCATCAACCCGCAGCTCGAGATCGACTACCAGGCCTTCGAGATCGAAGCGGGCGACACTTTTCTGCTGGCGACCGACGGCGCCTACGAATTCGTCGACGCGCGCTTCGTCACGAGCGCACTGAACGAGCATTCAGCCGAGCTCGACGGCGCTGCCAAGGCCATCGTCGAGGAAGCCTACCGGCGCGGCAGCGACGACAACATCACGGTCCAGATCCTGCGCATCGACGCAGTGCCACAGCGCGAGCCGGCCGGCATTTTCAATCAGACGTCACAATTGCCGCTGCCTCCGCTGCCGGAGCCACGCGCGCTCTTCGACGGCTACCGGATCGTCCGCGAGATTCACGGCAGCAGCCGCAGTCATATCTACCTTGCCGTCGACACCGAGACCGAGGAGCCGGTCGCGCTCAAGCTGCCGTCAGTCGACCTGCGCGACAATGCTGCCTATCTCAAGCGCTTCCTGATGGAGGAGTGGATCGCGCGCCGGATCGACAGCCCGCACGTGCTGAAGCCGCTGTCACAGTCGAGACGGCGCAGCTATCTCTACGTTGCGACCGAATTCGTCGAAGGCCAGACCTTGAAGCAGTGGATGACCGACAATCCGCGCCCCGATCTCGAAACCGTCCGTGGCCTCATCGAGCAGATCGCCGCCGGCCTGCGCGCGTTCCACCGCATGGAGATGCTGCATCAGGACCTCAGGCCGGACAACGTCCTGATCGACAAGACCGGCACCGCGAAGATCATCGACTTTGGGTCAGTCAGGGTCGCCGGCGTCGCGGAAGCCGCGCCGCCGGACGAGGCCGACGAAATCCTGGGAACGGTCCAATATACGGCGCCGGAATATTTTCTTGGGCAGGGCGGCTCGCCGCGCTCCGACATGTTTTCGTTGGCCGTGATCTGCTACCAGATGCTGACGGGAAAGCTGCCCTACGGCACCCAAATCGCCAAGATCCGGTGCAAGTCGGACGTGCGGAGACTTCAGTATCGCCCAGCCGACGACGATCGCAACGTGCCGGCCTGGGTCGACGGCGCGCTCAGGCGCGCGCTCCATCCCGATCCGTACAAGCGGCACGAGGATCTGTCCGAATTCGTCTTCGAGCTTCGCACGCCCAATCCGGCCTATCTCAACACGCGGATCACGCCCCTGTTGGAGCGCAGCCCGCTGATGTTCTGGAAACTGACCTCGGCGGCGCTCGCCTGCGCGGTCGTCGTGCTGCTGGCACTGTTGCACGCGCGTTAGAGCATGATCCGGACAAGTGTGCAGCGGTTTTCCGAAAAGATCATGCTCAAACAGTAACCTAAAGCGCGATGACGATTCATCCTAATCTCATCGCGCTTTAGTCGTCACGCCGGCTGGGCCGCCTTCGTCCCCAGCGGCTGCGGCGCCATGCCGCCGCCGGGCTTGAGGTGGAATTCGTAGCTCATCAGATGCCACTGCCCATTTGCCTTGGTGCCGTCGGGCATTGCCGGATCGTTGCGCGGCTCGACCTTGGCGATGAGGTCGTCCTTCACGCCGAACACGACGTCGGTATCCAGATATTTGTCGCCGTCCATGAAAACGTGGGTGATCAGCGGCTCATAACCCTTCGCATTGACCAGGAAATGCACATGCGCCGGCCGCATCGGATGACGCTTGGTCTGCATGATCATCTCGCCGACCGGGCCGTCGGTCGGGATCGGGTAGCTGCACGGCAGGATGGTGCGGAAGAAAAAGCGGCCGTCGCTATCCGTGATGAAGCGCGCCCGCGCCGAGGCGCCGACCTCGTCATAGTTCGGCTTCTGGGAATCATAGAAGCCGTCGTCATCGGCATGCCAGACGTCGACCGGAACGTTTGCGAGCGGCTTGCCCTTGAGGTCGGTGACGCGGCTCTGCACGAACATCTTCTCGCCGGTGAGATTATGCGGCGAGATGTCGGTGCCGTGCGCGGTCACCTTGTGCTCGCCGACATAGAACGGACCGAGCACGGTGGTCTCCGTCGCGCCCTCGCGGTCACGGTGGTTGACGGCATCGACCAGCATGGAGACGCCGAGCACGTCGGACAGGAGAATGAACTCCTGGCGGGTGTCGGTGCACTTCTGGCCGGTGCGGGTCAGGAAGTCGATGGCATATTCCCATTCCGCGAAGGTGAGATCGGTCTTGCTCACGTAATCGTGCAGGGACTTCACCAATTCCTGGAACAGGAATTTCGCACGCGGGTTCGGTGTGCTGTCGAAGCTCTTGACGACGGCTTCGGTGAGTTCGGTCTCGTTGAACTGGGTCATGGTGCGTTTTGCCCTGGATTTTTCTCGTTGGCCCCATGAGAGGCCCTTGGGGCTCCCTGGAGGCGTACCAGGCTGCAGCCTACACCAGCAGGCCTGCTCCCGTTAAGCGCGCCGCCCTTGGAATGAGGCCGGCATTTCGGCTATCAACTGACAGACAAAACTGCCCGGGAGGAACTGATGCTCGCGCCCACCCCTGCCTCGCCCGAATCCGTCGGCATGTCCAAGACTGCACTCGACCGCGTCGATGCGCATCTGAAGAGCCGGTACATCGATGCCGGCCGGTTCCCGGGCGCGCATCTTCTCGTCTTCCGCCGTGGCAAGGTCGCATACAGCTCGGTTCAGGGCCTTGCCGACGTCGAGCGCAAGGTGCCGGTTAAGGACGACACCATCTACCGCATCTATTCCATGACCAAGCCGCTCACCAGCGTCGCCTTCATGATGCTGGTCGAGGCGGGCCTCGTCGCGATCGATGAGCCCGTCGCCAAATACATTCCGGAATGGAAGGATCTCGGCGTGTTCGTTGCCGGCACCTACCCGGCCTTCCTGACCCGGCCGCCGTCCCGGCCGATGCTGATCGTCGACCTCCTGCGTCATACCTCCGGCCTCACCTATGGCTTCCAGCAGCGCTCCAATGTCGATGCCGCCTATCGCGCCGAGAAGATCGGCGAGGTCGAGAAGTCTGGCACGCTCCAGACCATGATCGAGGGCCTGGCAAAGATCCCGCTGGAGTTCTCGCCTGGCGAGGCCTGGAACTACTCGGTCGCGACGACGTGCTCGGCTATCTCGTCGGCAAGATCTCAGGCATGCCGTTCGAACAGTTTCTGAAAGCACGCATTCTCGATCCGCTCGGCATGAGCGACACTGATTTCCACGTGCCGGCCTCGAAGGCCCATCGTTTCGCCGCCTGCTACTCGGCAGACCCCGGCGGCGGCATGACCTTCCATGCCGGCCAGCGGCGCGAGGGCCTGACGCTTCAGGACGATCCGGCAACCAGCTCGTTCTTGTCGCCGCCCTCCTTCATCTCCGGCGGCGGCGGGCTGTGCTCGACGGTCGCCGATTATCTCACCTTCTGCCGCGCGTTGCTCAATGGTGGCGAGCTCGGCGGCGTCAGGCTGATCGGGCCGAAGACGCTGGCGCTGATGTCCACTAATCACATTCCGGGCGGACGATTCCTGCCCGAGGTGTCACGCTCGCTGTTCTCGGAAGCCGCCTATAACGGCATCGGCTTCGGTCTCGGTTTCGCCGTGACGATGCGCCCGGCGGAAACGCTGATCGCCGGCAGCCCCGGCGAATATAATTGGGGCGGCGCGGCCACGACCTCGTTCTGGATCGATCCGGCCGAAGAGCTGATCACCATCTTCATGACGCAGGTGTTGCCGTCGAGCGCCTACCCGATCCGTCGCGAGCTGCGGAGCATGGTCTACGCCGCGATCACCGAGAGCAATCTGTAACCATTGAATCGATCCCGCGGCCGGCGGCCGCGGGACCGCGCTCTCAGAAGCTCATTTGCAGACGCTCATCTGAGCATCTCCGGCACGATCAGCCGTGGCAGGAACAGCGACACGCTCGGCCAAACGATGACTGCCGCCAGCACGAGCAGCATCGGAACCAGCATGATCACCGTGTCCTTCAGAGCATAGCGCAGCCGCACACCGGCGATCGAACAGGCGATCATCAGACATAAGCCATAGGGCGGCGTCACCAGTCCGAAGGCCAGCGATACGATGGAAATGATCGCGAACTGGACCGGATGGAGATCGACGGACTTGGCCAGCGGCTCCAGCACCGTGCCGACGATGATGATGGCCGGGATGGCGTCGAGGAAGCAGCCCACGACCAGAAAGCAGAAGGAGATGAAAAAACCGGCCGTGACGGCGCCCATGCCCCAGGTCGAGACATTGGCCAGCAGCTCTTGCGGAATCCTGTAGTAGGCAAGCAGCCAGCCAAACGCACTTGCGGTGCCGACACAGAACAGTGCCACGCCGGCAAGGCGCCCGGTGTCGAGCAAGGCCTTGTACAATTCGCGTGGACCTGTCTCGCGGTAGAAGAACGCCGAGAGCACGACAGAATAGAGCACGGCGACGCAGGCGGACTCGGTCGCGGTGAACCACCCGAGCAGAATGCCGCCGACGATGATGAGCGGCGTCATCAGCGCCGGTAGCGACTGCCAAATGGCGCGTCGCATCTCGACCCAGGTCGCCTTCGGATAGGTCGGGTAGCCGCGACGCACCGCATAGACGTGCACCGTCGCCATCTGCGCGCCCGCGATCAGCAGGCCCGGTACGATGCCGGCCAGATACATCGCCGCAATCGAGGTCGAGATCAGCCCGCCCCACACGATCATGAGGATCGACGGCGGGATGATGACCGCTAGAACGGCCGACACCGCCGTGATGGCGATGGAAAACGAGAGATCATAGCCCTCCTTGGTCTGCGCATCGATGAAGATCTTGGACTGGCTCGCCGCATCCGCGGTTGAGGAGCCTGAGATGCCGGCAAAGAACACCGAGAGCACGACGTTGATCTGCGCCAGCGATCCCGGCCAGTGCCCGACCATCGAGCGCGACAGCGCCACCAGGCGGTCAGTGATGCCGCCGATGCTCATCAGGTTCGCCGTCAGCAGGAAGAACGGCACCGCCAGCAGGATGAATGAATTGTACGCATTGAAGGTCTCCTGCGCGAGCGTCATCAACGACAGACGCGGCTCGATCAGCAGGATCGGCACGCAGGCAAGGCCGAGCGCGAAAGCGACCGGCACGCGCACGATGAGCAGGCCGATGAAAACCCCGAACAGCACCATCGCGGCCTGTCCGGCAGAGAGCACATTGCCGCTCATCGCCCTGCCCCAACCAGAACGCGCATCTCATCAACGATCTGTTCACCGGCAAAGACGATCCACGTCGCGCCGGTCACAGGCCAGGCAACGTGAATCAGCCAAAGCGGCAGATCGGCCAGCTCCGAAGTTCTGTTCCAGCCAAAGCGGGTGAACTCCATGCCGGCCGATACGAACACCAGCGCCAGTGCCAGTACGCCGAGACGCGCGAGGATCCGTACCGCGGCCTCCGATCGTCCCGACAGATTGGGCCACACGTCGACCTCGAAATGCTGCGCTTCGCGCACACCGACCATGGCGCCGATCATGATCGTCCAGATGAACAGGAACCGCGCCATTTCCTCCGTCCAGATGTAGGAGGGAATGAAGGGCGTGTAGCGCGAGATGATTTGCAAGGTGACCGGAACGATCAGGACGCCGACGCAGGCGGCCAACAGGAACTCCAGCAACTTCGCATAGGCCGCGGTGACGCGACGCCACAGCGACCGTGCGGACAAGTCGGGCGTTTCAGACATTGGGGCTCCGTGCGGCAGCTCATCCGCCTTCCGGGCAAGAAGCGGGGCCTGCCCGGACTATTGTCGGCGGACGCAACGACCTCAGACGACGTTGATCTTCTCGAAAATGCCTTCCGCACCAATTTCCTTGGCGTAGGTGGCCATCACGGGATCGGCGAGCTTCTTCATCGCGTCCCGCTCCTCGAAGGGAACGCGCTTGAGCTTGCCGGCTTTCTCGAGCGTGTCGAGCTTGACCACCTCTTCGCTCGACTCGAGCTGACGGCCGTAGTCGCCTGCCTCCTTGCCGGCCTTCATGATCGCGTCCTGCAAATCCTTCGGCAAGGTCTTCAGCGTCTTCACCGAGAAGCAGATCGGCCGGATCGACACGGCGTGCTGGGTCAGGTTGAGATGCGGGGCCACTTCGTAGAACTTCATCGCCTCGACGCCGGCCGCCTCGTTTTCGCCGGCCGATATCACCCCGTTCTGGATCGCGTTGTAGATTTCGTTGTAGGCGATCACGGTCGGGCTCATGCCGACTGCCGCAAAGGTCTTCGACCAGATCGGCGCCCCCTGCACGCGAACCTTGAGACCCCTAAGATCGGCGAGATTCCTGAGCGGCTTGTTCGCGAAGATGTTGCGGATGCCACCGCCCGCATAACCGATCAGAACGACCTCAGCCTTCGCCGCGACCTCGTCGGCGATCGGCGCCAGGATATTGGCCTCGACGACCTTGTTCATGTGCTCGATGCCCTTGAACACGAAGGGCGCATCGATGAACGGAGCCGCCTTGGCGAAGGTCGACATATGGGCCGGCGAGACGATGCCGTAATCGACCGCCTTGCCCTGCGACATGTACTCGAAATACTGCTTCTCGAGGCCGAGCGAGGAGTTCTTGTGCAGCGTGAAGTTGACGGGCTTGCCGTAGTACTTCTTCACCAGCTCCTCGAACCGGATCAGCGCGCGGTTGAAGGCATGGTCGTCGTTGAACTGGACCGCGCCGTTCAGCGTGATCGGCGCTTGCGCCCTGAGGATCGACGGCATGCCAATCGCAGCTGCCGCAGTGGTCGCACCGATACCGGCGAGAAATGATCTTCGCTTCATCGTCTCCCCTCCCATTGATGCCCCGCCCCTGTCGCCGGGGCGTGAGCGCAGCCGGTTAACGGCCAGCGTTCGGGGAGCGTATGAAAAACGACGGCGGGACGGAAGTCATTTCGCGTAACCTGGAGGCACTCTTCGTCGCAAAGCGACGCCCCCACGACCTGTTGCACTGCAACTCGCACTCCTGCTGGCGTGCGGGGCCGCACAGGCGGCCTCCCGCTCTCGTAGAAACGGCAGACTTGCGGACCTGTGCGCTGCACGCAGAGGCCCGCTCGCCTTCCTCGACAGGCCTAGGGCATGTGACCAATCAGATAGATGCCGCCGCCGATCACAATGATCGCTGGCACGGCCCAGAGAATAAATACGGGGATCACGGGCATCACATTCTCCCTAATTGGATGTGCAGATCTTGACGGTCTTCATGCCGGTCTCAGCCTCGGCGCGCGTCTTGTAGATCGTGCCCGACGGGCTGACGACGGTCATGGACGTGTCTGTCGGCTTCTTGTCGACGATAGTGCACTTCTTGGTCTTGACGTCCTGGACCACGTAGAACTCGTCGGCCGCGAACGCCGGCAAGGACAATGCAGCAACCATCAGCGCTGCACTCGCTATTCTCAGCGTCATTTTCTCCTCCTCCAATTTCCCGGGCTTCCGGGCCCGGTCGATTCAGAAACGGGAAAAAATAGCAATTTGTTCCTACGCGGGAGGAACGGCGCGCATGGTGAGATGTTGTTGCGGCGCATATTCCTGTGAGGAGGACAAGATGAAAAAGCTGTTCCTGCTGTCCGCCGCAGCCGTCCTGATTTCGACCGGCGCGTTCGCGCAGTCCACCGTGGTGACCACCACTGGAACCGGTCACGCGGCGGCAGTTCAGATCGAGCCGGAGTACCGCACCAAGATCAAATCCTACATCACCGAGCACCGCGTTCGTCCGGTGGTGACGAAGGAAAAGATCATCGTCGGTGCGACGGTGCCGACCGACGTCGAGCTTGAGGCCGTTCCGGCGGATTGGGGCCCCTCACTGACGAAGTATCGCTACGTTTATTCCAGCGATCGCGTGATGCTGGTGGATCCGGGCTCGCGCGTGGTCGTTCAGGAAATCGATTGATCGCGACGCGACCTCCGGGCGGCTGCTTCCCAACGGCGGCCGCCGACCTGGAGCTGACCGTATGAAATCGCATCGAGAGGCCCGGATCGTCGGGCTCAGTCAGGCGGCTGTCTACGCCACGTGTCTGCTATTGACCGCGATCGCGATGATCTGACCGATGATCGGCCCCATGCCCCCGACTGCATCGCAAAATCTTCTCCCGGACTGCTCGCGCATGCGAAAATCGTGGCGCCGGGCAAGTGCTGCCCTTATGGTCTTGCCAAAACCATAATCCGGCGCCGCTGGCCGGAATCCGGACGCCCGCGCTTGTCAAAGCTTACGCTGCCGGTCCGGCTCGCTCTCCTGGTCGCGGGAACGATGTTGCCGCTGATCATCTTGGCGGTCGGCATCGCTGTCTACAATTACAAGCAGGATCGAAGTGACGCGACCAGCCGCGTGCTGGAGAACGTGCGCAGCATGCGCCTTGTGCTGGACTCCGAAGTGCAGCGGATGACCGGCGGCTTGCAGGTTCTGGCGTTGACGAATTCGCTGCGCGGCAGGTGCTCACCGTCGAGGTCCCGGTATTGCGCGACGGCGAGGTGATCTACGATCTCTGCTTCAGCCCGCCGATCGGCATCTTTCAGCAGCTGGTGGAGAAGCAGCGACCCGACCGGCTTTGGACGGTATCCCTGCTCGACACCAAGGGCATCGTATTCGCGCGCGCGCCGAACCCTGCCGAGACGGTCGGCAAGCAGGCTTCCGGCGCGCTATACGATGCGATGTCTCGCACGTCAGAGGCCGCCCTTTCGACCGTTTCGCTCGACGGGGTCGCACTGTCCTCCGCCTTTACCAGGTCGCGACTGACCGGCTGGACGGTCGTGGCCGGCGTCGCCGAGAGCTCGCTGATCGCGCCGCTCTGGCGCAACATCGCCATCACCAGCCTGATCGGCGGCATCCTCCTGCTGACCGGCCTGACCTTCGCAGTCAGGATGGCGACCACGATCGCGCGCGGCGAGATGCTGCACAGTCTGCTGATCGAGGAGCTCAACCACCGGATCAAGAACACGCTGGCCCTGATGCAGGCAATCGCGGTGCAGACCTTCCGCAGCGCCAGCCGGGATGAGCGGAGCAAGTTCGAGGGGCGGCTCGGCGCGCTCGCCGAGGCGCATAATCTCCTGAGCCAGGAGAAATGGGCGGGCTCGGAGCTAAGAGACGTCATTGCCCGCGCGCTTCGACCGTTCCTGCTGAGCAATCCTGACCGCATCCGCATCGCCGGTCCCGCCGTGCCGCTGTCGCCGCGGCTCGCCGTGGTGCTGTCGATGATCGTGCACGAGATCGCCACCAACGCCGCGAAATACGGCGCGCTGTCCAACGAGACCGGCCGGGTGACGCTGGACTGGGAGGTCATCGCCGATGCGCCGAAGCCGCGGCTGCGGCTGATCTGGACCGAGATCGGCGGACCGCCGGTGACGGCCCCGGTGCGGCGCGGCTTCGGCTCGCGCCTGATCGAGCGCAGCGCGCGCGATCAGCTCGGCGGCGAGGCAACCGTCGACTTCCTGCCGCGCGGCGTGGTCTGCACGGTGACATGCGTGCTGGACGAGACGCGTTGAACGGACAAAAAGGATATCGGCGATGAAGATCACTCATGCCCGCACGCACATCCTCGAAGCAAAGCTCTCGTAGCCCTGACGGGCGTCCTCGCTCTGTTGATCATAGCGGTACGAACCCTGCTGAGAAGCGCGAAAAACGAAAACGCTCGGGTTGTACAAATTTCCGTAGCGTCTTTGCTTCGTCTCAGCGCTGTCTTCATATTCACAGAGCTGATGTAGGGCTTGTCATCAGTCGGGTGGTTGCCTGACCCGCGCCGAAAAATAGGCAATCTAGCCGATCGTCTGCAACGCCGGGAACGTCTCCAACAGCCAGATGCTCACATTCGAGACCGCGCCGGTCAGGAAGCCGATGCCGGTGATCACCATCAACACGCCCATGGCGCGCTCGACATTGACGAGCTGGCCCTTCATCCGCGCGAACAGCGCGGAGAACTGCTCGATCATCAGGGCGGCGATCAGGAAGGGAATGCCGAGGCCCGCGGAATAGACGGCGAGCAGGCCCGCTCCCTTGGTGACCGTCGCTTCCGCCGCGGCGATCGACAGGATGGCGGCGAGGATCGGGCCGATGCAGGGCGTCCAGCCGAACGCAAAGGCGAGCCCCATGATGTAGGCGCCCCAGAGCCCGACAGGCTTGGGGATCGGCAGCCGGCCCTCGCGCATCAACAGGCCAATCCGGGTCAGCCCCAGGAAGTGCAGGCCCATGATGATGATGACGATGCCGGCGAGGATCGACAGCTCGGCCGACCAGGCGCGGATCAGGCCGCCGATCAGCGAGGCACTGGCGCCGAGCGCCACGAACACGGTGGAGAAGCCGAGCACGAACAAGAGTGCCGACATCATGATCGCGCGCTTGGAGGCCGCGGCCGGCTCATCGCTCTCGACATGCTCGATCGTGGCGCCCGTGAGGTAGATCAGATAGGGCGGGACCAAAGGCAGGACGCACGGCGAGAGGAAGCTGACGAGGCCGGCAATCAGCGCCGCCGGGATCGAAACATTTTGCATGATGCAATCGGAGCCATCTCAGGCCCGACACGACGCGCGGGGAGCGCGCGGACGGGAGCCGAACCGGCTCTGGTGTAACCGATGGCTCGGAATGCGCAACAGAGGCGCGCGAAACCAGGGCTCCTCCCGATGCCGTCCGTGATCACAGATGCGGCATCGGGACGCGCACAAATCTCGCCAAAAAGCGAGACTCGGCGGCGCGGCTACTTCACCACGCGGAGCAGCGGACGCCGGGGCTGGTCCTGCGTCTGCTTGGAAGGGGACCGCGGTTCGCTCGCAGCGCTCCGCAGCATTTCGTCGCACAATGCCTTGAGATCGGCATCGTCAATTCCTTTGAGCTTCATCCTGACGTCGAGGATGACCATGGACAGCAGCTCGGCCGACTCGCGGCTGTTGCTCGCATTGAGAACCCTGCGGCACTCTTCGAGCGTTTCCAGCACCGACTGCAACTGTTCGTCTGAATGAGACACCAGCGTTCTTTCCGTTAATTCGGCCTGCGAGAATTGTCTATGACGACCCCTTCGGCCCCCGTGGGACACCAAGGATAGCACGAGGCCACTGAGCCTCCGAACATGAATTCAGTGTGTTTCTGCGATGAAACCGCGGTTCCCGCCAACATCGTCTCACGATGCCACTGGCAATCGTCGGAGCGATTCGGGACAAGACGCTTCGTGCGCCGCGATTGATCCATCCGGGACGACCGCAACCGCGGTTGCGCAGGAACGTGTATTGCGGACAGCGCCGACAATCCCGCAGCCATCTCAAGGCTCGCAACGGAACTCACGCGATACCCCTCAAACGGGCAACAGGCTGCCCGATTCCCAGCCCTGGCAGCATTCAAATACCACTCGCGTCGCAGTAAGGATGACGTTCAAAACTCATCACCCCCGCAACCCGCCGTGGTTGTAGTTTGCGCCAGATTCTGCCAGTTTAGCAAACTGAAGGGAATTGTATGCACTCCTTGGCGGAAAGGGGCGTTCCGTTGGAAGAACGCCCAAAGACAAATATCAGCGGCCTCTCCGATTGGGACGCGGCCCGCATATTCCTGGAAGTCGTCCGATGCGGAAGTTTCCGCTCGGCGGCCGAACGTCTGTCCCTGTCGATCAACGCCGTCCGCCGCAGGATCGATGATTTCGAGCGTCAGACCGGCACCACCCTGTTCACCCGCGACGTCCACGGCACCCATTTGACCGATGAAGGCGCGATCGTGGCCTCTGCGGTCGAGCGCATGGAGGCGGCGGCCTTCGACGTGATGCGGACCAGCGATTCGACGGCCAACGTCCTGTCCGGCGAAGTCCGCGTCGCCGTCACCGAGGGACTCGGGACGTTCTGGCTTGCCCCGCGGCTGGTCGAATTCCAGCAAGCCTATCCGAAGATCCTGGTCGACCTGCATTGCGCAATGCGCTCGGCCGACGTCTCCCGCCACGAGGCCGACGTCGCTATCCATCTGTCACGTCCCTCGGCGCTCGACGTCAAGCTGGTGCGGCTCGGCCGCATGCATCTGATGTTCTGGGCGTCGGAGAAATACATCGCAAAACATGGCGCGCCGCGCTCGGCAGCGGAATTGATCAAGCATCGCCTGGTGCTGCAATTCGCCGACCAGCTCGCCGCCAAGGAATCTTTCGAAAGCTTCTTCCCGGGCGTTTCGGAACGTGACCTTCTGGTCATGAAAACCAACGTCTCGAGCGCCAACTACTGGGCGGTCGCGAATGGCGCCGGAATCGGCGTATTCCCGAGCTACGCCATTGCGCTTGGCGGGAAGTTGATTCCACTGGAGGTCGAGCTGAACCGACCGCTGGATATCTGGCTGTCCTACCATCCCGGTAGCGGACGGATTCCGCGCGTGCGGCACATGATTGACTGGCTGATCGAGGCTTTCAATCCGGCTCGCTTCCCGTGGTTTAAGGAGGAGTTCGTGCATCCGCATGAATTCAAGGACTCGTATATGGGCGAACCCCTGACCCAGCTCTTCGGGGGATTTTCAACCGAAGAACAACGGTGAGAAGTATGAAAGCAGCGGCGAAGAGAATGAAGCAGCGCAGTGCCGGCAAGCCGGACATTGAGCTTGGCAAGCGGATCCGTTTGCGGCGAGTCGAGATGAAGATCTCGCAGGCCGAGCTGGGCGAGAAGCTGGGCGTCAGCTTCCAGCAGGTGCAGAAATACGAGAAGGGCGTCAATCGCGTCGGCGCGGCCAGGCTTCAGCAGATCGCCTCCGCCCTCGATGTGCCCGTGACCTTCTTCTATGACGGCGACAACAAGGCGCGCGAAGTGGAGAGCCTGCTCTTCCTCGACAGCGCCTTCAGCCTCCGTCTGCTGCGCGCCTACAGCAAGATCAAGGACCAGACGGTGCAGCGTCAGCTCGTCTCGCTGATGGAATCGATCGCAGCGAACGAAAGCTGAGATCGATCGACGGTCCGGCCTTTGCGGCCGACGTTCAATCCGCCGCGTCGCGGGGGCGCGGCCGGATTGGACGAGACCGGACGAGAAGATATGTCTGCGCCCGCGCGCTTGCGCGCGGTCTTTCTCGGGGCGGTCTAGTCGGACCTTTTTCTTGGCGGTCTGCTGCCATGCGCCGAACTTCGCGCGCGCCATGCAATCGCAGCACAGGCGGATGCAAGCTCGCTTACCCCGGCCCCGGTTGACCGCGGTGGCGCCCGCGCCGCACATTGCCTCGCCAACGATTAGCGAGCGCGCGATGTCCGACATGTCCAGCACGACCGAAACGGCTTACGCCGACGGCAAGATCCTCAAGCACGCGGCCAGCGGCGTCGGCGTGATCACCTTCAACAATCCCGACAAGCGCAACGCGATGTCGCTGGAAATGTGGGAAGGATTTGGCGAGGCGCTGACCAGCCTGCGCGACGACGAGACAGTGCGCGTCGTAATCCTGCGCGGCGCCGGCGGCAAGGCGTTCGTTTCGGGCGCCGACATCAGCCAGTTCGAGAAGGTCAGACACAATGCAGCGGCGTCCGAGGAATACGCCAAGCGCAGCGCCGCCCAGCGCGCGCTGCTCGCCGACTATCCCAAGCCGACCATCGCCTGCATCCAGGGTTTTTGCCTAGGCGGCGGCATGCAGGTCGCGATGCTTGCCGACATTCGCATCGCTTCGCACGACAGCCAGTTCGGCATTCCCGCCGCCAGGCTCGGCATCGCCTATGGCTATGACGGCTTGCGTCACCTGGTGTCGCTGGTCGGCCCGTCCTGGGCGCGCCTGTTGATGTACACGGGCATGCGCATCGATTCCCCTGAGGCGCTGCGCATTGGCCTCGTCGAGCGCGTGATCCCCGACGATCAACTCTGGGGCGAGACCATGGGAATCGCACAGACCATTTCCGAAAACGCGCCGCTCGCCATCAAGGCCGCCAAGATCACCATCGCGCAGGTTCTGAAGGACGAGAGCCAGCGCGACATGGACACGATCAAGGCGATCGGCAACGCCTGCATGGACTCCCAGGATTTCCGCGAGGGCCGGCAGGCCTTCATGGAAAAGCGCAGACCCAAGTTCCAGGGGCGCTGAAACTGAATCTTCGTTCAGGAAGATTAAATTTCCCGCGCGCACGCACCGCGATAGCAACCAGTTGATCTGTCGAAAGTTCTCTCGCTACCAACGAGGGAGATTGCGATGAAACTCAAATTTGCTGTTCTCGGTCTGGCTGCCTTGGGCGGTGCGGCGCTCGCCTCGGGTCCCGCTCTCGCGGCAATGCCGAACGGCATCCCGCAGGCGGACAAGATTGCAGGCGGTCCCGCCGCCGATGTCGATCAGGTGCGCTGGGTCTGTAACCCCTGGGGCCGCTGCTGGTGGCGTCCGAACTACTACGGCGCCTACGGCTATTATGGCGGCCCGCGACGCTTCTACGGCCCGCGTCCGTGGGGCTGGGGTCACCGCTACCACCACTGGCGCCGGTGGTGAACGACAAAGGGGCCTGCAGGCCCCTTTTCTTTGACTACAGCGCCGCGAGCACCGCTTTCGTGATGTCCGCCGTGCCGTTGCTGCCGCCGAACTCCATCGGCTTGATGCCGCCGGCGTAGACCTTGTCCACCGCACGCTCGATCGTCTCGCCGGCCTCAGCCGCGCTCTCGACGCCATGCTTGTCGGCGAGCCAGTCCAGCATCATCGCCGCCGACAGGATCATGCCGGTGGGATTGGCCTTGCCCTGCCCCATGATGTCGGGCGCGGTGCCGTGGCACGGCTGAAACACCGCATACTTGTCGCCAATGTCGGCCGACGGCGCCATGCCGAGGCCGCCGATCAGGCTCGCGGTGATGTCGGAGACGATATCGCCGAACATGTTCTCCATCACCATCACGTCGAAATCCCAGGGCCGCTTCACCAGCATCGCCGAGCAGGCATCGACATAGAGCCGGTCGGTCTTCACCTCCGGATGCTTTTTGGCGATCTCGTCGAAGATGCCGCGGAAGAACGCAAAGGCCTTGAACACGTTCGCCTTGTCGACGCAGGTGAGCGCACCGGGCTTGCCGCGCGCCTTGCGCCGCTCGGCAAGGCGGAACGAGAACTCGAACAGGCGTTCGGACGCCTTGCGCGTGATCACCATGGTCTCGCGCGCATCCTCATGGGTGACGACGCCCTTGCCCATCGAGGCGAACAGGCCTTCGGTGGACTCCCTGATCACGACGAGATCGATGCCGCGCCGGTCTGCGCCGACGATCGGGCTCGGTACGCCCGGAATGAGCCGCGCCGGACGCACGCCGGCATAGAGATCGAAGATGAAGCGCAGCTCGATCTGCGGCGCGATCTCGGTGTTGTCGGGGTAGCGCACCGACGGCAGGCCGCAGGCACCTAACAGGATCGCATCCGCGTCCTCGCACAGCTTGATGGTGGTATCAGGCATCGACTTGCCGGTGGCGAGATAATTGTTGGCGCCGGCCGGGGCCTCCGTGAATCGGAAGCCCAGACCCGACTTCGCCTCGATCCTGCGCAGCACCTCGATCGCCGGCGCCATGACTTCGGGACCGATGCCGTCACCGGCGAGCACGGCAATGTGGAAGGCGTTATTTGCGGACATGAGAGCCTCAAGGAAGGAGTTAGCCAAGTGGTCATTGCGAGCGAAGCGAAGCAATCCAGAATCTTTCCGCTGAGGCGGTCTGGATTGCTTCGTCGCTTTCCTTCTCGCAATGACGGAGGAGAGAGCGTTCGTTACGGCGTCAGCACGGTGCGTCCGACCACCGCGCCCTGCTGCAACTGCAGCAGCGCGTCGTTGGCCCTGGCGAGCGGTACCGTCGTCACCGGGATCGGCGGCACCTTCTTCGCTCGCACCAGATCGAGCAATTCCTGCGTCTCACGCAAATTGCCGACATAGCTGCCCTGGATCGTCACGGCCTTGATCGGAATCAGCGGCAGCGCCCAGGTCGCGCCGCCGCCAAACAGGCCGACGATGACGAGCTTGCCGCCCTTGGTCAGGCAGTCGAAGCCGAGCTGCGTCGTCGCGGCGTTGCCAACGAGGTCGATCACGGCGCGGATCGGCCCGCCCGCCTTCTTCGCGAGCTGCTGCAGCGCGTCCGACGCCTTGGGATCGACGGTCGCGAGTGCGCCGGCCTTTTCCGCCGCCTCGCGCTTCTTAGCATCGATATCGACCATGATTGCGCCCTTGCCGCCCATCGCTTTCAGCAGCGACAGCGCCATCAGGCCAAGGCCGCCGGCGCCGAACATCACGATCGGCGTGTCGAAATGCTGCTCGACCTTCTTCAGCGCGCTGTAGGTGGTGACGCCCGAGCAGGCATAAGGCGCGGTCGTCGCGGGGGCGAGCCCTCTCAGGTTGAGCAGATAACGCGGGTGCGGCACCAGCATGTGGTCGGCATAGCCGCCATCGCAATAGACGCCGAGCGAGCGCGGCGTCAGGCACATGTTCTCCTCGCCGCCAAGGCACGTGGCGCATTTGCCGCAGCCGATCCAGGGATAGACCAGGCCGACATCGCCGAGCTTGAGGTCGCCCTGGTCGGTCGGCTTTACGTCGGGCCCGAAGGCGAGGACTTCGCCGACCGTCTCGTGGCCCATGGTCAGCGGCAGGTTGATGCCGCGGTCCTTCAGCGACAGCGGCTTGCGGCCGTGACCGAGATCGTAGCCGCCTTCCCAGATGTGGAGGTCGCTGTGGCAGACGCCAGCCGCCTTCACCTTGATCAGAACCTGGGTGCCCGAGGGCTGCGGCGTGGCCTCGTCGACCTCCTGCAGCGGCGCCTTGAAATCGGCGACCTTGAAGCTCTTCATCGACGTCCTCCCGGCATGTTCTTGTTGTCGCGCCAGCATGCCACGACCGGCGAGGCGAGACAAACCCCGACCGTCTTAGTTTAGGCCAGCGGATGATGGCAAGCCGCGAACTGGCCGGGCACGATTTCACGCAACTCCGGTATCTCCGCGCTGCATCGCTGATCGGCCCGCGGACAGCGGGTGCGGAAGCGGCAGCCGGACGGCGGCGCAATCGGCGATGGCGGCTCGCCGCTCGCTACACTCTCAACGGGACGCACATCCGGATCAGGCACCGGGATCGCCTGCAACAGCAACCCGGTATAGGGATGCGCCGGCTTTGCGAACAATTGCTCGGACGGCCCGACCTCGCAGAGCCGGCCGAGATACATCACCGCGACGCGGTCGCTGACCGCTTTGACCACGGCGAGATCATGCGCGATGAACAGCAGCGTCAGGCCGAAGCGCGCCTTCATCTCCTCCAGCAGATTGAGAATCTGCGCACGGATGGAGACGTCGAGCGCCGACACCGGCTCGTCGCAAACGATGAACTCAGGATTGAGCACCAGCGACCGCGCGATGCAGATGCGCTGGCACTGCCCGCCGGAGAATTCATGTGGCAGACGACCCGCCACGATATCAGGGTCGAGCCCGACCGCGGAAAGCACCCCGTGAACGCGCCGCTTGCGCTCGGCGGCATCCTTGACTCCAGCGATGATCAGCGGCTCGGCGACGATGTCGCCGATACGCCGGCGCGGATTGAGCGAGGCGATCGGGTCCTGGAAGATCAGCTGCACGCGGCGGCGCATCTTGCGCAGCGCCTCGCCTTCCATCGCCGTCAGATCCTCGCCGTCGAACATCACCCGGCCGGATTTGGCGCGGCGCAACTGCAGGACCGCGCGCCCCAGCGTCGACTTGCCGCAGCCGGATTCGCCGACCAGCCCCAGCGTCTCGCCGCGCGCGACCTGAAGGCTGACACCGGAGACGGCATGCACCGTCTTGTTGCCGAGACCATATTCGACGACGAGATTGTCGACGTTCAGCAGCGGCTCGGGGCGCACGGCAAGCTGCATCATGCGCCGATCCCCTCGGCCATCTGGATCGGATGGAAGCAGGCATAGAGATGTCCCGGCAGCTCCGCGCTCTTCAGCTCCGGTTTGGCCTCGTGACAGCGCCCCGCGGCATAACGGCAGCGCGGCGCAAAGGAGCAGCCACGCAGCGGCCGCGTCGGATCGGGCGGGCGGCCGGAGATCGCAGGCAGCGGCGTATGCGGCGCGATCTCCAGCTTCGGGATCGCCGCCAGCAGCGCCTCGGTGTAGGGCATGTGCATGCGCTTGAACAGCGCGGGCGTCGGCGCGCGCTCGACCACCCTGCCCGCATACATCACGGCCACCTCGTCGGCGCGGCCGGCGACGACGCCGAGATCATGGGTGATGATGATCATCGCCATGTGGCGGCGCCGCTGCTCGCGCGCCAGGAGATCGAGAATCTGCGCCTGGATGGTCACGTCGAGCGCCGTCGTCGGCTCGTCCGCGATCAGCAGTTTCGGCTCGCAGGACAGCGCGATCGCGATCGCGATGCGTTGGCGCATGCCCCCGGAGCATTGATGCGGATATTGCGCGAGCCGCTGTTCCGGTGCCGGAATGCCGACGGCCGCCAGCAGCTCGATGCTGCGCTTCCGTGCCGCCGGGGTATCCAGCTCGAGATGTTCCTGGATCGTCTCCATCAACTGGGTGCCGATGGTGAGCACGGGATTGAGTGAGGTCATGGGATCCTGGAACACGACCGCGAGATCGCGCCCGCGCAGGCGCCGCAGCCGTTCCGCATCGAGCCGCACCAGATCCTCGCCGTCGAACATCACCCGGCCCGTCAGCTTCGCCTTCTTCGGCAGGAGCTGAAGCACCGCGCGCGACAGCATGGTCTTGCCGCAGCCGGATTCGCCGACGATGCCGAGCGTGCGGCCGGCCGCCAGCGACAGGTCGACGTGATCCACCGCGCGCAAATTGCCGCGCGGTGTCGGCAGCTCGACCGCAACATCCTCGATGGTCAAGAGCGGCGCGCTCACAATGCCCCCTGACGCGGGTCGGTCAGCGCCCGCAAGGTATCGCCGACGAGGTTGAAGGCCAGCACGGTCAGGAACAGCGCCGCCGCCGGCAGGAAGGCGAGCCGCGGCGCGACGTCGAGGCTCTCACGTCCCTCGCCGATCATGCTGCCCCAGCTCGCCATCGGCGGCGGCACGCCGAGACCGAGAAAGGACAGCGCCCCCTCGACCACGATGGTGACGGCGACACCGAGCAGGAAGAACGCCAGCAGCGGCAGGATCACGTTCGGCAGCAGCTCGCGCAAGATGATGCGCGCATGGCTGGCGCCGAGCGCCTCGGCGGCAATCACGAACTCGCGCCGCGCCAGCGTCAGCGTCGCCGCACGCGCCACGCGCATGAAGGCAGGAATGCCAAGCACGCCGAGGATCAAGGTCAGATTGGGGACGGATTGGCCGAGATAGGCGGTCACGGCGAGCGCGAAGATCAGCGGCGGAAAGGCCAGCAGCACGTCCATGCTGCCGACCACCAGCGTCTCGAACCGGCCGCGGAAATAGCCGGCGAGCAGGCCGAGTGCGCCACCGAAAACGAGGCTGATCATCGGCGCGATCAGCCCGACCGTCAGCGACACTCGCGCGCCAAAGATCAGGCGGGCGAACTCGTCGCGCCCGAGCCCGTCGGTGCCGAGCCAGTGCTCTCCAGAGAACGCCGCGCGGCGCTCCAGCATGTCCATGTCGGTCGGGTTCTGCAGCGGCAGCACCGGCGCGAGGATGGCGAGCGCAAGAACGATGGCGAGCCAGCCGCTTGCGAGCCAGAACAGCAGGCCGAGCTTGCGCCTGCCGCGAACGGGCGCGGACGCCGCCTCGTCCTGAATTGACAGCTCAAGCGTGGCCATGGCGAATCCTGGGATCGAGCACGGCGTAGAGCATGTCGACGATGAAATTCACGAGGACGAAGCCGCAGGCGACCAGCAGCACCACGCCCTGGAGGATGACGAGGTCGCGGGTATAGATCGCGCCGACCAGCAGCCGGCCGATGCCGGGTAGCGCGAAGATCGATTCCACGATCAGCGTGCCGCCGAGCAGACGGCCGATATTGATCCCGGTCACCGTCACCAGCGTCAGCGACGAGGGCTTGAGCGCATGCACGAACAGGATGCGTGCGGGCTTGAGGCCCTTGGCCTTGGCGAGCGCGATATAATCCTCCTGCAAGGTGGCGATCATGTCGGAGCGCAGCACCCGCATGATGCCCGGCCATTCCGCCAGCGCCAATGTCAGCGCCGGCAGCACGAAGAAGCGCAGATTGGCCAGCGGCGCCTCGGTGAACGGCACATAGCCGGTCGCGGGCAGCCAGTGCAGCTCGACCGCGAACAGATAGATCAGGAGGATCGCGGTCAGGAAGGACGGCATCGACAGCATGGCGAAGGCGCTGCCGGTCATGAAGCGGTCGAAGGCGCCGCCGGCGCGCGCGGCGCAGGCGATCGCAAGCGGCACGCCGATCACGAGCCCGATGAACTCCGCCATCAGCATCAGCTGGAGCGAGACCGGAATGCGCTCGGCCACCGCCTGGAGCACCGTTTGCCCGGTGCGGAAGGAGCGGCCGAGATCGCCCTGCAACACATGGCCGAGCCAGCTCAGGTAACGCCACCACAGCGGCTGATCGAGCCCCATGTCGCGGCGTAGCGCTGCGACATTCTCCGGCGTTGCCTGGTCGCCGAGGATGACCAAGGCGAGATCGCCCGGCAGCAGCGAGGCAATCAGGAAGGTCAGCAGCGAGACGGCCAGAAGAACCGGTAGGATGGCAAGGAGCCGCCGAACGATGAAGTTCAGCATCGCAATTTCATTCCAGCCAGGTGTTCGAGACGTCGATCACGCCGTTGTAGATCTTCGGAAAGCCCTTCAGCTTGGCGCTCGACAGCGCGTAATAGGTGTTTTGGAAGGTCCAGAACCAGATCGCCTCCTTGTTGATCAGGCGGCTGATCGCGCAATAATCCTCGGTCCGTTGGCCGAGATCGGCCGTGACGCGCGCGTGATCCAGAAGCTTGTCGAGCTCCGGATCGGCGTAGTTGGACAGCGCCAGCGGGCTGCCACTGCGGAAGTTCGCGTACATCTGCGGATCGGGATCGGCGAGATCGACGATGCGCCACGGCGTCAGCTGGAACTGGCGGGTGAAGGCGCGCGACGGAATGGTGGCTTGATCGACCTGCTCGATCTCCATGTTGGCGCCGACGCGCTTCCAGAACTGCTGGAGCACCTGGCCGATCATGCGGCCGCGCGGCGTCGCGGTCACCAGCATCTTGAACTCGACCGGCTTGCCGTAGTCCTTGATCAGCGCCTTGGCCTTCTCGACGTCGAACGGCAGCGCACCGTCGTCCTTGCATTTGACCCAGGAACCGTCGCCGTAGGGGTTGGTCGCGGGCCGGCTCAGGCCGTTGCTGATCGCCTGCGACATTTTTGGACGGTCGATCGCCATCACCAGCGCCTGCCGCACGCGGACGTCGTCGAACGGCGCGACCTTGGTGTTGAAGGCGTAGACCTGTGCGCCCGAGCCCTTGTAGGTGTGCACGGTAAGCTTGGAGTCCTTCTGCGCCCTCATGATGTTGTCGGCGTCGTTCTCGTCGTCCCAGATGATGTCGGCCTCGCCCGATTGCAGCGATGCGAAGCGCGACTGCGCGTCGGGCAGCGGCTTTAAGATGACGCGGTCGAGATAGGGACGGCCCTTGTCCCAGTAGTTGGGGTTCTTCTCCAGCACCATGCGGTCGCCGGCAGTCCAGGATTTCAGGATGTAGGGACCGGTGCCGACGGGATTGCGATTATAGTCGTCGCCCTTGGTCTTCCAGGCGGTCGGCGAGTGCACCGCGTTGTTCTGGCTCTGGATGGTGATCACCGCCGGCAGGTTCACGGAGGGATCGGTGAGATTGTAGACGATGGTGTATTCGTCGGGCGCCAGCACTTCCTTGACATTGGTGATGTAGAAGGCGCAGCGGCACTTGTTGGCGGGGTCCTTCTGCCGGTCGAAATTTTCCTTGAAAGCCTGCGCATTGAACGGCGTGCCGTCGTGGAATTTCACGCCCTGACGGAGCTTGAAGGTCCAGCTCTTGTAGTCGTCCGAATGGGTCCAGGACACTGCGAGTTTTGGCGCCGCCTCGCCTTTCTCGTCCAGCGTCGTCAGCGTGTCGAAGATCGCGGCGGCGGCGGTGAAGGTGGAGGTGTCGTAGACGCCGACCTTGAGCGGATCGAAGCCTGCAATCTCCAGCTCCTGGCCGACGGTGATGCTGCCGCCCGACTTCTGCGCCTGCGCCGGCGAAGCCAGCGCAAATGCCGCAACAAGGAAAATCGGCACGCGCTTGCGTGCAACGGCAGCCGCGTTCGTCATGGTTCCTCCCGGGGTCCCTCGTCCGATGTTTCGGATCGTTGAATGACTCGGGGAGCGAGATTGGCGACAAATGTCCGCCACGGCAAGAGGAACGCACGAGGTTCGCGCGCCGCATGCCGCGGCGCGATGCATTCAGCGCGCCGCGGCCGTTTTGCCTGACGGAATTGGCGCCTCGTCCGCGAGACCGATCTCATCACGTAGCGCATCCGTGTGCTCGCCGAGCACGGCCATCGTCTTGGCCGGCGTGGTGTCGGCGCCCGACATTCGGAACGGCAGATTGAGGACCTGGAATGAACCGCCCTCGTCCCGCACCTCGGACAGCGCCTGCCGGTGCGCGAGCTGCGGATCGGCCAGCGCTTCTGACACGGTGCGATAGGCCGAGGCCGGGACGCCGGCCGCGCCGAGCGCGGCAAGGCATGCATCTGTCGGGAGCTGCCGTGACCAGGCTTCGACCCCGTCCATCATGTCGGCCCAGTTCTCGCGACGCGCGGCGTAGGTCGAGAAGCGCGGATCGGAGATCCATGCGGGGCGGCCGATCACCCCCATCAAAGCCTGAAACGTCTTCTCGCTGGCGATCGTGATCATGACGTAGCCGTTTTCCGTCTCGGTCGGCCCGAACATCGGGCGCGGCGGCGGCTTCACGGCGAATTGCGAGCTCTGCAACTCGGTCAGCGTCAGCGACAGCATCGTTTCGAGCATGGAGACGTCGATGTGCTGGCCAAGGCCCGTCACGGTGCGCTGATAGAGCGCGGACGCGATCGCGCCGAAGCCGTAGGTGCCGGTGACGACGTCGGCATGATAGATGCCGCAATATTCGGGGCGGTGACGGCCGGGCTGGTAGGCGAGATGCGCCATGTCGTAGCCCGAGGCCGCGTGGATCACCGGCGCATAGGCCGGCAGCTCGGCCGAGGGGCCGGTCTGGCCGTAGCCCGAGATCGAGCAGTAAATCAGCTTTTGGTTGACCTGACGCATGCTGTCGTAGTCGAGCCGCAGCCGGTGCATCACCCCCGGGCGGAAGTTCTCGACCAGGATGTCTGATGTCGCGGCCAGCCGGCGCACCGCCTCCTTGCCGTCTTCGGATTTGAGGTCGAGCACCACGCTCTTCTTGCCGATATTGAGCTGGCCGAACGTGGTGCTGCACCCCTTACGCAGCGGCGGCCGGGTCCGCATCGTCTCGCCGCCGTCGGTCTCGATCTTGATCACCTCGGCGCCCATGTCGGCGAGCATGCGCGTGCAATGGGGACCGGCAATCGTGGTCGAAAAATCCAGGACCCGCAGGCCGGCGAAGGCCTTTGTCGTCGTCCCCTCATCCTTATCTGCTAGCTGCATGCCTGCTTACGTCCTTGGGTGTCTTAGGAACTTATCGAAGTTCTCTGTTGTTGATGCGGCGACCCTAGAGGGCGGCGGCTGAGTAGGAAAGTGTTTACCGAACCGACGCGCCGCATGGGCGGGCTTGGGAATTCCGGGACAACTGGACCCGTTCTTGCATAGCAGCAAACGGGATCGGCAGAGGGCGGCTGTTCTTGAGGGTCTTGTTCGTCACGACAGAGATGGACGACTTCGTCCGCGTCGGCGGACTTGGAGCCGTGTCCGCCGCCCTCCCCCGCGCCCTTCGCTCCTTTGCCGATATCCGGATCATGCTGCCCGGCTATCGCGACATCATCGAACAACTCACGCACATTCAAATCGTTGGCCGCTGTCCGGCATTCGCGGAGATGCCAGCCTGCTCGCTCGGGCGGGCCGCGACCAAGGACGGCCTGCCGGTCTACGTGCTGTTGTGCTCACAGCTCTACGACCGGCCCGGCAATCCCTATGGCGACGAGTCCGGGCGCGACTGGCCGGACAACGACATCCGCTTCGCGCGCCTTGCCTCGGCTGCCGCTGAGCTGGCCATGGGCACGCTGGATAAGAATTGGGCAGCAGACCTGATCCATGCCAATGACTGGCAGGCCTCGCTCGTGCCGGCCTATCTCGCCTGGCGCGGCGCCAAGCTGCCGTCGATCCTGACCATCCACAACCTCGCCTATCAGGGCCTCTTCCCGAAGGACTCGCTGCGGCGGATCGGCGCGCCGGAGAGCTCGTTCCATATCGACGGCGTCGAATTCTACGACAAGGTCTCCTTCCTCAAGGCCGGGCTGGTCTATGCCTCGCACCTCACCACGGTCAGCGGCACCTATGCACGCGAGATCACGACAACCGAATTCGGCTGCGGCCTCGAAGGCCTGCTTCGCGTCCGCTCCGACGCGGCCGAGCTCACCGGGATCCTCAACGGGATCGACGAGAGCTGGGACCCACGCTCCTGCGCACAGCTCGCGCAGCAATTCGGCGCCGGCGACTGGGTCGGCAAGAAAGCGAATGCGGACTACGTGCGCAAGCAGTTCGGGCTTGCGGTGTCGCGCGGGCCGATGTTCGGCATCGTCGCCCGCCTCGTGCACCAGAAGGGCATCGACCTCGTGTTGTCGGCCGCCGACGAGATCGTCGATGCCGGCGGGCAGATCGTGATCACCGGCTCCGGCGAGCCGGCGCTCGAGCAGGCCGTGATCGACGCGCATCGCCGCCGCCCCGATGCCATCGGCGTCGTGATCGGCTTCAACGACGCCCAGGCGCGCCGCATTTTCGCCGGCAGCGATTTCACCCTGATGCCCTCGCGCTTCGAACCGTGCGGGCTCAGCCAGATGTACGCCCAGCGCTTCGGTTCGCTGCCGATCGGACACCAGACCGGCGGACTTGCCGAGACCATTACCGACGGCGAGACCGGCTTCCTGTTCGCAAGACCCTCGCGCGAATCCTTCATCGGCGGCGTCCGCCGCGCGTTCGAGGCGTTCATGGCGCAGGACCAGCTCGATACCATGCGCCGCAGCGCGATGGGACGATCGTTCTCCTGGAGCATCTCGGCCGGCTGCTACAGCGCGCTGTACCGGAAGCTGGCGTCGGTGTGAGCTGCTTCCTCATTCTCCGTCATTGCGAGCGTAGCGAAGCAATCCAGAATCTCTCCGCGGCGGCAGTCTGGATTGCTTCGTCGCAAGGGCTCCTCGCAATGACGGTGTTTGTGGCGGCCACCGGGCACCTCACCCCTTGCCGCGCACATCCATCTGCGGCCGCCCGATCCAGACGCGGTTCAAGCACCGGATCATCCAATCGGGCTGCGGCTCGCCCCGCAGCCGCGCCTGCGCCTCCTGATAGGGGCCGACATAGCGCAGCCGGTCGGGCAGTTTCGGATAGACGCGCCTGATCCAGGTCAGCGCATTGTCGGCGGCTCTGATGTCGCGCTCGTCAAGCGCAAAACCGAACCCGGCGCGCAGTCGCTCCGGCAGCATGCGCGCCGCGAGCGCGCGGTACCATCGCGGTGGCCGCAACCAGGGACGGGCGCCGCTGAAGATCTGCTCGGCGATCTCGCGCGCCGCCGGGCTGACGGTCAGCGTATCCGACTGCGCCATCGCCTCATTGTAGGCTGCGAAGCCCGACCAGTCCGCCGGCAAATCATCCCCCGTCAGTCCGAACAGGGCGCCGTACAGCCGGGCCTCGCTCCAATAGCGCTCGCGCTCCTCCGCCGAGAGCGGCGGCAGCACCAGATCATGCACCATCAGCGCGGTCTCGACCAGCGTCGCATGGACCCAGCGGAGCGAGGGAATGTCGTTGGCGCAGTAGCGCGAGCCGGCCGCGAACGGACCGACGGTCTCGGGCATCTCGCCAATGATCATGCTGTGGCGCCGGTGCAACTGCCGGGACGACAGCAGCGCCCGGTCCAGCGAGCCGAACACCATGGTAAAGACGATGTCGAACGTGCGATGGAAGCGGCCGATCGGATCGGCAAGGGTGCGCGAATGCTCGGCGATCGCCGCCGCCACCCATGGATGCGCCAGCTGCAGCAACAGCGCACGGCCGGCGCCGAGAAAGATCACGGCCTCCCGGTCGATCCGCCAGGTCAGCGAGGACGGACCGAACACGCCGGCGACCGGTCCCGCCGCGTTCGCACGCAGCGTATCAAGCGACGCCTCCAGATCTTTTTCAACAACCAATTGCAAGCCTCGCGACGCAGACACGGCGACAATACCCCGGACCGCGGCGCTGCGAAATCGTCATCACGTAAAACAATGACGCACAAGGCCCTCACTCCGCCGCAATCGGCAGCGCGTCCATATGCTCGTGCAGCACCACGCCGGCGAGCGGATCGAATTCACCGATCCACGGCCTTCGTGCGAGCACGGATCTCGTGTGGGCATAACCCGCATCCCAGCGCTGCATGATCCCTGACGGACTGAAATCGATATCCTTGGTGTGGCTCTCGCGGTCCAGCTGCGGGGCGAGCAGGCGCACCACATGCATGCGCGTCGGGCAGCCATGGCTCGTGAGCTCGCGCACCGCCGGATCGCTGCGCTCGCGCTCGGGCAGACGCGCGGCGAGCTGGTTGATGACGTGGCGGAGGCGATGGGCCTGCTGCTGGCGCGCGATCTGACTGGCGATCCGGCTGGAATATTGCACGTCCTTGTGACGGTTCAGCACCTCCGCCATCGTGGTCGGCTCGGCCCCGACCGGATTCCACAGATGCACCGCGAAGATCAGCGAGTCCTTGCGCGGATTGTCGTCGAACACGGCCTCTGTCGGCGTGTTGGACAGGATGCCGCCGTCCCAATAGAGCTCGCCGTCGATGCGCACCGCCGGGAAGGCCGGCGGCAGCGCGCCCGAGGCCATGACGTGCTTCACCGTGAGCTCACCGTCGCGGCTGTCGAAATAGCGCATCTGGCTGGTGCGGACATGAGCCGCGCCGACAGTCAAGCGCGGTGAGCAGCGGTTGACGAGGCTGAAATCGACGAGTTCGAGCAGCGTCTTCTCCAGCGGCGCAGTCGAATAGAAGCCGGCGTGGTCGGCGCCGAGCGGAAAGGAATCCCCCGCATGCGCCAGCGGATTGGGTCGGAAGAAGCCGGGAATGCCGTTGGTGACCGTCGACCAATAGGTCAGCTTCTCGTTGAAGCCGGGAAACGCGGTGCGCAAATTCCAGATCGGATTCTGCTCCATCCGTTTCCAGAACTCCCTCAGACGCGCGAGTCGCTGCCCAGGCGCGTTGCCCGCAATGAGGCTCGCATTGATGGCGCCGATCGAGGTGCCGATGATCCAGTCAGGCTCGATGCCGGCCTCGTGCAGCGCCTGATACACCCCGGCCTGATAGGACCCAAGTGCGCCGCCGCCTTGGAGCACCAGTACGACCTGACCCGGCAGGTCCGTACCTTTGTTATGCGCGTTGTCCTGCATGCCGTTCATGTCTCGCTCCTGTTGAGCTTGCGCCGACCGAATGTTCGCAGTCCGCCGCAGCTTGTTGCGCCGGCCCATGTCAATGCGCGGTCCAGCCGCCATCGACCGGAAGTGCAATGCCGGTGATGGAGGCGGCCGCTTCCGTCGCCAGGAACACCGTGAGCGCGCCAAGCTCCTCGACCGTGGCAAAACGCTTGTTCGGCTGCTGCGCGAGCAGCACGTCACGGATCACCTGATCGCGGGAGACGCCGTGCGCCTTGGCCTGTCCATCGATCTGCGCCTCGACCAGCGGTGTGTAGACGTAGCCCGGACAGACGGCATTGCACGTGATGCCCTCCTCCGCGGTCTCGAGCGCCGTCACCTTGGTGAGACCGACGATCCCATGCTTGGCGGCGACATAGGCCGCCTTGAACGGCGAGCCGACCAGACCATGCGCGGAGGCGATGTTGATGATCCGGCCAAAACCGTTCCGGCGCATCGCCGGCAGCGCGAGCCGCGTGGTGTGGAAGGCGGACGTCAGATTGATCGCGAGGATCTGGTCCCATTTCTCGACTGGAAACTGGTCGAGCGGCGCGACATGTTGGATGCCGGCATTGTTGACGAGGATGTCGAGCCGGCCGGATTGGGCGATGGTGGCCGCGATCATCTCGGCGATCGATTTGGGCCTCGTCATGTCTGCGGGCGAGTAGCTCGCCTTGATGCCGAACTCGGCGGCGATCTGCTCGCGCGTCCGGCCGATCTCGCTCGCGACACCGAGGCCGTTGAGCACGATGTCGGCACCCGCGGCGGCCAGCGCCCGTGCGATGCCGAGCCCGATGCCGCTGGTCGAGCCCGTGACCAGCGCAACCTTTCCGGCCAGCGCGCGCGCAGGTTGAGACGTCTGTGGCTTCAGCGGTATGTTCATGCGAGTTCCTCCATTGGCGATCGCTGGGCTTGGCCCTGGCGCCCGCTTTCGCAGGACCATGAAGCGGTGCCGGCCCGAATGGAAATGCCGCCTGGCTTCCGAAACCATACGCGCCCGCTATTGCGGCCGGGATGTCATTCCCTGCCCCGATCGGCTAGAGTTCTGCTGCCCGATCCTGCTGGGGAGCCGATCCATGGAAATGCATCAGGTCCGCTATTTCCTCGCGGTGGCGCAGCTGTTGAACTTCACGCGTGCCGCCGAGGAGTGCAACGTGACGCAGCCGTCGCTGACGCGCGCGATCAAGCAGCTCGAGGCCGAGCTCGGCGGCGACCTGTTTCGTCGCGAGCGGCCCGCCGCGCAGCTGACCGAGCTCGGCCAGCGCATGCATCCGCTCTTGAAGCAGTGCTATGACGCCGCCGTCGGCGCGCGTTCCCTCGCCTCCTCGTTCAAGAGCGGTGAGATCGGCGCGCTCCGCATTGCGCTGACGCATTCGATCGATCTGTCGCTGCTCATTCCCCATCTCAACCAGATCAGGCGGCAGTTCAACCGTCTCGAATTCCGCTTCCTGCGCGGAACGAGCCGCGAGGTCGGCGAATTCCTGAAAAAGGGCGAGGCCGAGCTCGGGATTGCCGCCGAGATCGACGAGGCCTGGGAGCGGCTCGACGTCTGGCCCCTATTCACGGAAGCTTTTGAGCTCGTCGTCGGCGATGGCCATCGGCTGGCCGGCCGCAGCAGCATCGAGCTGGACGATTTGCGCTCGGAGCAATTGCTGAGCCGCACCTTCTGCGAGCACGCGCGCCGTATCTCCGCGAGCCTGCGCGAGCACGGCATCGAGCATGGCCATGAAATCTCGAGCGAGCGCGACCTGATCGAGCTGGTCGAAGCCGACATGGGCATCGCCATGGTGCCGCACACCTCGCCCGTGCCGGAAACGCTGACGCGCGCCACCGTCTCCGGGCTGGACGCCCGTCGCACCGTCAATCTTTACGGGGTGGCCGGCCGGCAGCGCACGGCGGTCGCCAACGCCATCATGCGCATGCTGCGCGGCGCCGACTGGCGGGAGATTGCGGGATAGCGCGGGCGCCACCCTTCTTCCCCTCTCCCCTTGCCGGAGAGGGTAGCTCGCCGCGACAGCGGCGAGACGGGTGAGGGGTTCTGTCCGCGAGTCCCCTCTTTCAGCTGCATACGCAGAAGCAACCCCTCATCCGGCGCGCTCAGGAGCGCAATTGCGCTCCAAAGCGCGCTACCTTCTCCCGCAAGGGGAGAAGGGAAGAAAGCACGCAACGCGAGCGCTCAGTTCTCCCTGTCTGCGCTCTCCAGCGCGGCCAGGAGATCATCGATCTCCATGCGCTTGCGGAAATCGGGATCGACGAAGCGGGCTTTCACGACGCCGTCGCGTCCGATCACGAACACGGCCGGGATCGGCAGCACCCAGCCGTCATTGCCGTGGAATTTCGCCATGTCCTGATAGGACAACAGATGCTGGATCTCGGCGCCGAGCCAGATGGCGAGGTTGAGCGAGAGCGCGTAGCCGTTGTCGAGATCGGTCAGGATCGGAAACGGCGCACCGGCATCTGACTTGATCTGCCGCGTATATTCCTGCGTCTCCGGCACGATTGCGACGACCTGTGCCCCTATCGCCTTGATGCGACCGAGTGCCTGGACCACCGCGCGGAAATTGAGCCGGCAATACGGGCACCAATGACCGCGGAAGAACATCACCGCAACCGGGCCGCTCTCCAGCAGCGCATTCAGCGCGACGAGACGTCCGCTCTCGTCGGGCAGCATGAATGGCGGCATCGCATCGCCCGGTCGCGGCGCCGTCTCACCACCCCCGTTTCCGTTCAACCGCGCGACCAGGCGATCGACCGCCTCGCCATAGGCGGGGAACACCTTGCGGCTGGCGTCGGCATAGGCGCGGAGCTGTTCGTTCAGCGTGCCATCCATGTCGCGGCAGCGCTGGAAAGCAAGCCTGAGCTGTTCGGCGTCGGCGGGCGAGAGAGACGTCATCTTCTGCTCCGGCGTTCAGGGGACCAATATTAGTTGCGTGGTCGGGCCGCCCGCAAGGGGGCGGCCGTCCTGCGCACGTGATCAGTTCACGTAGAAATTGCCGGTCGGATCCAGCCGCCCCGACGTGGAGTACAGCATACCCTTGTCCATGAAGAAGACGGTATTGTCGGGCACCTTCTTCGCGTTCTTCATCATGGCGTCGTGGTTCCTCTCGGCCGGGGCCATGGCCATCGCCGACATCTTGCCGGGACCGCCATAGACATAGGCCATGCCGGCCTTCAAATCCCAGGCCGCTTCCGAGAAGGCCGATGTGGCGATCACCGCAAAGGCGGCGGTAAAAATCAGGGTTTTGGACACTTTCGTCATGAGATGCTCCTCCGGATTGACGTGAACGCCCGCCAACCGGGCGCCCTGCCATCGAACGGCGCAAGCCGCGCGAGTGGAAATGCCGATCCACGATCGGTTCGATAGCCGCCGCCTATCGGCATAGCTCGGGGCTATCGCACCGAGAGCGAAAGGGCATTTCAGGACGAGCAGCGCCTCGACCAAACTCCTGCCACAGCCGGCGACCACCGCGGTTGCTGCCAACACAGGAGACTTCCATGCTCAAGCATCGCACATTATCTCGCGCGGTCTGGCCGAGCCTTGCGATCCTCGGCGCACTGACGCTCTCGGTGCAGCCGGCACTCGCCGGCGAATGCCCCGCCGACAAGATCAAGCCGAACGCCCAGCCAATGGTCGACCACAAGCCGGTCGGCGTCACCGACGTCACGCTCGGCGCGATCGACCTCGGCAAGCAGCCGGCGCATATCGAGGGACGCGAGCTGCGCTTCCGCAAGCTGACGATCGCGCCCGGCGGCATCGTGCCCTGGCACAGCCATGACGACCGCCCCGCTTTGATCTTCGTGCAGCAGGGCGAGATCGTCGAATACGCCTCCAACTGCGCCGATCCGATCGTGCATAAGGCTGGAGATATCCGTCCCGAAGTCTACGGCACCTCGCACTGGTGGAAGAACCTCGGCAAGGAGACGGTCATTCTCTATGTCGGCGACGTCCGCAAGGACCCGAACGACCACCACATGTAACGAGCGCGCCCAAGCCCCGTCATTCCGGGGCGATGCGCAGCATCGAACTACGGTGCGCAATTGCGCACCTGAGAATCTCGAGATTCCGGGTCTGGTGCTGACGCACCAGCCCGGAATGACAGATTAACGGAGAGCCCTGCCATGACCGATCTTTCCGCGTCGATCAAACCGGCCGCGACGACAATGGAGGCACACTCGCCGGGTCTGGCGCTGCGATCGCTCGTGATCGGCCTCACCGCATTCCTGACCGTCGTCGACCTGTTCGCGACGCAGGCGATCCTGCCCTCGCTGACGCGCCACTATGGCGTCACGCCGGCTGCGATGGGCTTCGCGGTCAATGCCAGCACCTTCGGCATGGCCGTTGCGAGCCTCGTCGTTGGCTTCTTCAGCCCACATATCAATCGTCGGAACGGCATCCTGCTCAGCCTGGCACTTCTTGCGATTCCGACGAGCCTCCTGGCGTCCGCACCCAATCTTGCCGTCTTTACCGCGTTGCGCGTGGCTCAGGGCCTCTGCATGGCGTCCGCCTTCGCGCTGACGCTGGCCTATCTCGGCGAGCAATGCAGCGCGACGGACGCCGGCGGCGCGTTTGCCGCCTATATCACCGGAAACGTCGCCAGCAATCTCGTCGGTCGGCTGATCTCGGCGGCCGTCGCCGATGGCCTTGGCCTCGCGTGGAATTTCTACGTTTTCGCTGCCCTCAATCTCGCCGGTGCGGCGCTGGTCTATTTCACCATCAAGCACGTCCAGCCGATGCATGCGATGAGCGCAACGGAATCGCCGCTCGCCGCGATGTTCGCACATTGGCGCGACCCGCGATTGCGCGCCGCCTACGGCATCGGCTTCTGCATCCTGTTCGCCTTCATCGGCACCTTCACGTTCGTCAATTTCGTTCTGGTGCGGCCGCCGCTATCGCTCGGCATGATGGGTCTGGGCTTCGTCTATGTCGTCTTCCTGCCCTCGGTGCTCACGACATTGCTGGCGGGCAGAATAGCATCGCGCCTCGGACCACGGCCGACGATCTGGGGCTCGCTCGCCGTCGCCGGGATCGGTTTGCCGTTGATGCTGGCGCCACATCTGGGCGTGGTGCTCGCGGGGATGGTTCTGGTCGGCGTCGGCACGTTCTTCGCGCAAGCGACCGCCACCGGTTTCGTCGGACAGGCGGCCACTGACAACCGCGGCATCGCCAGCGGCACCTATCTCGCCTGCTATTTCTGCGGCGGGCTCGTCGGCACGGCCGTGCTCGGACGGCTGTTCGACACCTTCGGCTGGCAAGCTTGCGTGGCCGGCGTGGGTCTGGCCCTCGCGGCCGCAGCTCTGCTCACGATTGACTTGAAGCGCTAGTCGGCGCCTGTTGCGGCGGCTCGTCGTCGGCAATCGCGCGCCAGGCGGCGCCGTCGAGATCGTCGTATTGGCCGCTCCGCAGCGACCAGAGGAAAGCGACGAGACCGGCACCGCCGAGAGCCAGCGCCAGCGGGACCAGAATGACCAGGATCTCCATCACGCGATCTCCCGCGAGGCACTGCGCGCCCGCAACGAATTGAGCATCACCAGAATCGACGATCCGCTCATGGCGGCCGCCGCGATCAGGGGCGTCACGACGCCGCTGATCGCGACCGGCACGGCGAGGACGTTGTAGCCGATCGCGAGCCAGAGGTTCTGCTGCATCAGGTGCAACGCCTTGCGCGACGCGTCGATGGCCGCGACGACCGGGGCCAGCGGCCGGCCGAGGAAGACGAGATCGGCGGTTGCTTGGCTCAGATGCGCGGCGGAGATCGGCGACATCGAGACATGGGCCGCCGCCAGCGACGGCGCATCGTTCATGCCGTCGCCCACCATCAGCACTTTTGCGCCACGGCGCTTCAACTCCTCGATCCGCGCGATCTTGTCGGCGGGCGTGACGCCGGCGCGCCATTCGGGAATGCCGAGCGCATCGGCGGCGGCCTTCACCGCCGGCTCGCGGTCGCCGGAGAGGATCTCGATGCCGATGTTGCGCGCCTTCAACGCCGCGATCACGGCCTGCGTGTCCGGGCGCAAGCCCTGACGCACCGACAGGATGAAGCTTTCGCTGCCCTTGCTGAAGGCCACGATGGATGCCTCGGGATCGAGACGGACCACATCGGCAACCAGCGTCTCCGCACCACAGAAGGACGGCCGGCCGAGACGAAGCTCGACGCCATCGACCACAGCGCGCACGCCCTGCCCGGATTCTTCGACTGCGCCGACGATGGGAGACTTGGCGCCGGCAGCCTGCGCCACCGCAGCTGCGACGGGATGATGGCTCGACAGCGCAAGGCGCCCGGCGAGTTCGATGATGTCGGCGGGGATGTCGGCGGCATTCATGACTTCGAGATCGGGCAGCGTCAGCGTGCCGGTCTTGTCGAAGATGACATGGTCGGCTTCGGCCAGCCGCTCGATCGCGTCGCCCGCATTGAGCAGCACCCCCGCCTTGAACATCGCGCCCGAGGCCACCGTCTGCACGGTCGGGATCGCGAGCCCGAGCGCGCAGGGACAGGTGATGATCAGCACGGCGACGCCGGTCACGATCGCATCATGCCAGCTCGCGCCGGCGATGACCCAGCCGAGGATGGTCAGAAGCGCAGTCGCATGCACCACCGGCGCATAGAGCCGCGAGGCACGATCGGCGAGCCGCATGTAGCGCGAGCGCGCCTGGAGCGCGTTGTCGAGCAGCCGCGTGATCTCGGCGAGCAGCGTCGCCTCCGAGGACGCCGAGACCCGCACCCGCAGCGTGCCGGAGATGTTCATCGATCCCGCATAGACCGGCGTGCCCTGCTCGGCCGTGACATAGAGCGTCTCGCCGGTGATCAGGCTCTGGTCGATCTCGGAACGTCCCTCCATCACGGTGCCGTCGACTGCACAGCGCTCGCCGGGGCGCAGCAGCACGATGTCGCCGGGATGGATCGCGGCCACCGGCACGTGCGAGATTTCATCGGGCCCCACGAACTTGGCCGCCGTCTCCGCCTTCAGCGCCGCAAGATTGCCGGCGACCGCACGGGTCCGCCGCCGCATGTTCTGGTCGAGGAAACGGCCGACCAGGAGGAACGTCAGCAGCATGATCGCGGCGTCGAAATAGGCGTGCTCGGCGTGATGGATGGTCTCCACCACGGACATGCCGAGCGCGAGGATCACGCCGATCGAGATCGGCACGTCCATGTTGGTGGTCTTGGCCGCCAGCGCGCGCCAGGCCGAACGGAAGAACGGCTGGCCGGCATAGGCCGCCGCCGGCAGCGCGATCAGCGCCGAGAGCCAGTGGAAGAAGTCGCGCTGCTCGGGCAGCATGTCGGAGACGTTGCCCGACCACACCGGGATCGACAGCATCATCACGTTCATGGTGGCGAACGCGGCGACGCCGAGGCAGCGCAGCAGGAAGCGCGATTCGGCGACCTCGGTCGCTTCCGCGCTCTCGGTCTCGAATGGATAGGCCTTGTAGCCGAGCTCTTCAAGCCGATCGATGAATCGGCCAGGATCGAGCGTGCCGGCCTTCCATTCCAGCGCGACGCGGCGGTCGGTGAGGTTCACCCGCGCCAGGGTGACATCTGGAATGGCGGACAGCCCGCGCTCGATCTTGGCCATGCAGCCGGCGCAGTGGACGCCTTCGACAGCGAGATCGATGTGCTGGAGGCCCTCGCCCGCGGTCCGGACGTAATGCGAAAAATCACGCGTGACCTGCATGACGAAATCCCTTCAGTTCAGGATCACGCGGTTGCGCGACAGGAACACGCGTGCCCCCCGCGCCTCACCCTCGATCACCAGGTCCCACTGGCCGGGCGCGACGGCGGCGGCATGGCCGCGATAGATGCCGATGCCGGCTTCGGTGAGCTCGACGGCGAGATCGGCGCGCTTGTCGGTCGGCCGCTCCAGTCGCCCGCCGAACTTCAGTCCAGCGATCGGCTGGCCGATCGCATCGCGTGCTTCGACCTGAAGCACCGCGCCGCCGTCGCTGCGGCGCTCGATATGGGCGTTGACCTTCCATTTGCGCAGCGCCTGGTCCTGCGCCGCCGAGATCTCGCGGTCATAGGTGAGGCCCGCGGCATAGGGGCTGTCGACGTCGGTGCCGGGCAGCGTCGCGATCGCGAGCTTCATCATGGTCACGTTGACGCCGATCACGAGGCCGAAGAAGGCGACCAACATCAGGAACACCTTGGTTCCGGTCAGCGGCTTGGAGGCCATGGCAGTCTCCTGATCCTTAAGGCGAGACGAAATTGTCGGTGGCGGAAGCGACCTCGCCAAGCCCGATATCGGTGACGTGGAAGCGGACTGGGATCGACTTCTCCGGATTGTTGTCCGCCGGCGCGGTGACGAGCAGCCGCAGCTCGCTGGTGGAGTCGCGCGGGATCACGATCATCGGCCGGTCCGGCGTCACCGAATCGACGCCGACGACGTGGATGGTCGCGTTGGCCGGGCCGTGCGCGTCGATGGCGATGACGCGGTCGTAGCCGCTCTTGTTCAACAGACGCACCGTGTAGGCGTTACGGATCGAACCGTCGCTGAGCTTGACCGCGACCGGATTGCGGTCGTGCAGGACGTTGACGTCGAGCAGGCTGCGGGTCGCGAGCGTATAGATCATGATGCCGCCGACCGCCGCGATGATCGCGCTGTAGACGACCGTGCGGGCACGGACGATGCGGTAGATCGGCGCCTTGCCTTCCTGACGGCGCTGGATGTTGATGTCGTTGTCGTAGCCGATCAGCCGCCTTGGCCGGCCGATCTTCGTCATCACGTTGTCGCAGGCGTCGATGCAGAGCCCGCACTGGATGCATTCGAGCTGCGGCCCGTTGCGGATGTCGATGCCGGTTGGACAGACCGCGACGCACTGATAGCAGTCGACGCAATCGCCGACCTGCTGGCCGAGGGCGCGCAGCTCGGCGGCCTTCTTCACCGAGGTGCGCTTCTCGCCGCGGTCGTAGCGATAGGTGACGTTGAGCGCCCATTCGTCGGTCAGCGCCGCCTGGATCCGCGGCCACGGGCACATATAGGTGCAGACCTGCTCGCGCATGGAGCCGGCGAGCACATAAGTCGATGCGGTGAGGATGCCGATCCAGACATAGGCGATCATCGGCGCCTGGAAGGTGACGAGCTCTTTGACCAGCGTCGGCGCGTCGTTGAAATAGAGCACCCAGGCACCGCCGGTCCACCAGGCGATCAGCAGCCAGATCGAGTGCTTGAGCACGATCTCGGAGATCCGCTCGAGCTTCAGCGGGTCGGACGATTTATCCTTCCTCATCCGCTCGCGCCGGTCGCCCTCGACGAGACGCTCGACGGCATAGAACAGGTCGGTCCATACCGTCTGCGGACAGAGGTAGCCGCACCAGATCCGGCCGCCGATGGAGTTCATCAGGAACAGCGCGACGGCGGCAACGATCAACAGGCCGGTGAAGTAGTAGACCTCCTGCGGCCATAGCTCGATGAAGAAGAAGTAGAAGCGGCTGTTGGGGAGATCGATCAGCACGGCCTGGCTGGGAGCGCCGAGGCCGCGGTTCCAGCGCACGAACGGCAGGAGATAATAGACGCCGAGGCAGAACGCCATCAGGCCCCATTTGATCCGGCGGAACGTGCCGGAGACGCTCTGCGGATAGACTTTCTTGCGGGCTGCATAGAGCGGCCCGTTGTCGTCCGCCGGCTTGAGTTCGTTCGGGTTGACGGTCTTGTTCATCGCGGAATCTTCTCAAGAGGTGCGATTAAACCTAGACCCGGCGCCGACATGTCCCTTGATCCAACGCAAACGGGGGCGCTTTTCTTCGCCCCCGCCGGAAGTCGTTGGCCGTGGATAGGCTTATTTGCCGCCGCCGAGCGAGTGGACGTAGACTGCCATCGCCTTGATGGTGGCGGGATCGAGCCGCCCTTCCCAGGCCGGCATGACGCCGGCGCGGCCCTGGCTGATGGTCTCGATCAGGCTCGCCTCGTCCGAGCCGTAAAGCCAGATCTTGTCGGTCAGGTTCGGCGCGCCCATCTCCTGGTTGCCCTTGCCGCCGTCGCCGTGGCAGGCGACGCAATTCTCCGCGAAGATCTTCTCGCCCTTGGCGGCATCAAAGCCGTTGCGGGTCGAGAGGCCCGACAGCGACCGCACGTAATTGGCGACCGTGACGATCTCGTCGCCCTTCAGCACGCCGTCCTTGCCGAAGGCCAGCATCTGGCCTTCGTGCGTCTTGGCATGGCCGGAACGCGCGCCGTACTGGATGGTCTGCATGATCTGGTCGAGCGTGCCTCCCCACAGCCAGTCGTCGTCGTTCAGGTTCGGGAAGCCCTTGGCACCGGCGCCGCCGGAGCCGTGGCACGGCGCGCAATTGTCGCCGAACACGGTCTTGCCCTTGGCACGGGCGAGCGCAAGCAAGGCCGGGTCCTTCTCGATGTCGGCCAGCGAGGCCGCGCCCAGCGCCACCATCTTGTCACCGCGGATCTTCTCGAGATTGGCGAGCTCGACCGCGACGTCGGCGCGCGACGAATAGCCGAACACGCCCGTGGTATTGCTGGCGATCAGCGGCCAGGCCGGATAGACGATCCAGTAGGCGATCGCCCAGACGATGGTGAGGTAAAAAGTGATCACCCACCAGCGCGGCAGCGGCGTGTTGAGCTCCTTGATGCCGTCCCATTCGTGTCCGGTCGTGGACTTGCCGGTGACGGTATCGACTTCGCTATGATCGGTCATGGTCTCTCACTCCTCCCGCAACGGCAGGTGTGCTGCTTCGTCGAACGCAGCCTTGTTACGGGGCCAAAATGCGTAGGCGATGATCGCGAGAAAGATCGCGACGAACACCGGCGTCCAGATCGTCGTCACCAGCTCGGACGCGAGATTATGGACTGTCAGGATAGCTTTCATCGTTGATGCCTTCTCAGCGAAGATTGGCTTTCTCGTTGTAGAGCTTGAAGTCGACCAGCGTGCCGAGCATCTGCAAGTAGGCGATCAGCGCGTCCATTTCGGTCGGCGTGCCGGTTTTGCCGTCGAAGTTGCGCACGACGGCCTTGGCGTAGCGCTTGCTGAAGGCATCGCTGCCGGCATTGTCCGGATCAGCCTGGGCCTTCAGGTCGGCGCCTGCGCTCGCGATCTGGTCGTCGGTGTAGGGCACGCCCACGGCCTTCAACGTGCGCATATGGTCGGCGATTGTGTCCGGATCGACCTCGGTGTGGCTCAGGAACGGATAGCCCGGCATCACCGATTGCGGCACGATGGCGCGCGGGTTGGTCAGATGGGTGACGTGCCAGTCATCGGAATATTTCGCCCCGACGCGGGCGAGGTCGGGTCCGGTACGCTTCGAGCCCCACTGGAACGGATGGTCGAACATGCTCTCGGCGGCGAGCGAGAAGTGGCCGTAGCGCTCGACCTCGTCGCGCAAGGGCCGGATCATCTGCGAATGGCAGAGATAGCAGCCTTCGCGGACGTAGACGTTGCGCCCCGCCAATTCCAGCGGCGTGTAAGGCCTGACGCCGTCGACCGCCTCGATCGTGCTCTTGAGGTAGAACAGCGGAGTGATCTCCACGAGACCGCCGATCGCAACCACGAGCAGGATGCCGACGACCAGGATGATCGAGTTCTTTTCGAAGACTTGATGGCGTGTCCAGAATGACATTGCTTGAGCTCCTCATTCCGCCGGCTGAAGAGCGACGGGCATCTGGACTTCCTGCTCGCCGACGCGGACGGTCATCCAGAGATTGTAGGCCATGATCAGCGCGCCGATCAGGAACAGGCCGCCGCCGGCAGCGCGGATGATGTAGAAGGGATGCATCGCCTCGACGGTCTCGATGAAGGAATATTCGAGGAAGCCGAGCGAGGTGTAGGCGCGCCACATCAGGCCCTGGAGGATGCCGGACACCCACATCGCCGAGATGTAGAGAACGATGCCGAGGGTGGCGATCCAGAAGTGCCAGTTGACGAGCTTCAGGCTGTAGAGGCTCTTGCGATTCCAGGCCCACGGCACCAGGCAGTAGAGCGCGCCGAAGGAGACGAAGCCGACCCAGCCGAGCGCGCCGGAATGCACGTGGCCGATGGTCCAGTCGGTGTAGTGGCTGAGCGAGTTGACCACCTTGATCGACATCATCGGACCTTCGAAGGTCGACATGCCGTAGAAGGCGACGGAGACGACGAGCATGCGCAGCACCGGATCGGTGCGCAGCTTGTCCCAGGCGCCCGACAGCGTCATCAGGCCGTTGATCATGCCGCCCCAGGAGGGCATCCACAGCATGATCGAGAAGGTCATGCCGAGCGTCTGGGTCCAGTCCGGCAGCGCCGTGTAGTGCAGGTGGTGGGGACCTGCCCAGATGTAGAGGAAGATCAGCGCCCAGAAGTGGATGATCGACAGCCGGTAGGAATAGACCGGCCGCTCGGCGCGCTTCGGAATGAAGTAGTACATGATGGCGAGGAAGCCGGCGGTCAGGAAGAAGCCGACCGCGTTATGGCCGTACCACCACTGGAACATGGCGTCCTGAATGCCGCCCCAGGCGACGTAGGACTTCGAGCCGAACACCGAGACCGGGAGCGCCGGATTGTTGCCGAGATGCAGCACCGCGATCGTCACGATGAAGGCGAGATAAAACCAGTTCGCGACGAAGATGTGCGGCTCCTTGCGCTTGAAGATGGTGGCAAGGAAGACCAGCAGGTAGGCGACCCAGACGATGGTCAGCCAGAGGTCGGCATACCATTCCGGCTCGGCATATTCCTTCGACTGGGTGACGCCGAGCAGATAGCCGGTGCCGGCGATCAGGATGAAGAAGTTGTAGCCGATCACGACGAACCAGGGCGCGAGATCGCCGGCCAGGCGCGCGCGGCAGGACTTCTGCACGACGTAGAACGACGTGCCGATCAGCACGTTGCCGCCGAAGGCGAAGATCACCGCGGAGGTGTGCAGCGGCCGCAGCCGGCCGAAGCTGGTCCAGGGCAGGTCGAAATTCAGCGCGGGCCAGGCCAGCTGCGAGGCGATGATGAGGCCGACGAGGAAGCCTGCGATGCCCCAGAACATCGCCATGAAGGCGGTGAACTTGATCGGCCCCATGTTGTAGTTGGGGCGGCCATTGATCTCCGCCGGCGGCAGCGTGGCCGGCCGTTCGAAGTAGCGGTTCACGATAAAGAACATCGCAGCCAGGCTCGCCGCAGCGCTGAGCGCAGCATGGAAGGCAAAGGGTGCATCGAGCGCCTTGGCCGCAGCGATCACGCAGAGGAAGGCGGTGACTGCAAACACGACAGACAGGCCGCTTTCGCCGATGGTCATGGATTTGGAGATGGAGGGCTGGCTCATGCGGATTCTCTCTCGAAAGAACACGACGCCAGAAACCACATTCACCCTCGCGGGGAATTGATTGAAATCAAGATGGATGGATTTCTGTTAATGTGAGGGCGATATTGATCGGAGAGCGATATCAATCGCATGCGCCAGGCGTTCCGGCCGCGGCGAGCCGTCGCCTCCGTGAAATCACGGAGCTCGGAACCGCGGGATCGAAGGGCGCTGCGTCAGTCCCGCGCCGTCGCCTTGAGCGCCGCGATGACGTCCTCGCGGGCGATGATTCCGGCCAGATTCTGCGCGCCGTCGAGCACGATGATGCTCCTGATGCGATGCTCGACCATGATCTGGAGCACGCGCGTCAGCCGCGTCTCGGGGCCGACATAGATGAACTCGGGTGTCATGACGTCGCCGATCTTGCGACTCATCAAGTCGGGATAGCGCGGCAGCATCTGGCTCGGCGTGAAGGCGAAGCAATTCAGGATGTCGAACTTGGTGACGATGCCGACCACCTGGTCGTCATCGACGACCGGATACGAGTTGAAGTCGTCGGTCTCGAACATCTCGCTGAGCTCGAGCAAGTCGCGGTCGCGCTGCACCGTTTTGACGTTGCGTGTCATGTAGCGTTCGACGGTTTGTTCGAGAAATCTGTACATGGCGCGTCCTCCTCGATTCGCTACTGGCCGGGCGGCCGGCCCTCAGTGCGACAGCAGCACGCTGCGGGCAGATTGTGTGACCAGATACTGGGTGACGCCGCCCAGGATCAGTTCACGAAACCTCGAATGACCGTAGGCGCCCGCGACGATCAGGCCGGCGCCGACGTCGCCGGCGACCTTGTCCAATTGCGCGGCAGCGGTTTCGTTCCGCGCCGCCTCCGAGACGCGCGCTGTCGCGGTGACCCCGTGACGGGCGAGCCAGGCGGCCACGTCGCTGACGCCGGCCATCACGACCGAGCGGTTGTCGCCCTGCTCCGGAATTTCGACGATGGTGACGTCCCTCGCCTTGCGCAGCATCGGCAGCGCGTCGACGACCGCCCGCCGCGCCTCGGGCGTGTCCTTCCATGCCACCAGCACGCTGCGCAGATCGAGCCAATTGGCGTTATCGGGAACGACCAAAAGCGGCCGGCCGGCCTGCATCACCAGGTCCTTGGCGCTTGCGAGCGCAAAGGCGTCAGAGAAGGCAGGGCTCTGTCCGCCGCTGATGACGATGTCGGCGCAGCGCGCCTGCTCCAGGACAAAACGCGCCGGAAAGTCCTTGGCGCTGCGCCACTCCGCGTGTCCGCCGCGATTCCTGGTGGCAGCGCGGAACTGCGCCTCGAGACCGGCGAGCCGCCGCTTGACGGACGCTTCGCCCTGCTCGATCAGCGCTTGTGCTTCGGCGCCGTCGGCGAAATAAAGCGGCGGCGCGAACTGCGCTGCGGCGACGCCGACGATGGCCGCCTCGAATCGCTCGGCGAGCTCCCCCGCGACCTGAAGGCGCGCCTCGTTGGACTGATCGAGCGCGAGGCTGACCATCACGGTCGCGTATGTCATCGGGATTCTCCGGCAGGCAATGAACTGCCGCGAAATCTAGCCTCGCCGACGCAAGGCAGGATGAGATAGATCAAATCGCCGGCCGTCATGTCGCAGGAATTCCGCCAATGAATTCAATCCGGCTTGCCTCCGAACGAACCTTGAGCGACATTGTCATGAGCGGTAAGCGCATCCTGCCGACCGCGCTTTAGCGAGGAGTGAAGTTTGGCGCCGACCCGCGTAACCCATCCGGCAGACGATGGTCGGGGCGAGCATTTCCGGCTCCGCATCGAAGGATTCGGGGTTGGCACCTGGGATCTCGATTTGCGAACGCGGGACCTTGAATGGTCCGAGATGTCCAAGCGGCTGTTTGGCCTCAGGCGGGATGATGCCGTCAGCCACGATCTCTTTCTGTCGCTGCTGAACCCCAGCGATCGGGACCGCGTCTTGCAGGGAATCGAGCGCAGCTCGGAGAGCGGCGCAGGATTCGACGTGTCCTTCAAGGTTGGCGGTCCTTCGGAGAAGGGCCAATGGATCCGGGCCAGGGCCGGCGTGATCCGAGACGATTCGGGCTCGCCGCGTCACCTCAGCGGGATATTCCTCGACATCAACGAGGAAAGACATCTGGAAGAGGCCCTGCGCTCTCAGGAGAATCATCTTCGCTCGATTCTCGAAACGGTGCCGGACGCGATGATCGTGATCGATTCGCGCGGCATCATGCAGCTCTTCAGCAGCGCCGCGGAGCGGCTGTTCGGCTACAGCAGGCAGGAAGCCATTGGTCGGAACGTCAGCATCCTGATGCCGGAGCCTGATCAATCGCGTCACGACAGCTATCTCGTGCGTTACCTCAAGACCAACGATCCGCACATCATCGGCATCGGCCGCATCGTGACTGGCAAGCGCCGCGACGGCACGACGTTCCCGATGCACCTTTCGGTCGGGCAGACGCAACGGGGCGGCGAGCTCTATTTCACCGGCTTCGTCCGCGACCTCACCGAACATCAGCAGACCCAGGCGCGGCTTCAGCAGCTGCAGTCGGAGCTCGTCCACGTCTCGCGGCTGACCGCGATGGGCGAGATGGCCTCGGCGCTCGCCCACGAGCTCAACCAGCCGCTGGCGGCGATCAGCAACTACATGAAGGGATCGCGGCGCCTGCTTGCCGGCAGCGTTGATCCGAATACGGCGAAGATCGAAAGTGCGCTGGACCGCGCCTCGGAGCAGGCCTTGCGCGCCGGCCAGATCATCCGCCGCTTGCGCGACTTCGTCTCGCGCGGCGAGTCGGAGAAGCGGATTGAGAGCCTGTCCAAGCTGATCGAGGAGGCCGGCGCGCTCGGGCTTGCCGGCGCGCGCGAGCAGAATGTCCAGCTCCGCTTCAATCTCAATCCGAAGGCGGACCTCGTGTTGGCCGACCGCGTGCAGGTCCAGCAGGTCTTGGTCAACCTGTTCCGCAACGCGCTGGAAGCGATGGCGCAGTCGCCGCAGCGAGAGCTTGTGGTGGCCAATACGCCCGTTGCCGACGACATGATCGAAGTCGAGGTTTCCGACACCGGCTCCGGTTTCCAGGGCGACGTCGTTCCAAACCTGTTTCAAACTTTCTTCACCACCAAGGAAACCGGCATGGGCGTAGGGCTGTCGATCAGCCGTTCGATCATCGAGGCTCACGGCGGCCGCATGTGGGCCGAGAGCAACGCATCGGGCGGGGCGACATTCCGCTTCACCTTGCCAGCAGCCGACGAGAACTGATTCATGACCACCAAGGGACATGTCTACGTCATCGACGACGACGCAGCGATGCGGGACTCGCTGAACTTCCTGCTGGATTCTTCCGGCTTCGGCGTCACGCTGTTCGACAACGCGAAAGATTTCATCGACACCCTGCCCAGCCTCGCCTTCGGCTGCGTCGTCTCCGACGTGCGCATGCCGGGCCTCGACGGGATCGAGCTTCTGAAGCGCATGAAGGCGCAGAACAGCCCGTTTCCGATCCTGATCATGACCGGTCATGGCGACGTGCCGCTCGCGGTCGAGGCGATGAAGCTCGGGGCCGTCGACTTCCTGGAGAAGCCGTTCGAGGACGATCGTCTCATCACCATGATCGAGACGGCGATCCGCCAGGCCGAACCGGCGGCCAAGAGTGAGGCCATTTCGCAGGACATCGCCGCCCGCGTCGCCTCCTTGAGCCCGAGGGAGCGCCAGGTCATGGAAGGGCTGATCGCAGGCCTTTCCAACAAGCTGATCGCCCGCGAATACGACATCAGCCCGCGGACCATCGAGGTGTACCGGGCCAACGTGATGACCAAGATGCAGGCGGGCAGCCTTTCGGAGCTGGTCCGCATGGCGATGCGCGCCGGCATGCTTAACGATTGACTCAGGGTAGCCTTGAGGCAGGTCAAGGCCCTTGGCGACCTGCGTGCTACTCAAGCAGCATGATCGAGGTCAGCTCACACCGTGCGCGGCCGGCGTCCCCCACAAAACCCACCGTCTATGTGGTCGACGACGATGCCGCCGTCCTGGGATCCCTGCGATTCCTGCTGGAGACCGACGGCTTTGCCGTGCGGACCTTCAGGAGCGGCACGGCGCTGCTCCACGCAAGCGGCGCTCCGGGGACGGACTGCTACGTGATCGATTACAAGATGCCCGACATCAACGGCATCGAGCTCGCCGGCCGGCTGCGCCAGTCCGACAGCGAGACCCCCGTGATCCTGATCACGGGCTATCCGGACGAGAACATCTCGGCCCGGGCGGCCGCGGCGGGGGTAAAAGACGTGGTTTTGAAGCCGCTTCTCGACGAAAACCTGCTCAAGCGCATCCGCCGCGCCATCCAGGACCACCCCCGTGCCTGACCTACGGGATTCTACGTAAGGCAACTCCCTTAAGATATCGCTCGAAATTTTCGAAGCCCCCGATACCGCGTACCAATGCGTCATCACAACGGAGATGGCGCAGATGCTGACCCAGACGATCAACACCAAGGCAATCAATACCCAGATTGGTGGCAAGATTGCTCCTGCCCATCCCGTCACCGACCAGTTAGGCGCCATCACGGGCCATGTCGGCCTCGTCGCCACGGAGTTCTCCTACCGCAAAGACGAGGAGATCTATGGCGAGGACGAGCCGGCCGAATATGTCTATCAGGTCATCACCGGCGCGGTGCGCAGCTACAAGCTTCTCTCCGACGGCCGCCGCCAGATCGGTGCCTTCCATCTTCCCGGCGACGTGTTCGGGCTCGAATCCGGCGCCACTCACCGCCTCGCCGCCGAAGCCATCATCGACACCACCGTGCGCCTCGTGAAGCGCGCGAGCCTCGAGAAGGCCGCCGGCATCGACGTCCAGGTCGCCCGCAAGCTCTGGGCCATGACGGCTTCCGAGCTGCGCCACGCCGAGGACCACATGCTGCTGCTGGGGCGCAAGACCGCGATGGAGCGCGTTGCGACCTTCCTGCTCGAAATGGACCGCCGCCTCGCCGTTGCTGGCATGATGGCGCTGCCGATGTGCCGCCGCGACATCGGCGACTATCTCGGCCTCACGCTCGAGACCGTGTCGCGTGCGCTGTCGCAGCTTCATACCCAGGGCATCCTGGGCTTCTCCGGCGCCCGCCAGATCGTGCTGCGCAACCGTCAGCGCCTGCACAATCTGGACGCCTGATCTCTCTTTCCTTCCCCACCTACTTGGCCGGCTGAATCCGTTCAGCCGGCCATCTCTTTGGTCGCGGTCATACCCGCGCGCCGCGTCTCCGGCATCACGAGCAGAATCAGCAGAAGCCCCGTCGCGGCGATGCCGGACAGTCCGATGAAGGCGGTGGCGTTGCCGAACTTGTCGCTGACATAGCCGCCAAGCGCGGTGCTCAAGGACGCACCGATGCCGGTCGCGGTGCCGACGATGCCCTGCGCCAGGTTGAAGTGACCGCTGCCGAAGGCGACGTCGGCGACGATCAGCGGAATCATCACCGCGAACACGGCCGCGGTGAGGCCGTCGAACACCTGCACCAGCACGAGCAGATAGGGATCGCGCACGGTTGCGAACAGCAGACCCCGGATCGTCAGCGCGCCGAATCCGATCAGGAGCAGCGGCCGCCGGCCCCAGAGTTGTGCCTTGCGTCCGATGGTCGGCGACAGCAGCGCCACGATCGCTTGCGGAACGACGATGCAAAAGGCGACGAGCACCGTCGCCCACTGGCTCGACCGCGCCGTCACCGCGCTCGCCATCAGCGGCATCATCGCGGCATTCGCGAGCTGCAACAAGAGCACGCTCAGCGCGAACACAATCAGCGGACGCTGCCGGATCAGGTGCCAGACATTGGTGTCGCCGCGATCCGCGGCTTCAGGCGGCATCTCGCCGTGACAGCGTCTAATGTCGACCTCGTGCTCGCGGATGCGCGAAAGCGCGATCAGGGTCGGGATCGCGAGCAGGAAGGTGACCAGAAAGACCGAGCGGCTCGAGAGCAGGTAGCCGGCGGTGCCCATCACCGCCGCCGCAACGCCGTTGCCGAGCGAGGCAAAGCGCGCATTGCGGCCGAGACGCTCGCCGATCGCGAGCGGGCCGACCAGGCCGAGGCTGATCGCGGCAATCGCCGGCCCCAGCACGCAACTCGCCATCGCATGCAGGGTGGCGGCGGTCACCACGACGGGGAAGATCGGCATCGCGGCGTAGGCAAGCGCGCAGCAGCCGATGGTGGCGATCGCAAGGGCGGCCACCAGCCGTTCCGATTTGGCCGCATCGATGATCGCGCCGCCCGGCATCTGCCCGATCAGGGCGACGATGCCACCGATCGACAGCACAAGGCCGATCTCGACCTGGGTCCATTTCTGCGTCGTCAGATAAACCGCAATGAACGGACCGAATCCGGTCTGCACATCGGCGAGGAAGAAGATGAACCAGTCGAGCCCGCGCAGGCTCTGGCGCGACGGTGCCGGAAGGCCTGCAGCCGGCGGCGCGGCGACGTTGTTCTGCTCAACGCGGCCGTCGCGATCTGCATGTTTCGGCTTCCTCGACAACAGCACAGGCGGTCAGCCCTCCGGGCACCTCACTGAATCGCTTGCAGCGGTTGAAGGCTGCCGGACGCGCCGAGCACGACGATCGGCGTGTCTTCCTTGTATTCCGGCGCGGCCGCGACCTGCGCCTTGGTCAATTCCAGCGTGATGCTGTCCTTCTTGTTGGCGATCTTGCCGAAGCGCAGCGCGTTCCAGTCCACCACGATCTTGCGGCTGCCGACGCCGAGGAAGCCGCCGAAATCGATCGCCGCCGCACGCACATGGCCGGTGCGATCGACGATGACGTCGACGATGCGACCCATGTCTTCGCCGGCGGCGCTGCGAACGTCGCGGCCGAGGACGCCATGCGCCTCGCTTGCGCCGATGATGGTCACCGAGGGCGGCGGGGCGGCATCCTTGGGGGTGACCGGAACGGTCGAGGCCGGCGGCTGTGCCGTCGGCGGCGCATTCGCTTCGCTCGCGCCCGCGGGTTGATCCTCCGCGGCACGCGAGGTCGCCACCGCCAGGCCCGAGACGATGGCTATGCCCAGGATCAGCGCTCCGATCGCACGCATCGCACCCTCCTCTCGGCGCGCCACTAGCGCGCCAGCACAATCGAGACCTGGATCTGGCCGCGCGTGCGCAACACCTCCAGCGCCACGTCGTCGCCATGGCGACTGACGCGCAGATCCACGCTGGACCCGCCCAGCCGCAGATCGCGCAGGATCACCTCGTTCAGGAACGTCGGCAGATGCGGATTACGCAGGCGAATCTCACAGCGTGCGACGTCGAACTCGATGCCCAGCGCCGCCTCCAGCAGCGTGAACGGCGTCGCGCTGGCCCAGGCCTGCGGCGCGCAGGCGACCGGATAGAGCGTCGGGCCGCGCCGCTTCTCGCGCCGGAAACCGCAGAACAATTCGGGCAGCCGGCGCAGGTCCATGTAGGTCGCCGCGTCGAACAGCCCCTTGAAGACATGCGCCACCGAATGCTTGAGGCCGTAGCGCGCGAGCCCGAGCGCGATCAGCGCGTTGTCGTGCGGCCAGATCGAGCCGTCATGATAGGACATCGGGTTGTAGCGCACCTCGCCCTGCGCGACGGTGCGGATGCCCCAGCCCGAGTAGAAATGCGGCCGCATCAGATCGGCGGCGACGAGACGGGCGCGATCCTCGCGGATCATGCCGCTGAACAGCACCTGCCCGGCATTCGAGGTCCGCACCTTGCAGGGGCGCTTCCTGCCGTCGAGGGCGAGCGCATAGGTGCCGAGCTCCTCGCACCAGAACGCCTTCTCGAAGCGCTCGGCCAGCGCCTTGGCTTCGGCCTCGAGCTGGCGCACGCGGTCCGGCTTGCCGAGCCGCAGCGCGCAGCGCGCGGCGAGCTGCTTGGCGGCGTAGATATAGCCCTGGACCTCGGCGAGCGCGATGTTGCCTTCCGCAAGCTGGCCGTCGGCATGGAAGATCGCGTCGTAGGAATCCTTCCAGCCCTGGTTGGCCAGTCCCTTTTCCGTCGCGCGCTGGTATTCGACGAAGCCGTCCTGATCGGGATCGCCGGGACCGTCGATCCAGGCGAGCCCCGCCTCGATCGCCGGCCACAGCTCGATCAGCGTGGCCTCGTCGCCGGTGCGCTCGAAATAGCTTCCCGCGAGCAGGACGAACAGCGCGGTCGAATCGACGCTGCCGTAATATTGGGAGAACGGCACCTCGCCCAGCGCCGCCATCTCGCCGCCTCGCATCTCGTGCAGGATCTTTCCGGGCGCGGCGTCGGCGAGCGGATCGATCGCCTTCGCCTGGAAATGCGCGAGCCGCCGCAAGACGCCCTTGGCGACGCGTGGATCGATCCAGAGCATCTGGAGCGCGGTGATCAGGCCGTCGCGACCGAACGTGGTCGAGTACCAGGGAATGCCGGCATAGGGATAACGACCCTGTGGCGTCTCCGTCATCAGCATGTTGAGGTCGGCCATGGCCTGGCACAGCACCTCGTTGAAGATGTTGTTGGAGGTCTCGATGCTGGCGGCGCCCATGGTCGACTGCCGCATCTCGCGGCGGTGCGCCAGGAGGCCCTGGAAGAACCGCGCCGGCTTTTCCGTCACCGGTCGGTTGCAGGAGACGGCGACGAACAGCGATCTGGCCTCGTGCGGGTCGAGCTCGAGCTGCCAGGTCGCGGCATTGACCGACAGCCGCGTCGGGCGCGGGTCGAAATGCAGGCCGGTGGTGCGCTCGGCGTCGTCGAGGCCGCGATACCCGAACAACACGTCGGTCGGGCCGAGCAGCCGGCTCGTGCCCGTCCCGCGGCGCGGGCGCCGCTCGCCGCGGACCTCGAACAGGTCGGCGAAGTCGTTGTCGAACAGCAGCGTCAACTCGAAGCTGGCGCGCGCGTCGCCGTGGTTCTGCACGCCGATGCGTTGATAGGCGGCACCGCGCCACAGGAAGATCGTGCGCACGATGTGCAGCAGATCCTTTTGGAACACGAGGCGGCCCTGACGGTAGATGTCGGGATTGGTCAGATCGACTGTCAACGCCGAATTGTCGTCGCGCAGATTCGAGCCGAGCAGCAGCGGCTGGAGATCGTCGAGCACGAGCTCCAGCCGCGCCAGATAGCGCGTGTCGTGGTGAAACAGCCCGTCTGGCCCGCCCGCCGAAGCGCCGATGTCGCCATGGCTGTCGAGCACGATGAAGGTATCGTCGTGCTTGAGGGACCGCCGCGGCCGGGCGGCGGGTCCCGTCATCGGAATGTAGAACGTCTGCTCCGCGACGGCTTCCGCCGTCTGCGATATCGAAATGATCTGGGTTACGGTTTCGGCTGCCATGAGCTGCTCCCCTGCGCCTTGATTCGAAACGCAACCAACGAACGCGACTGCAGGATCTACGCGGCGAACTTCGAGAGCCGGCTCATCTCCTGCGTCACCAGCTCACGGTAGGGACCGTGAGCCTGCATCAGCCGGTCGGGCGCGCCGTCCTCGATGATCTTACCGGCCTTGAGCACCACCACGCGATCAAAATTGCGCAGCGTCGCCAGGCGGTGCGCGATCGCAATCACCGTGCGGCCGCGCATCAGCCGCGACAGCGCCTCGCGGATCGCCTCCTCGGATTCGCTGTCGAGCGCTGCGGTCGCCTCGTCGAGCAGCAGGATCGGCGCGTCCTTGAGGAAGGCGCGCGCAATCGCGATGCGTTGGCGCTGGCCGCCCGACATCTTCACACCGCGGTCGCCGACCATGGTGTCGAGGCCGTCGGGCAGGCTCTCGACGAAATCACAGCGCGCCGCGATCGCCGCGCGCAGCACCTCGTCATCGGTCGCGTTTGGGCGACCATAGCGGATATTCTCGCGGATGGAACGATGAAACAAGGAGATATCCTGCGGCACGACCGAGATCGCCTCGCGCAGGCTCAGCTGCGTCACCTTCGAGATGTCCTGTCCGTCGATGGTGATGCTGCCCTCGTCGGTATCATAGAAGCGCTGGAGCAGCGTGAACAGCGTCGATTTGCCGCCGCCGGACTGGCCGACCAAGCCGACGCGCTGGCCGGGCTGCAAGCGCAGGCTGAACCGCTCAAATATCTTCTCGCCGCCGGGATAGCCGAAGGTGACGTTGTTGTACGCGATCGCGGCGCCGCTCTTGACGAGAGGCTCGGCCTCGGGGTGATCGCGCAGCTCGTGCGGCACCAGCAGCGTGGCGATCGCCTCGGTCAGCCGCGCGACGTGCTGGGTGACGTCGACCAGCGCCACCGCGAGGTCGCGCGTGGCATTGAGAATGGACAGGCCGAGCGTGCACACCAGCACGACATCGCCGGTGGTCGCCTCGCCCCGCTGCCACAGTGTGATCGCCCAGGCCATTAGCGCCACCGTCAGCACGACGGTCACGCCGGCATGCGTGAGCCGCAGCTTCTCCAGATAGCGCAGGCTGCGGCCTCGCGCGGTGAGCTCCCGGTTCACCGTCGCATCGAACCGCTCATGCTCGTGGCTGATGCCGCAGAAAGCGCGCACCAGCGGCATATTGCTGATCACGTCGATCATCTCACCGTCGACCACCGCTGCCTTGTCGGCGAAATCGTCATGCAGCGGCTTGCCGGCGGCGGCCAGGTGGAACATCGCGATCACCATGCCACCGGCGATCACGATCAGGCCGAGCGCCATATAGGGACTCACGATTCCAATCAGCATGATTGCCGCAACTGTGGCAATGCAGGGCGGCAGCACGTTCCAGACGAACATGTTCTCGACCGTGAACACCGCGTTCGAGGTCGCCGTGATGCGGCTCGTCAGCATGCCGGGCATGCGATCGGAGAAATAGCTCGGCGCGTGACCGGTCAGATGACGAAATATGTCACGGCGTAAATCACCCGTGACCCGGACGAAGGTGAAGCTCGCCGTCCAGCTCGCGATCCGCCACAGGAAGTTGTCGGCGGCGATCAGCGACATGAGTAAAATGAATGCCAGCCATACGCTGCCACCATGTGATGGTCCGGCGGACAGACTGTCGACCAGGGATTTGACGCCATACTGCGTGCCCACGGAGCAGGCAACGGCTGCCACGACAGCGGTCAGGATCACCAGATGCGACGCAAGACGACGCCGGAGATAGCGCAGGACAAAAGCAAATGGCCTGCGCGCGTATCCAGAAAGCTGATCCATGTGGCTACTGACCCCGTCGTGATGATTTTCGATGTTGTTTACCGATCGAACTGAACATCGACCGCTTCGCCTCGGTTCCCGGGCCGGGCGATCACGACATGCGGATGCGGACGATCTGAGAAGATGTGATGGCAGCATCGAGACGACCCCGGACGTGTCGAATATGTAACGTTTGGAGGAAGGAACTTCGCAAGTGCGGGAACGTTCCCTTGTCTGGCATTGCCGGTGCCGTACTGGCGGGGGCTCTTCGATCATGATCGCACAAAGGAGATGGTGAGATGCGCATCGCGCAGGTTGCTCCGTTGACGGAGGCTGTTCCACCCAAGCTGTATGGCGGCACCGAGCGGGTGGTGCATTGGTTGACGGAAGAGCTGGTGGCCCTTGGACACGATGTGACGCTGTTCGCCAGCGGCGACTCGCAAACCTCGGGAAAGCTGGATGCATTGTGGCCGCGGGCACTCCGTCTCGACGGTTCCGTGCGCGATCCCAATGCGCTGCACATGGTGCTCCTGGAGCGGGTGCGGCAGAAATGTGACGATGAGGAGTTCGACTTCCTCCACTTCCATCTGGATTATTATCCGTGGTCGCTATTCCACCGGCAGCCGACGCCGTTCGTGACCACGCTGCACGGCCGGCTGGACCTGCCGGAGCATCAGCCGGTCTTCAACACCTTCACGAAGATGCCCGTCATTTCGATCTCCAATGCGCAGCGGCGCCCGGTACCGCAGGCAAGCTGGGTGACGACGATCCACCACGGCCTGCCGGAGAACCTGCTGACGCCGAAACCGGCTCGCCAAGAATATCTTGCCGTTCTCGGCCGCATCGCGCCGGAGAAAGGTGTCGACCGCGCCATCAAGATCGCGACCCATTGCGGCATCCCGCTGAAGATCGCCGCCAAGGTCGATCGCGCCGACCAGGATTACTATGACGAGCTGATCCGGCCGATGATCGAGAACAATCCGCTGGTGGAGTTCATCGGCGAGATCAGCGATCACGAGAAATCGGACTTCCTGAGCGGCGCGCTCGGCCTCTTGCTGCCGATCGACTGGCCGGAGCCGTTCGGCCTCGTGATGATCGAAGCCATGGCCTGCGGAACGCCGGTCGTCGCCTTCAACCGCGGCTCGGTGCCGGAGATCATCGACGAAGGCTTGACCGGCTTCGTGGTCGAGGACGTCATCAGCGCGGCAGGGGTGATCAAGCGCCTGCCGCAGCTCGACCGCGCCGCGATCCGCAAGCAGTTCGAGACGCGCTTCACGGCGCGGCGCATGGCATTGGACTATCTCGCCGCCTATCGCAGCCTGACCGAGGAACAAGCACCGCGGATCAAGCTGGTGAGCAGCGCGGAGTAGCGGACACAATCTCCACTGTCGTCCCGGACAAGCGCGCCTCAAGCGCGCGCAGATCCGGGACCCATAGCCACAGGATGCTGTTTGGCGAAGACTCGTAGTTGCCAGTCTCGTGCCACAACTCTTCCTGGGGTTATGGGTCCCGGCTCCTCGTGCGCAATTGCGCACTAGGCCGGGACGACACTGAGTGCGTAATATCCCCGCTCTATCACGCGTCATTGCGAGCACAGCGAAGCAATCCAGAGTCTTTCCGTGGAGGGATTCTGGATTGCTTCGCGGCGCTCGCAATGACGGAGAAATGTGCGCGGCGCCGGCGCCCTACACCACCCCTGCCCGCTTCGGCTCGACGATCTCGAACATGCGCGGGAATTCGTCCATCAGGCCCATCAGCTCGGCGAGCCGCATCGGATTGCCTGATAGCTTGATCTTGCCGGCGGCTCCCGCCTCCGGAAAGCTCGTCTGTTTCGCGATGACCTCGTCGAGCGTCGAGCGCGCCAGCATGAAGCTGGCATCGGCGCCCTCCGCCTGCACGCCCTCGGTATAGGTCAGCGCAGAATTCTCCAGATTGAGAACGAAGGTCTCGCCGGTGTCGGAAAAACGCCAGTTCAGCACGATGTGCTTGCCCTCCGCCTTCGGGCCGTTGAGGCGGATGCCGAGCACGTCCCAGAGCTGCGAGGTGCGCAATGCGGCCAGCGTCTCGCGCGGCATCGGCGGGCGCGCCGACACCTTCGGCATGCCCTGGCGCAATTCCTGGGCACCGAACAGATAGGCGTTGCGCCAGGTCGCGCTTTCGGCGGCATAACCGAGCTGCTCGAGCGTATCCGCCAGCAACGCGCGCGCCGCCTGATTGTCCGGCTCGGCGAAGACGAGATGGCCGAGCGCCTGCGCGACGAAACGAAACTCGCCCTTGTCGAAATCCGTCCGCGCCCGCGCCAGGATGGCATCCGCGCCACCCATGTACTCGACATACTTCCTGCCTGATTCAACCGGCGGCAGCGGGTCGAGATTGACCGGATTGGCGTCGTACCAGCCGAGATATTTCTGGTAGATCGCCTTCACATTATGCCGGATGTGGCCGTAATAGCCGCGGCCGTGCCAGGCGGCCTCCAGGCTCTTCGGCAACTCGATCGTCTCGGCGATCTCGGCGGCGGTGAGGCCGTGGTTCATCAGGCGGATGGTCTGGTCGTGCGCGAATTTGTAGAGGTCGCGCTGCTGCCGGATCATCGTGCCGATCCGCTCCCGCCCCCACACCGGCCAGTGATGCTGGCCGCACATCGCCTCGGCCTTGCCGTCCCAGAGCAGCAGGGCCTCGCCCAGATATTTCGACCAGGCCAGCGCGTCGCGCACATCGGCGCCGCGGAACGGCAGCAGATTGTGGAAATTGTGGGTGCAGTTCTCGGCGAGATTCAGAAGCTTGTAGCGCGGGACGAAGAAATGCATCTCCGCCGGCGCTTCGCTGTTGGGCGCCATCTGGAATTCGAACTCGACGCCGTCGATGACGCGCGTCTCGCCGGTGGCCACGATCAAATCGGTCGGGCGCAGCAGCGCAACCGAGCCTGCCGCCATCGACTTGCCGAGGCCGCAATCCACCTGCCCGCGCACGCCCTTGGCGAGGAACGGGCCGAACTGGTACTGCGCCCGGCGCAGCATCGCCGGTCCCGCGATGATGTTCTCGGAGACGGCGTGCTCCATGAACAGGTTCGGCGCGATGATCGGCACGCGGCTGGTCGCCAGCGCATCCTCCTCCAGCACGCCGCGCGCGCCGCCCCAATGGTCGGTGTGGGTGTGCGTGAAGATGACGGCCGCGACCGGGCGCTTGCCACGATGCCTGAAGTAGAGATCGAGCGCGGCGCGCGCGCCCTCGATCGAGGTCAGGGTATCCGCGACAATGACGCCGCTGTCGCCCTCGATCAGCGTCATGTTGGCGATGTCGAGCCCGCGCACCTGATAGACGCCCGGAACGACCTCGAACAGGCCGTGATGCATGTTGAGCCGCGACTGCCGCCACAGGCTCGGATTGACCGTGGGCGGCGCTTCTTGCTCGGCGAGGAAGCCGTAGGGCGCAAGGCTCCAGACCGTCCGCCCCTGCGGATGTGTGACCGTCGCGTTCTCGATCGTGCCGAGAAAGCCGCGCGCCGCGTCGTCGAAATCCCGCGTATCGGAGAACGGCAGCGCGTTCAGCATGGCCTCGTGCTGAGCGATGACGGACGACGTTGCTGCCTTCGGCTCGCTGCTGGATTCTGTCATATCTGGTCCTCCCCGGTCAGCTCCGCGAGCTCTACTAAGATAGTCATTCGCGGAGAGAACCCCTCACCCGTCTCGCCGCTCTGCGGCGAGCCACCCTCTCCCGCAAGGGGAGAGGGTGCACACCGTCGGTACGGCTTGCTCAGCTACATCCCCAGCAGCGTCGGCAGCCACAACGACAGGCCGGGCCAATAGGTCACGATCACCAGGAACGTCAGCATGGTCAACAGCCATGGCCACACCGCGACCGTGAGCTCGGTGATGCCCATCTTGGCGATACCTGAGGCGACGTAGAGGTTGAGGCCGACGGGTGGATGGCACAGCCCGACCTCCATGTTGACCGTCATCAGGATGCCGAAATGGATCGGATCGATGCCGAGCTTGACCGCGACCGGAAACAGGATCGGCGCCATGATCAGGATGATCGAGGACGGCTCCATCACGTTGCCCGCCAGCAGCAACAGCAGATTGACGACGAGCAGGAAGCCGATCCACCCCAGGCCCTGGTCGATCATCCATTGCGCCAGCGCCTGCGGCACGTTCTCGTAGGTCATCAGGAACGAGAACAGCACCGCGTTGGTGATGATGTAGAGCAGCATCGCCGAAAGGTTCGCCGACGACAGCAGTACCCGCGGCACGTCGCGCAGCTTCAGATCCTTGTAGATGAACACTGCGACGATGAAGGCGTAGACCGCGCTGACGGCCGCAGCTTCGGTCGGCGTGAACAGGCCACTGTAGATGCCGCCGATCACGATCACGATCAGCAGGATGCCCCAGATCGACTTGCGGAACGCATCGAGACGCTGGAGGAACGTGGCCTTCGGCATCCGCGGATAGTCGTTGCGCCAGGCACGATAGAACGTCGTGGCGCCGAGCAGCGTGGCGAGGACGAATCCCGGCACGATGCCGGCGATGAAGAGTTTGCCGACCGAGCTGTTGGTGGAGACGGCGTAGAGAACCATCGGGATCGACGGCGGAATGAGAATGCCGAGCGAGCCTGAGGTCGTGATCACCCCCGCCCCGAACCGCTTCGGAAACCCTTGCGCGACCATCGCAGGCAGGATCACCGAGCCGATCGCCACCACGGTCGCCGGCGACGAGCCGGAAATTGCCGCGAACAGCGCGCAAGCGACCACGCCCGACAAAGCGAGACCGCCGTACCAATGGCCGACCAGCGCGGTCGCGAACGTGATCATCCGGCGCGCCACGCCGCCATGGGTCAGGAAGTTGCCGGCAAGGATGAAGAACGGGATCGCCATGATCTCGAAATTCTCGATGCCGGTGAACAGCTTCAGCGCCACCGATTCCGTTCGCACATCGGTCAGCGTGAACATGAAGCTGAGCACGGTCAGACCCAGCGCGATCGAGATCGGCATGCCCGTCAGCATCAACGAGAGCAGAAGTGCGAACACGATGACGACGCGCAGGCCATGCGGCAGCGTGATGACGTGGCCGGCATGCGCAAAGCACAGGGCGACGATCAGGACCGGCAGCAGCATCAGGATCCAGCCGAGCGGGCTGCGCTCGTCCCGGACGACCTGGCTGGGTGTGACCGGGGCCGGATGCACCGGGTCCGCCTCGACGCCCTCGACGCCCGCCATGTCGTGATGCGGCAGCTCGCCGGTACGGTAGAACGACCAGGCGACCTGGAGGAAGCGGAAGCACATCAAGCCGGAGCCGAGCGGGATGGTGAGATACACCACCCACATCGGCGCTTCGAGGTCGTTGGACTGCTGGCCGGTCTGCCACATCTGGCTGACGAACGCGGCGCCGAAATAGCTCACGATGGCGGTGAAGAGCGCGCCGCACAACAGCCCGAAGGTGATGACGCGGCGGCGCGATCCGCCCGGAAGGATGTTGACGAGCACGTCGACGCCGACATGGATGCCGGTGCGCACGCCGTAGGCGGCGCCGAACTTCGCCATCCAGATGAACATGTAGATGCAGAGCTCTTGCGCCCAGGACAGGTCGAGCGAGGCAAGCCAGCTGAACGTCGCGCGCGCGGGGATGGCGAGGAAGGCCAGATTGCGGGCCTCCGCCCATCTGGCGATATCGATCGACAGGCCGGCGCCGTAACGGTGCAGCACCGCGACGAAGATGAGCGACGTCGCAGCCGCGATCATCGTCGCGATCAGCCATTCCTCGAGATGATCGAGCACTCGATTCAGCACACGCAGCAACTTGGTCCCCCCAGCATTGGCTCGTCCATTCAAGAGCGAAACGGCCGGGAGTGCGATCACCCCCGACCGTTGTTATTGTTCTTAATAGGGCGCGGCCGTCAGTTCATCTTGACGTCGAGTTCCTTGGCGAGGAGATCGAGCACCTCCTGCCCGACCCGTCCCTTCGCCCATTTGTAGGTCGGCTGCATCGCCTCCTGCCACACCTTGCGATCGGCGTCGGTGAGATAATGCAGATTGGTCTTGCCCGTCTTCTTGATCTCGGCCAGCGCGTCCTCGTTCTCCTGGCGCGCGATCGAGTTGGTGTAGTCGGTCGCCTCCGCCATCGCCTTGTCGAGCTGGGTGCGGACGTCGGGCGGCAGGCCCGACCAGAATTTCGCGTTGACGATGACGGCATATTGCAGATGCGCGTGATAGGATACGGTGATGTCCTTCTGCACCTCGTAGAACTTCTGCGTCAGGTAGTTGGACGCCGTGTTCTCGCAGCCGTCGACCACGCCGGTCTGCAGCGCCTGGTAGACTTCGGAGAACGCCATGATCTGCGGGATCGAACCCATGATGCGAAGATATTGGTCGGCGATCTTCGATCCGGAGATGCGGAATTTAAGCCCCTGGAAATCGGTCGGCTTCAGCAAGGGGCGGTTGGCGGAGAGCATGTGGAAGCCGTTGTCCCAATAAGCGAGCCCGGTGATGCCCTTGGCCTCGAGCTTCTGGAACAGCCATTTGCCGACCGTGCCCTTCATCGCGTTGGCGTAGGTCTGGTCATCCCTGAACAGCCAAGGCAGGTCGAGCGCCTCGAATTCCTTGACGCCGAGCGGCGCGAATTTCGCGGTCGACGGCGCGAGCATCTGCACCGAGCCGAGCTGGAGCGCCTCGATCTCCTCCTTGTCCTTGTAGAGCGTGGAGTTCGGGTAAACCTCGACCTTGACCTTGCCGTCGGTGTATTTCTCGGCGAGCTCCTTGAACTTCAGCGCGCCCTTGCCCTTCGGGGTGTCATTGGCGACGACGTGGCTGAACTTGATGACGATGGGATTCTGGGCCTGGGCGACGGCAGGGGCCAAGAGAATAGCCGCGGCGGCGACTGCAAGAAGCAGCTTGCGCATGAAGTAACCTCCCAACAACCTGTCTAAACTGGGTCTTTTTGTTTTCAGGTCAGTAGTGGCAGCAATCCGCCACCCGAACAACTAGACCTAAGCCCAATTTGCCGCAGCCAAACTAACTTGACCGCTGCCGGATGCGCAACCCGGCGCCCGCTTCAGTCCAAGGAAACGAGCGTTTATGTCGCATTGCGGCAGCGCAATCAGCCTTTGCGCTGGGCGACCATGAAGAGGCGCCGGAACGGGAACAGCGTCTGCCCCGCCGCATTCTTCGGGTAGGCCTTTGCGACCCGCATCCCATAGGCGGCTTCGAACGCAGCCTTCTCATCGCCCTGCAAGACATCGAGGTAGCGCGTCAGCCAGGTCCCCTTGGTCCACTCCTTCACGGGGTTCTTGCCTTCGAGCACCTGCAGATATTCAGTTTCCCAGATGCCGATATTCTGCGAGAGCGGCGCGAGCAGGTCGTGATAGAAGGCCGGCCCTTCGACCGGCGGCGGGGTGACGAGATGCTCAACCTTGGACCGCCAGGGACCGTTCAGCGCGGTCTCGCCGATCAGCACATGCGACGGCGCGGTAAAATTGCGCGGCATCTGCACCGCAAGCATGCCCCCACGCGTCACCTTCTCCATCACCGACGGAAACAGTGCCGCATGATTGGGCAGCCAGTGCAGTGCGGCATTGGAATAGATCAAGTCATACTGCTTCGTGGGACGCCAATGGCCGAGATCCTCATGCGACCATTCCACGTCGGGCGCAGCCTTGCGGCCGGCCGCGACCATCTCGGCCGAACCTTCGACCCCGGTCACCGTCGCATCCGGCCAGCGCTCCTTGATGAGCTTGGTGACATTGCCGGCGCCGGCGCCGAGGTCGGCGATCGCGCGTGGGTCGAAATCCGGAATCCGCATCAACAGGTCGACGGCGGGCCGGAGCCGGTGGCCGGAGAACTTCAGGTATTGCTGCGGGTCCCAGACCATCACTGATGCCTTTTCTTTTTCGTGTTTCCTTCGCCGAAGCTCTTGGTTACCACTGCTCGTCCCGGTCGGGCAATTCGCAAAGCCCACAGGACGCGGCAGGAAACGAACGCAACAGCCAAGAAGCAAACAAGAGAGCGTGTGACCATGGACCTCGGGCTCAAATCGAAAACCGCTGTCGTCACGGGCGCAAGCATCGGCATCGGCCGCGCCATCGCCAAGGGCCTTGCTGCCGAAGGCGTGCGCGTCGTTGGCGTGGCGCGGCGGACCGATCTGCTCGCCGAGCTGGTGAAAGAGGTCGGCGGCGGGCTGATAACGCCGTTCGAGCAGGATGTGATGGCGAAGGACGCGGCGGAGAGGATCGCGGCGTTTGCAATCAACGAGCTCGGCCATGTCGACATCCTCGTCAACAATGCCGGCGGCAGCCGTCCCCTCCCCGTCGATGCGCCCGACAGCAAATGGGACGAGGCGATCGCGCTGAACTTCACCAGCTACCGCCGTATCGCGCATGCGCTGCTGCCGCAGATGATCGAACGCAAATGGGGCCGCATCGTCAACATCACCGGCAAGTCCGAGCCGGAAGGCCTCAACGCCGCCTTCGCCGCGAAAGCCGCCGTGCACGCCTGGGCCAAGGGCCTGTCGCGCGAGATCGGCGCGCACGGCATCACCATCAACTGCATCCCGCCCGGCCGCATCATGAGCGAGCAGATCCGCCGCAACTACCCGCCGGATTATCGCGAGCGCTTCGCGGAGGAAGAGATTCCGGTCGGCTATTGGGGCGAGCCGGAGGATCTGGCCGCGCTCGCAGTGTTCCTGGCCTCACCGGTGGCGCGCTACATCACGGGCACGGTGATCCCGGTAGATGGGGGCTTGCGGAGGTATCAGTTCTAGAGGTGGATTCCTGAATCCGCTCGGCTGCCCTCGAACGCACGCGTTGTCCGGTTTGCCGGCAGGGCTATCGCTTATGATCTCTTGGAGCTGCCTGAGCAAGCGCCTCGTCCTTCGAGACGACCGCTTCCAGCGGTCTCCTCAGGATGAGGCTAATTGGCATCGAGGCCGTTGAAACTGCTGCCGCACACTCCGCCCTCATCCCGAGGAGCCCGCCAAAGCGGGCGTCTCGGAGGATGGGCCGCAGGGAATCCGCTTCCCATACGCGATTGCCCTGGGTTTGCCGGCCGACCTCACGGTTTGACGTAGCTCCAGCCCTGCTCCTGCAGCTCCATGACGCGGACGACACCGGATTTGACGACCGTGGCCTGTGGAATCAGGTTGATGTCCTTGTTCTCCGCCTTGCGCATGTTTTCCTGGGTGTTGCCGCAAGCCTTGAAGGAGATTTCGGGATGGCTCATCGCGAGCACCTCGATCCGCGGCTTTACCGGCGAGGTGTCATCGCGCAGCATGTGAAGACCGGGGCCAAAGGTGACCACCTCGATCGACACTGGTTCGCCGAGATCGCGGTAGTATTGCGCGACGTTGGTCGCATTGTTGAGTGTGAGGTTCATCATCGCAGGTTCGTTGGAGTTAACCTGCAGGATCAGCCGATGCGGCTTCCTGGCGCTCTCGGCTTTCGTCGCCTCAGCCATCTTCGTGTTGTTCGCAGGATCCTGCTTGATCGCCTGATTCTGCGCCGGCTTGCTCACCTGTTTCTGCCGAGCCGGATGCTTTGGGTTGCTCGCTTGGCTCTTCTCACGCGCCTGCGGGATCAACTGGTTGTCCTGCTGCGCCTGCGCGCTTGGTCCGATCAGGAGCAGCATCGCCAGGCCGCTGATGACTGCCATCGCCAATTTTGGATTGATCATCTCGTATCTCCCGTTTTCCCTGCCCATCACCTTCCTGGTCTGGCGACGGCATGTGGCCATTTGCATGCAGCCGCCATTTTCTTGCGCACATTTTCGAATCCGCTGAGCAGGAATTGTCCGTCTTGCACCGGACCAGTGCGGGTGAAAAGGCGCACAACGATGTGACCGTCGTCGGGTAGCGCGCTTAGCAACTTTACGACGTCGCCGCCGAAAGCGACGCCGGAGCCGAATGACGGCGACGCTGCCGTGAGTTGCATTGGCGTATCCGCATTGAGCCGAAAGGAGATGACGTATTCGTTGGCACTGCGTGATAGCGCCGGTCCTGCGACTATGACTTCCGTGCGGCCTTTGCGGCAGTGGATTGCGAGTTGCATCGCGGCCCCATCCGAGCCGCCAACGGACGAGGTGGTGGCGGTGACGATCGGTGAATAGTCGACCGGCGAAGTGGTCTCGCTGACCAGCCAGCTATCGTCCGACGCCCGCCGACCGGGCGGTGGGATCTTACGTGATAAGTCCTGCAGACATTCCAGCCGGGCTTGCCCCTCCATCGCCGAACAAGCCCGAAGTGTTTCCATGGGATCGCCAGTGTTTTGCGCGTAAGCGATTCCGCAGGCGACGTTCAAGGCGACGGCGAGCTGAGGAGCGGCAGTCTTCATGGCCTCGCCTGTGCACTGCGCGCCTTGCGATCCAGCCATTCCTGCGCGGCTTGGAAGCGGGTGAGCCCTGGAACGGTTGCCGCGAGATTGATCGACCGCCATTTCGGATCGAAGCCTGGAGCTTGCAGGCGGTCGATTCGCGAGAACAGGTACTCGACAAAGCGCGCCACGCGTTGGTAGCGATTGGAGCGTGGCGGCCAGTTGAAGGCAACGAGCGCCGTCGGCACCGCAATGGTCGAGACCCGCTCGCCTTGCTTGATCAGATTGGGGTACTCATTGGCGTCCAAGGTCGCGGGCAGATAATAGTCCTCGAACTTCCTGTCGTACTGCACCGGGAGGAACTTGAATCCAGCCTCCCAGCGGCCCCGTACGAAGGCGTCGACGGGTTTCGACGTGATGAACACGACGGCCGACATCTCGCCTTTGCGCATCTGCTCCAGGGCCACCTGATGCGGAATGAATGTCTTGTCGACATCGATGCCGAGACGGCTGAAGATCAGTGGTCCTGAATAGGCGGCTGCGGTGCCCAGGGTGTTGAAATTCACCTTCTTGCCGGCAAGATCCTGCAGGCTTGTGATCTCAGGCCGCACAAAAATGTGCAGCTCGGATGGGAAGAGATTGAGCAGATACGTGATGCGGCTTCGGATCTGCGGTGCCTGAGTCTGATATTCTTCGAGCGCGTCGGAATTGATGATGGCGGTATCGACGCCACGCAAATAGAGCAGCGCATTCAGATTGTCGGTGGCGCCCCGGGTCACGATCGGCAGGAGATGCAGGTCTGCTCCGTCGTCGACGACGCGAGCCATTTCTGCGGCGAGGCGGATCGGCGCACCCTCGAGCAGGCCGCCGGCGAGCCCGACCGTCCAGGCGTTCATCCGGTCCTTTTCATTCTCTTGCGGGAGGGGCCTCCGGACAAGCTGAGCATCGGCCCTGGTATTTCTCGCGGTTTGCGCTTCCAAGCAGGCCGTTTGAAGCATCATCGCGACCGGCACCAAGCAGGTGAGCAGAAGCAACGAGAGTAACTTTGGCACCTTGTTCATGTCGCTCCCTTCTGGATCATCTGTCGCAACCTTTCGTCGCGCCGAAATGCAACGAGCCCATTCTCAGCGCTGCAGCGCATCCAGCCGTTCCTTCGCTTCGCGAATACCGCCCCGGTGTGCCCTAGCGTAGAGCTCCCGCGCCTTGGCCGCTTCGCCGCGCGTTCCATAGGTACCCCAGGCGGCTAAGACCGCCGGATCATATGTCTCCGCGAGCATGAAACTTGCCTGCGCAATGTCCTTCTCGGCCGCGAGCTCGAGGACGATGCGCGCTGCACCGATATTACCCTGATCGAGCAACGCCCTGGCGCGCGGGATCAATCGGGCCTCCGCGTCGTTTTGGTTTGCGGCTGTCGGCGGCTCCGCTACGGTCACTTCCACGTTCTGCGTCGCCGGCAAGATCGGGGCTTCATTTGCTTGCTCCACCGGAAGGCGCACATCGGTGGGGGCCCATGCCGATGCACGGTCTCTTTGCTTGGCTTCGGTCGCGCTCCGCTCCTGTTGCAGCGACTGCCGCAGTTCAGCAATCTCTCGGTCTGCGGCCTGTCTCTGCTGCGAGGCCGCATTGTCCGCCTCGCGCAGTTGCAGTTTCCGGGTTTCGATCTCACGGCGCGTTTCGGCGAGTTCTCTTTCCAGCGCGGCGGCGTGCGCCTGGGCTTCTTCGAGAGCGCGGCGTTGTTGTTCGGCATTGGCCATGGCCGCCTTCGTCGCTTTGGCCTCGGCGACAAGGTCGGCGTTCTTCCGCTGCTCATCTTGCAAAGACCGCCGCAGCTCCGCAATCTCCCGCTCCGCCGCCTCCGTCTGTTCCGCGGCCGCAGCTTCCGCCATGAGCGATCCGCGAGGTATTCCGGCAAGTTCGCTCGCGAGTGCGGCGGCGCGTGCTTGCGCCTCATGGCGTTCTTGCTCAGCGCTCGCCGCTGCTGCCTGCGCGGCGTTCGCCTGCTTCACGAGGAGGCCGCTTCTTTGCCGCTCCTGCTGAAGGGACTGCTGCAGTTCTGCGATCTCTCCCGCCGCCGCATCTCTCTGCCGTGCGGCCACATCGTCCGCGTGTGCCTTACCGGCATCGATCTCGCGGCGGACTCCGGCAAGTTCGTTCGCGAGCTCGGCGCTGTGGGCTTGCTCCTGCTGAAGCGATTTCCGCAGCTCCTCACCGGCGAGTTCCGCCGTCTGCGTGCGCTGGACTGCCTCGTCGAGCTCTCTGTTCGCCTCGGCCAGCTCGTTGGCGAGCGCTTCAATGCGCGGAGCCTCTTCGTCCAGCCGCGGCTGTGGCCGCACCACGCTTGCCGGCTCCGCCTGCATCAGGGCTCCGGTCGCTTCGCGTTGGAGGAGAGCGAGCGATCCGGTCGTGATTTCCGACCGCTGAACGAGGCTGAGGGCGCTCTCGTCGCCGGTTCGCGTCATGTCCGGAAAGGGTTGCGGGCGGAATGGCTCAAACACACCGAGCAAGGAGGCCCCAACGAGGATGACGGGAACAAAAATTGCCACCGCCACAAGCCAACCGCCCGATCGTTCCTCCTCTGGATCGACATCTTCGATGACGGGACACCAATGGGTCGGCGCAGGATAGATTGGAGAGCCGTCCTGCCAGACCCATTTACCCGCCTCCGATGACCAATGGCCGACCTCAACAGCCCCGGTCGCATCTTCCACCCAGATGCCTTCTCCGTTCCTCGGTGCAGTCTCAATTGGTCGGCGCATGTATCACGCCTCTCTCGACAGCAACCCCAATGGAGCGAACGGCCCAGCCTGTTCGCATGGTTTCAGCCCTCGATCAGCACACGCCTAGATCGAAATAACCGCTTATAATCATTAAATAATTAAATATATTAACTATATAATTTTGACCCAGTGCAAAAGTCAAATTAAATCAACCGGTGCGGCGCGGCCGGCCCCAAAGCATCGGCCGAAATATGTCTGGTCCATCCTGACGGAACGCCAGGTCGACGGCCGCGCCGTGATCTGGCGCTGTTCAACGTCGCCATCAACAGATGAGGACATCCAGCGGTGCTGACCACATGGATGCGCGCTCTATCTTCCCGTTAGAGAAGAGCGCCCTCTCCTGGCGCGGTCGTGCGAATTCATAGGCTAAAGGCGAAGTAGATGTGTCGTTCGCTGGCCACATCGCAGTCGAGACAACAGGCAGGCTCGCACCTCGCGGGTGATCGCGGCGGCATCGACCGAAGACAAGTGACGATTTGCGATCAGGTTCGGCGCGCCGATGCTGCCCTGGACTACACGAGCGAGAGGTGGCGCGATGAGCTCAACGAGCTGACGTTGTCCGGATCAGTTGACGACAGCGAGCATCCGGTCAGTCGGGCACATGACGATGAGATGAGCGGATGCGCTGAACTTGCTCGCGAAGCGGACATCGCGCATTCAAGCGAACCTATGCGGGCCTTGTGACCCTCGCTGGCAGCATAGCATCCTGCCGGTGTTTTGCCCGACGTGTCAACGTCGCGGCGACGACGGGTGTCATCCCAGCGCAGTTTGAAAATCCCTTATCGATCAAGGCCATCTCTACTGTGCATGGGGTTGTTTTCGCACTTTTTGTCTGAACGCACAGCCGCGGGCGGTGCGCATACACAGCATGCAAGCATATGCCTGTGGCAGGCGGCTCGGCCGTAGTACATGCCGAAAACCCCTTTTGGCCACGCCGCCGGAGCAACGCGCCAGGCAATGACAATAACGCAATGACAATCACGTTACCTGCCGCGGTGCGCGAGCCCGATCACACCATTTCCGACGGCCTGCCGGCCGCGCAGCGGCGCTGGGCCATCGCGGCGATCTTCACCGCGCTGGCGATGGCCTCGCTCGACACCGCGATCGCCAACATCGCCCTGCCTGCGATTGCCGCCGACCTGCATGTCACACCGGAGCAATCGGTCTGGGTCGTCAACGTCTATCAGATCGCGCTGGTGGCGACGCTGCTGCCGCTGGGCGCGCTCGGCGAGATCGTCGGTCACCAGCGCATCTATCTCGGCGGCCTGATCCTGTTCACCGTCGCCTCGCTGCTCTGCGCGGTGGCGTGGTCGCTGGACAGCCTGCTCCTCGCGCGCACGCTGCAAGGCTTAGGGGCCAGCGGCATCATGAGCGTCAACACGGCGCTGGTGCGTTTCGTCTATCCGGGCCGGATGCTGGGCCGCGGCTTCGGCCACAACGCGCTGGTGGTCGCGACCGCCTTCACCTTCGGACCCTCGATCGCCTCCGCCATCCTCGCGCTCGGCCCCTGGCCGTGGCTGTTCGCCGTCAACATCCCGTTCGGCCTCGTCGCGATCGGCATCGGCTTTGCAATGCTGCCGAAGACACCGCGCGCCGATCACGGCTTTGACTTTCTCGGCGCGATCCTGGCGTCGGCCTGCCTCGGCCTATTCATCACCGGCATCGGCAGCGCCGCGCACAATTTATCGCCGGTGGTCGTGGGCATCGAGCTGATCTCGGCGCTCGCGCTCGGCTTCATCCTGACGCGCCGCCACGCCGACCATCCCGCGCCGATGCTGCCGATTGACTTGTTCAGCCGGCCGATGTTCGCGCTGTCGGCGGCGACGGCGGTGTGCTCCTTTGCCGTGCAGGGCCTCGCCTTCGTCTCGCTGCCGTTCTACTTCGAGGACGTGCTCGGGCGCTCGCAGGTCGAGACCGGCTTCTTCATGACGCCATGGCCGTTGGTGGTCGGCATCATGGCGCCGATCGCCGGACGCCTGTCCGACCGCCACGCGGTCGGCCTGCTCGGCGGCATCGGCCTCGTGCTGCTCGGCCTCGGCATGGCGCTGCTCGCGATGCTGCCGGCCAATCCCGCCATTGCCGACATCATCTGGCGGATGGTGATCTGCGGCATGGGGTTCGGCTTCTTCCAGGCGCCGAACATGAAGGCGGTGATGTCGAGCGCGCCGCCGCATCGCAGCGGCAGCGCCTCCGGCATCGTCGCCACCGCGCGCCTGACCGGCCAG